>NZ_WOXS01000002.1:942000-1256000 GCF_009852415.1 Streptomyces sp. Tu 3180 | reverse complement strand
AGGAAGGTCGGGATCTCGGCGCCGCCCGCCGGGATCGCGCCGAACGGGAAGCCGATGAACGGGCCGCGCGCCCAGGACTTCCAGGTGCGCCCGAGGTCGGCGCGGTCCAGCCAGGGCCGGCCCACCGGGATCGGCTCGGGCGGCCTGCGCCGCAGGTGGGCGGCGACCCACAGCGCCTCGCCGATGGCGAACAGCCCCACCGCGACGATCACCACGTCGATGCCGTCGGCGAGTTGCAGGGAGCCGAAGGTCAGCCGCTGCTGACCGGTCATCCGGTCCAGGCCCACCAGACCGATCGTCAGGCCGATCAGCAGCGAGGCCAGGCCCCGGATCCGGGACGAGCCGAGCACCGACGTGACGGCGATGAACGCCAGCACCATGATGGCGAAGTAGTCGGGGGCCCCGATGCCCACGGCCAGGTCGGCGACCGTCGGCGCGAGGGCGACCAGCAGCACCGTGCCGACCATGCCGCCCGCGAAGTGCCCGACGGCGGCGGCCGCCAGCGCCTGCGCGCCGCGCCCCGACCTGGCCATGGGGTTGCCCTCCATGGCCGCGACCACGGCCGCGCTCTCCCCGGGCGTGTTCAGCAGGATGGACGTGGTCGAACCGCCGAACATCGCGCCGTAGTAGATGCCCGCGAACATGATGAACGCGCCGGTCGGATCGAGCCCGTACGTCACCGGAAGCAGCAGCGCGACCGCCATCGCCGGGCCGATGCCGGGCAGGACCCCGATCGCCGTGCCGAGCAGCACGCCCACGGCCGCCCACAGCAGGTTGAGCGGGGTGAGAGCCGTACCGAAGCCGTCCAGCAGGGAGTTGAGGGTGTTCATGTCACAGCACTCCCATCAGCGGACCACCGGGCAGCGGCACTCCGAGCAGGTTGTCGAACACGGCGTGGGTGAGGAGGGAGACCACCGCCGCGATGAGCGGATCGCGGTCGAAGCGGCGGCTGCCCAGGGCGAAGGCCGCGCCCCAGAAGAGCAGCGCGCCCGCGACGGGGAAGCCCAGCGGCTCGATGAGGACGGCCGAGCCGAGGAACACCCCGGTCAGCAGCAGCACCGTGCGCCAGTCGGCGGGTTCGGACAGGTCGACGTCCTCGCCGGTCCCGGCCTGCCCCCGGCCGCCGCGCAGCACGTCGACAGCCAGCAGGGCGGCGACGACCAGCAGTCCCGCGCCGACGACGACCGGGACGGTCCTGGGGCCCACGGGCCCGCGCTGGGTGACGTCGACGTCCAGGGTGAGGGCATCGGTCAGGACGAGCACGCCCAGCGCCAGCAGCAGCACGCACACCCCGAGTTCGGAGTGGTCGCGCAGCCAGGAGCGCCGCCGGGCGGCGGACGCGGGGGAGGGGCCGGTGGCCGGTGTCGTCACAGTCCCAGCTCCTTCAGCACGGAGACCACGCGCTCGTCCTCGGCGTCCAGGAACGCGCCGAACTCCTCGCCGGTCAGGAAGGCGTCGTCCCAGCCGTTGCGCTCCAGCGACCGCCGCCACTCGTCCGAGTCGTGCAGCTCCTCCACCAGGCGCACGAGCTTGCGGCGCTCGGTGCCGCTCAGGCCGGGCGGGGCGACGATGCCGCGCCAGTTGGTGAAGCTCACGTCGTAGCCCGCCTCCCGGAGCGTGGGCGCGTCGAGCCCGGGGACCCGCTGCGGGCCGGTGACCGCGAGCAGGCGCAGCTCGCCCGCCCTGATCTGGTCGAGGTACTCGCCGACGCCGGAGACGCCGAAGGCGACCTTGCCGCCGAGGATCGAGGCGAGCAGCTCGCCGCCGCCGTCGAACGGGACGTAGTTGACCTGCTTCGGGGGGATCCCGGCGGCCCGGGCCATCAGCATCGGCGCGAGGTGGTCCGGCCCGCCGGGGGAGGAGCCGCCGCCCACCGGGAGCCTGCCGGGGTTCTTTCGCCACGCGCCGATCAGGTCGTCGATCGTCCTGTACGGGGAGTCCTTCCCGACCACGATGACGTCCTGCTCCTCGGTGAGCCGGGCGATCGGGGTGGTGTCCGCGAGGGTCCTGGGCGCGTCGTTGGAGCGCACGGCGCCGACCACGCCGAGGCCCATCGACATGGCGAGCTTGCCGTTGCCGTGCTCGCTCACCAGCCGGCTCAGTCCCACGGTGCCGCCGGCCCCGGGCAGGTTGAACACCTCGATGCCGTGGGTGAGTCCGGCGTCCTCGGCGTTCTTCGCGGCCGTACGGGCCGTGATGTCGTAGCCGCCGCCGGGTGTGTTGGGGACCATGAGGCGCAGGCCCGGGATCCGGGTGCCGGTGTCGGCGCCGCCGCCGGTCGTGAGCAGCGGGGGGCCCACGAGCACGAGCACGGCGGCCCCGAGCAGGGCGAGGGGGGTGCGCAGGCGCACGAATGCCACCACCTGTCGGTCGTCGTCTGGGGGTTGCGCGAAGCCCTGTGGGGGAGGGTGACGCGGGCCACATGGTGCCCGGGCTTCGCCGCACTGTCCCGCTTGCGCAACCAAAGGAGGTTGTGTTCGTTGCGTCAACGGGCGCCCCGGGCCCCCTCGCCGGACCCCGCGTGGCGCACGTCTCTTTCCCCCGGCCGCAGGTGAGGGCCATGATGGGCGGCTCCGGCGCCCGCGCCGCACGCCGTCGCGCCGACCGGAGGCGACGGGCACCGCACGACCGCCGGCCACCTCGTCGACGCGGTGGCGGAAGGAGCAAGGCCGATGACCAGCAGGCGGGGCGAGGACCCCACGCCCACGACCGCCGACGCGATCGGCGTGCTCGTGGTCGACGACGACTTCAGGGTGGCCCGGGTGCACCGCGCCTACGTCGAACGCCTCGAACCGTTCCGGGTCGTCGGCGTGGCCGGCACCGGTGAGCAGGCCCTCGCCGCCGTGGACGAACTCCGTCCCGACCTGGTCCTGCTCGACCTGTACCTGCCGGACGTCTTCGGCCTCGACGTCATCCCCCGGCTGCGCACCGCGGGGCACGACTGCGACGTGATGGTCGTCAGCGCCGCCCGGGAGGCGGACGCGGTGCGCGGCGCGGTCCGCCACGGGGTCGTCGACTACCTGCTCAAGCCGTTCGAGTTCGAGGACCTGCGGGGCCGGCTGGAGCGCTACGCCGTGCAGCGGGGCCGGCTGCTCGGGGCGGTCGTCCGCGGCCAGGCCGACGTGGACCGCGTCCTGGCCGGGGCGGCGGCTCCGGCGTCCCCCGTGCTGCCCAAGGGCATGAGCGCGGAGACCGCCGAGCTGATCGAGCGCACCCTGCGCGAGACCGAGGGCACCCTGTCGGCCACCGAGTGCGCCCGGCTGACCGGGGTCTCCCGGGTCAGCGCCCGCCGTTACCTGGAGTACTTCCACACCGCCGGCTGCGCGGAGGTGTCGCTGCGGTACGGGGCGGCCGGGCGGCCGGAGCGCCGGTACCGGTTCCTCGGGCGGGACGGCGGGCGGTCCGGCGGACCGCGCTCGGGCGGCGGGGCGCGGGCGTAGGAACAGGCGGCCACAGGTCCGAGGCGGGCGCGCAGCCGGGGCGTCGCGCGTCCTCGCCCCGGCGCGCGGGGTTGTCCCCCGCCCTGCCCGGGCCTAGGGTCGACGGCTGGAGAAAGCGCTTTCCAAATGTGTCCGCCGAACGTCCCAGGAGCGCCGCATGTCCTTGCCCCCCGTCCGCCGTCGCGTCGCCGTCATCGGCACCGGCGCCATCGTCAGCGGCGGCCATCTGCCCGCGCTGCGCGCCCACGCCGACCGGACCGAACTGGTGGCGGCCGTCGACGTGGACCGGGAACGGCTCGACGCCTTCCGCGCCGAGGCCGGGGAACACGTCGCCGCCTTCACCTCGGTGGGCGCGATGCTGGACGCCGTACGCCCGGACCTGGTGCTGATCGGGACGCCGCCGTCGCTGCACCGGGAGCAGACGGTGGCCGCGCTCGAGGCGGGTGCCTGGGTGCTGTGCGAGAAGCCGCTGTGCCTGTCGCTCGCCGAGTACGACGAGATCGCGGCCGCCGAGGAGGCGTCGGGCGCGTACGCGTCCGTGGTCTTCCAGCACCGCTACGGCTCCGGCGCCGTGCACGCCCGCGAGCTGATCGCGAGCGGCGAGCTGGGCGCCCCGCTGGTCGCGCACTGCCAGACCACCTGGCACCGGGACGCCGCCTACTACGCCGTGCCCTGGCGCGGGCGGTGGGCCACCGAGGGCGGCGGGCCGACGATGGGGCACGGCATCCACCAGTACGACCTGCTGCTGCACCTGCTCGGCGAGTGGGACGAGGTGCGGGCGATGGCGGCGCGCCTGGTCCACGCCACCGAGAGCGAGGACGTCTCCACCGCCCTGGTGCGCTTTCGCAACGGGGCGCTGGCGACCGTCGTCAACAGCGTGCTCTCGCCGGACGAGGTGAGCCGCATCCGCGTCGACTGCGCCGACGCGACGGTCGAACTCACCCACCTCTACGGGCACGGAAACGACGACTGGTCCTACACCCCGGCCCGGCACGTCCCCGCCGGGCGCGCCGCCGCCTGGCGCACCCCGGCGCACGACGTCCCCAGCTCGCACACGGCCCAGCTGGGCGCCCTCCTCGACGCCCTCGACGCCGGCGTCAGACCCCCGGGAAGCGGCCGGCAGGCCCGCGACACCCTGGAGTTCGCCGCCGCCCTGTACAAGGCGGCGTTCACCGGCCGGCCGGTGCGGGCCGGTGAGATCGCCCCCGGCGATCCCTTCCACGAGGCCATGCACGGCGGCCACCCCGGCTGGGCACCCGAGGAGCAGGCATGAGCGTCCGCGTCACCCACACCCACGGCGAGGCCGTCACGGTCACGGCCGCGGGCGGCACGGAGATCCTCCGCTACGTCTACCGCCCCGACCCCGATCCGTTCGAGTCCCGCAAGCCGTACGCCCATCCGGTGCGGACCCTGGCCGGCCGCACGGTGACCGGGTACCGCCCGAACGACCACCGCTGGCACAAGGGACTGCAGATGACGGCCAGTCACCTGTCCGGGCAGAACTTCTGGGGCGGCAACTCCTACGTGCACGGCCGGGGTTACCTCCCGCTGCCCGAACGCGTCGGTTCGATGCGGCACGAGGGCTTCTCCGCGTTCCGGGCCGGGGACGACCGCTTCGACTGCACCGAGGACCTCACCTGGGTCGCGAACGGCGGCGCCGAGTGGGCCCGGGAGGAACGGGGCCTGAGCGTCCACTCGGTCGACGAGGAGGCCGGCGCCTGGGTGCTGGACTGGTCGATCCGGCTCACCAACCTGCGGGACACACCGCTGGAGTTCGGCTCCCCGACCACCGCCGGCCGGGAGATGGCCGGCTACACCGGGCTCCAGTGGCGCGGCCCGCGCGACTTCACCGGCGGCACGGTCCTCGCCCCGGACTCCGACGCGGACGCCGCGCACCTCATGGGCACCCAGAGCCCCTGGCTCGCCTTCACCGCCGAACACGACGAGTACGACGGCCACTCCACGCTCGTCTTCGCCCACGCGCCGGAGAACCTCGACGAACGGAGCGCCGTCCACGCCTCGCACTGGTTCGTCCGCGCGGAGCCGATCCCGTCGGTCGCGTTCTCCTGGGCGTTCTTCGAGGAGTTCGCGCTGCCGCCGGGCGGGTCCTTCGCCTACCGCTACCGGATCGTCGTGGCGGACGGCGCCTGGGACCGGGACCGGGTCGGCGCCCATCTGGCGGGCGTGCCGTGGTGAGCGGCCCCGCGTCCGGCGCCCCGCTGCCCGGCGCGGTCGGGCTGTCGCACCTGAGCCCCTACGACGGGGAGGCCGCCGACGGGCTGTGCGGCGGCAGCCCGCACCTGCACCTGGTGTGCACGGAGGCGTACGTCGTCACCGGCGGCCGCGGCGCCGTGCAGACGCTGAGCCCCGACGGCCACCGGGACATCCCGCTGCGGCCGGGCACGGTCGCCTGGTTCACGCCCGGCACGGTGCACCGGATGGTGCAGGGCGACGGTCTGCGGGTCACCGTGCTGATGCAGAACAGCGGCCTGCCCGAGGCCGGGGACGCCGTGTTCACCTTCCCGCCCGGGGTGCTGGCCGACCCCGGCCGCTACGCCGCCGCCGCGACGCTCCCGCCGGGCACCGGACCGGAGACGGAGGCGGCCGCGCGCCGCCGCCGGGACCTCGCCGTCGAGGGCTGCCTCGGCCTGTGCGAGGCGCTCGTCGCCGGGGACGCCGGCCCGTACCGGGCGTTCCAGCGGGCCGCCGCCCGGCTGGTGCGCGACCGGGTGCCGGCGTGGCGGGAGCTGTGGCGGGCCGGCGCGCCGGCCGCCGCCGAACGCACGGGCGCCCAGCTGGACGCGCTGGCCGCCGGCGACCCCGCCCACCTCGGCGAGGCGACGGCGTACCGGGCGGAACCCAGCCGCCTCGGCGGTTTCGGCATGTGCGGACGGCGGGACGAGTACGCGCTGCCGGGAGCCACGGTGCCGTACGGCGACGCGTGACACCCGGCCGCCCCGCGGGAGCCGGCGCCCGTCCGTCCTGCGGCCGCCCGCCACCGCAGCGGGGCGCGGGTCGCGGTCGCCCGCCCCGGCCGCGGACGGAGGGCCGCCCACCGCGGTCACCGCCCCGCGTCACGGCCGCCGGTCACCGCCGCCGGGACCGCAGCGTCCGGCCGAATCCGTAGGAGGCCGGAAGGCGGGCCGCCGCCACGGCCAGGGCGGTGGCGGCGCTGGCGATGCCCAGGACCGCGCCGGCGGCCACGTCACCGGGGTAGTGCACGCCCGTGTGGACGCGGGAGTAGCCGACCGCGCCCGCCAGCGCGCCGAGCGGCACCGACGCGGCGGGCAGCACCGTCCCGACGGCGGTGGCGAACGCGACCGCCGAGGCGGTGTGCCCGGACGGGAAGGACGCCGACGTCGGCATCGGCACGTGCCGGTCCACGGTCACCCGGGCCGCCTCCCGGTCCGGCCGGTCCCGGCGGACCAGGCGCTTGCCCAGCAGGTTGGCCGACGCCGAGGCCACGGCGACGGCCCCGACCCCGGCGAGCGCCGCCCGGCGCGGCCGCGGCCCGCCCAGCGCGAGGGCCCCGGCGATGGCGAACGAGATCTTGGAGTGGTCGGCCGCGTGGGAGAGCCGGCGCAGGGCCCGGTCGAGGGTCGGCGTGGGCGTGGCGGCCACCGCCGCGTACAGGGCGCCGTCCACGGCCCTGAGGTCGCCGAGCACGGCCGAGGCGACTCTGCGCAGCCCGTCGGCGGGCGGTACGGGCGCCGTGAGCGGACGGGTGACGCCCTGGTCGGTACTGGTCGGCTCGCTCATCTCGTCTCTCCCGCGGTGACATCGTGGGGCAGGGCCCGGGTGCGGGCCCGCGCCTGGCGTTCCCGCACCGTGGCGCGGGAATCACCAGGTGCCCACGGTACGCACGCTCCACACGGGGGAGCCGACCGCCCCGGCACCGGGCCGGGGCGGTCGGCTCCCTGGGGGTCAGGCGGCCCGGAAGGCGCGCAGACGCAGGGAGTTGCCGACCACGAAGACCGAGGAGAACGCCATCGCGGCTCCGGCGATCATCGGGTCGAGCAGTCCGGCCGCGGCGAGCGGGAGCGCGGCGACGTTGTAGGCGAAGGCCCAGAACAGGTTGGACCTGATGGTGCCGAGGGTCCTGCGGGCCAGCCGGACGGCGTCGGCGGCGGCCCGCAGGTCGCCCCGGACGAGGGTGAGGTCGCCGGCCTCGATCGCCGCGTCGGTGCCGGTGCCCATGGCCAGCCCGAGGTCGGCCCGGGCGAGCGCGGCGGCGTCGTTGACCCCGTCGCCGACCATGGCGACCGAACGGCCCTGCGCCTGGAGCCGCTCGATCACCTCCACCTTGTCCTGCGGCAGTACCTCGGCGACGACGTCCTCCGGCGCGATACCGACCTCGTGGGCGACGGACCGGGCCACCGCCTCGTTGTCCCCGGTCAGCAGGACGGGTCGCAGACCGAGCGCGCGCAGCCGCCGGATCGCCTCGGGACTGGTCTCCTTGACGGCGTCGGCGATCTCGAGCACCGCGCGGGCCGCACCGTCCCAGGCGACCAGGACCGCCGTACGGCCGGCCGCCTCGGCCGCGTCCACGGCCCGGGCCAGGTCCCGCGGCACCTCGAGCGCCCACTCGGCCAGCAGCCGCCGCCGTCCGACGAGAACCGCGTGACCGTCCACGACCCCCTGGACGCCGAGCCCGGGCACGTTGGCGAAGTCCTCCGGCGTGGGCAGCGCGCCCGTCCTCTCCCGTGCGCCGTCGGCCACGGCACGGGCGATCGGGTGCTCCGAGGAGTGTTCCAGCGCTCCGGCCAGCCGCAGCGCCTCCGCCTCGTCGGTCCCGTCGGTGGTGTGCACGGCCAGCAGGGTCATGCGTCCGGTGGTGACGGTGCCGGTCTTGTCCAGCACGACGGTGTCGACCCGGCGGGTGGACTCCAGCACCTCCGGGCCCTTGATGAGGATGCCGAGCTGGGCGCCGCGTCCGGTGCCGACCATCAGCGCGGTGGGGGTGGCGAGCCCGAGGGCGCAGGGGCAGGCGATGATCAGGACCGCCACGGCGGCGGTGAAGGCGGCCGTCAGCCCGGCGCCGTTGCCCAGCCAGAAGCCCAGGGTGCCCAGCGCCAGGGCGATGACGACCGGCACGAAGACGGCGGAGATGCGGTCGGCGAGCCGCTGGGCGGCGGCCTTGCCGTTCTGCGCGTCCTCGACCAGCTTCGCCATCCGCGCGAGCTGGGTGTCCGCGCCGACCCGGACGGCCCGGACGACGAGCCGCCCGCCGGCGTTGACCGTGGCCCCGGTGACCGCGTCCCCCACGCCGACCTCGACCGGCACGGACTCGCCGGTGAGCATCGAGGCGTCGACGGCCGAGGTGCCCTCGACCACGGTCCCGTCGGTGGCGATCTTCTCGCCCGGCCGGACCAGGAAACGGTCGCCGACCGTCAGCGCGGCCACCGGGACGGTCTCCTCCCGCCCGTCGGCGCGCAGCACGGTGACGTCCTTCGCGCCCAGCTCCAGCAGCGCCCGCAGGGCGGCACCGGCCTTCCGCTTGGCGCGCGCCTCGAAGTAGCGGCCGGCCAGGACGAAGGCGGTGACACCCGCGGCGGCCTCCAGGTAGATGTTCCCGGCGCCGTCCGAGCGGGTGATGGTCGGCTCGAAGGGGTGCGTCATGCCCGGGGTGCCCGCGCTGCCGAGGAACAGCGCCCACAGCGACCACAGGAACGCCGCCGAGGTGCCGACCGAGATCAGCGTGTCCATGGTGGCCGCACCGTGCCGCGCGTTGGTGAACGCCGCCCGGTGGAAGGGCCACGCCGCGTACGTCACGACCGGTGCCGCCAGCGTCAGCGACAGCCACTGCCAGTACTCGAACTGCAGCGCCGGCACCATCGCCATCGCCACGACCGGGACGGACAGCACCACGGCCGTGACCAACCGCTGCCTGAGCGGCCGGAGTTCGTCGGGCCCGGCGCCGTCCTCCCGGGCCGGCTCGTCGGACCGCCCGGGCGGCGCGGGCTCCTGAGCCGTGTAGCCGGTGGCCTCGACGGTGGCGATCAGGTCGTCGACGGTGACCCCGTCGCCGTAGCTGACCCGTGCCTTCTCGGTGGCGTAGTTGACGGTGGCGGTGACCCCGTCCATCCGGTTGAGCTTCTTCTCGATCCGCGCGGCGCACGAGGCGCAGGTCATCCCGCCGATGGCGAGCTCCACCTCGGCGCCGGCTGTACGGACGGTCATGGGTGCTCCTGGTCGAAGGGACCGGCCGGGACACTGCTCGACGGCCGGTGACGCATACGGGGAGGGGGTATCCGCCCCCGGGCTCCATGTATACCCCTGGGCCGTATGCGGCGCAACCGTGCGAGCGACTTGACTCATTACCCCCAGGGGGTATGGTGAGCTGCATGGAAACCGGCTCGAGTGAGCCGGAGGCCCCGTTCCCCGAGGAGAGACGGCCATGAACACCGGACTGAGGATCACCGCGTTCGCCGCCGCCCTGGCCGCCACCTTCGGCACGGCCTACGGCGTCGGCCAGGGGCTCGACCCGGTCGTCGCGGACCGTGCGCCCGCGCACGACGGGCGGCACACCCCGACGCCATCGGCCGGCGAGGAGGCCGGCGGCCACGCCGGGCACGGGACCACCCCCGCCGGCGGGCTCCAGATCTCCGAGAGCGGCTACACCCTCGACCTGGAGACCCCGCACGTGACCGCCTCGGACCGCACCGAACTGCGCTTCACCGTCCGGGACGACGAGGGGCGGCCCGTCACCCGGTACCGCCGCGAGCACGACAAGGAACTCCACCTCATCGTGGCCTCACGCGACCTGCTCACCTACCGCCACCTGCACCCGGCCCGCGCCGCCGACGGCACCTGGACCACCCCCGTCGAGCTGCCCCGGGCCGGCGACTACCGGGTCTTCGCCGACTTCACCCCGGCGCGGAAGGGCGCGCGGAACCTCACCCTCGGCGCGGACCTCGCCGCCTCCGGCCCCTACCGTCCGCAGGAGCTCCCCGAACCCGGCGGCACGGCACGCGTCGACGGCTACGAGGTCGAACTGACCGGCGCCCTGCGCCCGGGCCGGGCGGGCGAACTGCGCCTGACCGTCTCCCGCGACGGCGAGCCGGTCACCGACCTCCAGCCCTACCTCGGCGCCTACGGCCACCTGGTCGCCCTGCGCTCCGGAGACCTCGCCTACCTGCACGTCCACCCCCACGGCGAGCCCGGCGACGGCGCGACCGAGCCCGGCCCGGCCGTCTCGTTCACCGCCACCGCGCCCAGCAGCGGCACCTACCGGCTGTTCCTGGACTTCAAGCACGACGGCGTCGTGCGCACGGCGGCGTTCACGGTCCGGGCCGGAGCGGAGGCGGACACGCGCACCCCGGGCGACGGCGCGCCGGAGCACTCCGACGGCCACGGCCACTGAGCGTCAGCCCAGGGCGCGGTCGAGGTTGAACGCGGCGCTGATCAGGGAGAGATGCGTGAACGCCTGCGGGAAGTTGCCCTGCTGCTCCCCGGTGCAGCCGATCTCCTCGGCGTACAGGCCGAGGTGGTTGGCGTACGTGAGCATCTTCTCGAAGGCGAGGCGCGCGTCGTCGAGCCGGCCGGCCCGGGTCAGCGCCTCGACGTACCAGAACGAGCAGATGGAGAACGTCCCCTCGTCGCCGCGCAGCCCGTCGGGGCTCGACCGCGGGTCGTAGCGGTAGACCAGCGAGTCGGACACCAGGTCCTCGGTGAGCGAGTCGAGCGTGGACAGCCACTTCGGGTCGGTCGGCGCGATGAACTTCGACAGCGGCATCATCAGCACCGCCGCGTCCAGCACGTCCCCGCCCTCGTGCTGCACGAAGGCCCGGCGCGCCTCGGACCAGCCGCGGCTCATGATCCTGCGGTAGACGGTGTCGCGGCTCGCCTGCCAGCGCGGCAGGTCGGCGGGCAGGCCGCGCCGGTTGGCCATGCGGATGCCCCGCTCGATCGCCACCCAGCACATCAGGTGCGAGTAGAGGAAGTTCTTGCGCCCGCCGCGGGTCTCCCAGATCCCCTCGTCGGGCTGGTCCCAGTGCGCGCACACCCAGTCCACCAGCGCGCACACATGGTCCCACTGCTCGCTGGAGACGGGCTCGGCCCACTTGTCGTACAGGTAGATCGAGTCGACCAGCGCGCCGTAGATGTCCAGTTGCAGCTGGTCGGCCGCGGCGTTGCCGACGCGTACCGGCGCCGAGCCGTTGTGGCCCTCCAGGTGGCCGAGTTCGCGCTCGGGCAGATCGGTGCGGCCGTCGATGCCGTACATGATCTGCAGGGGGCCGGACGGCTTGCCGTCGCCCGGGCTGACGTGCCGGGACACGAAGCCCATGAACGCCTCGGCCTCCTCGGTGAAGCCCAGCCGCAGCAGCGCGTACACGCAGAAGGCCGCGTCGCGCACCCACACGTACCGGTAGTCCCAGTTGCGCTCCCCGCCGAACTCCTCGGGCAGGCTGGTCGTCGGCGCCGCCACGATCGCCCCGGTCGGCGCGTAGGTGAGCAGCTTCAGGGTGAGGGCGGAGCGGTGCACCATCTCCCGCCAGCGACCCCGGTAGCGCGAGGAGGAGAGCCACCGCCTCCAGTACCGCACCGTCGCGCCGAACTGCCTCTCCGCCTCCCCGCACTCGCACCGGCTCGGGGACACGTCACCGCAGATCCGGTCCAGGGCGAACACCGCCGTGTCGCCCTCGGCCAGCTTGAAGTCGGCCCGCACGTCCGCCCCGTCGGCCTCCAGCGGGACGGTCGCGGTGAGCGCGAGGGACAGGTCCCGGGAGTCGAAGACCGCGACGTCCCCGGTCAGTTCCAGGGTGTGCGGCCGGGCGCCGTACCCGAACCGCGGCGCCACCCGCGTCCGGAACGGGAGGGAGCCGCGCACGCACAGCACCCGACGGATCAGCCGGTGCCGCCCCTCCGCGGCCGGTTCGCCGGCCACGGGCATGAAGTCCTGCACCTCGCCGACGCCGTCCTCGGTGAAGAACCGGGTGATCAGGACGTTGGTGTCGGGGAAGTAGAACTGCTTGGTGCGCGCCGGCACGGCCGCCGCCAGCTCGAAGCGGCCGCCGCGCTCCGCGTCCAGGACGGAGGCGAAGACGCTCGGCGAGTCGAAGGCCGGGCAGCAGTACCAGTCGATGGTGCCGTCGGTGCCCACCAGGGCCACGGTGCGCAGGTCGCCGATCAGCCCGTGGTCGGCGATCGGCACGTACCGCCGCGCCCCGGACGTGTCCCGTTCCCCGGCGGTCCCGCCCATCGCAGCCTCCCTGGCCCGGCGCGCCTCACCCGCCAGCTTAGGCGGGTCCGGCCGCACCGGCAGCGCGGCGGCTCAGACGACGACGACCCGCACCCCCGCCTCCTCGAACCGGCGCACCGTCCCGGGATCCGCCGCCGAGTCCGTCACCAGCGTGCCCACCGAACCGGTCGCGCAGATCCGGGCGAACGCCCGCCGGCCCAGTTTGCTGGAGTCGGCGGCCACGACCACCCGCTCGGCCCGCTCGCACAGCAGCCGGTTGATCGCGGCCTCCGCCTCGTCGTGGGCCGCGGCGCCGTGCGCGACGTCGAAGGCGACGACGCCGAGCACCGCCACGTCGAGGGTGATCTGGTCCAGCACCCCGTCCGCGAGCGGCCCGATGAGCTCGTACGACTGGGCCCGCGCCACCCCGCCGGTCACCACGATCTTGAACTGCGGCCGTACGGCGAGCTCGTTGGCGATGTTGAGCGCGTTCGTCACCACGGTCAGCGCGGGCGCGCCGGAGCCGAGATCACCGCGCACGGCCAGCGCCCGCGCCACCTCCGTGGTGGTCGTGCCGCCGGTCAGCCCGACCGCCTCGCCCGGCGCGACGAGATCCGCCACCGCCTTCGCGATGCGCTGCTTCTCCGGGGCGCGGCGCGCGGTCTTGTAGCGCAGCGGCAGCTCGTACGACACCCCGTGCACGACCGCGCCGCCCCGGGTGCGCACCAGCATCTGCTGCTCGGCGAGCTGGTCGAAGTCGCGCCGGATCGTCGCGGCCGACACCGACAGCTCGGCGGCCACCTCCTCGACGTCCAGCCGGCCGCGCTCGACGAGCAGTTCCAGCAGCGCCTTCCAGCGGGCGTCCCGCGACATCCGCCCTCCCGTTCCCGGCCGTTCCTCGTCCTGCGGCGACCCTAACGCACCCCCACTCCGCCCCGGATGCTTGATTCTGCGCGAAAAATCGATCTATCTTGCAACAACAATCATCGAGTCGGTCGGGGGTGCGACATGACCCATGTCGAGGACGAACTGAACAGCCAGCCCGAGTGCTGGAGCCGCGCCGCGGCGCAGGCCGCCGGGCACGCCCCGGCGCTGCCGGCGCCCGGCGAGCGGGTGGCGGTCGTCGGCTGCGGCACCTCGTACTTCATGGCCCAGGCGGTCGCGGGCCTGCGCGAGGCGGCGGGCCTGGGCGAGACCGACGCCTTCGCCGCCTCGGAGTTCCCCCGCGGACGCGCCTACGACCGGGTCGTCGCCCTGACCCGCTCCGGCACCACCACCGAGGTCCTGGACCTGCTCGGGAGGCTGAAGGGCACCACCCGCACCACCGCGGTCACCGCCGACCCGGCCACCCCCGTGATGTCGCTGGCCGACGAGCCGGTCGTGCTCGACTACGCGGACGAACGCTCCGTCGTCCAGACCCGGTTCGCGACCACCGCCCTCACCCTGCTCCGCGCCCACCTGGGCCTGCACACCGAAGCGGTCGTCGAGGACGCCCGGACGGCCCTCGGCACGCCCCTGCCCGAAGGACTCGTGGACCGCACCCAGCTCACCTTCCTCGGCCGCGGCTGGACCGTCGGCCTGGCCAACGAGGCCGCGCTGAAGATGCGCGAGGCCGCACTGGCGTGGACGGAGGCCTACCCGGCGATGGAGTACCGGCACGGTCCCATCAGCATCACCACGCGTTCCACGGCCGCCTGGATGTTCGGGACGGCCCCCGACGGGCTGGCCCGGCAGGTCCGGGACACCGGCGGACTGTGGATCGAGGGCACCCTCGACCCGCTCGCCGAACTCGTCCGCGCCCAGCGCCTCGCGGTCGCCGTCGCCGCGGCCCGCGGCCTCGACCCCGACCGCCCCCGCCACCTCACCCGCTCGGTCGTCCTCGCGCCCTGACACCGCCGGAAAGGACAGGCCGTGCCCCTCACGACCACCGGCGAACTCGTCGCCCGCGCCACCGCGCGCCGCTCGGCGATCGCCGCGTTCAACATCATCACCCTCGAACACGTCGAGGCCGTCATCGCCGGCGCGGAGTCGGTGCACGCCCCCGTCGTGCTCCAGGTCAGCGAGAACGCCGTCAGGTTCCGCTACGGCCGGCTGCTGCCGCTCGCCCGCGCCGCCGTCGCCGCCGCCGAACGCGCAACCGTCCCCGTCGCCCTGCACCTCGACCACGTCCACAGCGACGCCCTGCTGCGCCAGGCGCCCGACGCCGGCTTCGGCTCGGTGATGTACGACGCGGCCCGGCTGCCCTACGCCGAGAACCTCGCCGCGACCCGGGCCGCCGCCGACTGGGCCCACGCCCACGGCCTCTGGATCGAGGCGGAGCTGGGGCAGATCGGGGGCAAGGACGGACAGCCCCCGCTGGACGCCCACGCCCCGGGCGCCCGCACCGACCCCGGCCGGGCCCGCGCCTTCGTCGCCGACTCCGGCGTGGACGCGCTGGCCGTCGCCGTCGGCACCACCCACGCCATGACCACCCGCACGGCCGCCCTCGACCACGCCCTCCTCAAACGCCTGAGCGCCGCCCTCGACGTCCCCCTCGTCCTGCACGGCTCCTCGGGCCTGCCCGACGGGGAACTCGCCGCGGCGGTCGCGGGCGGCATCGCCAAGGTCAACGTCGGCACGGCCCTGAACATCGCCATGACCGGCGCGATCAGGGAGTTCCTCGCCGCCCGCCCGGAGGCGGTCGACTCCCGCGGCTACCTGACGGTGGGCCGGGAGGCGATGACCCGGACGGTGGCGTCGCTCATCGGGGCGATCGGCCCGCTCCCCGCGACGCCCTGAGCGGGCCGGTGGTCGTCGCGGTCGGTCGTGGGGTGCTCCCGTGTCGACGGGCCGGGGCCGTGCGCGGGGGTCCCCGCGTACGGCCCCCGGGCGTGCGCGGCGGTGGGGTGGGCGGGCCGCCTCAGTGCCGTTTGCGCTGCACCGCGACGGCCGCGAGTGCGGCGACGAGGGCCCCGGCCAGGCCGACGAGCACCTTCTTGGCCACGGCGGCGGAGCTGCCGAGGGCGTCGCGCACGCGGTCGTGGACGCTGAGCGGCACGCCGAGGAGCGCGTTGCCGGGGGGACGCCGCGGGACGACGGGGTGGGGGTGGGTGGGGGCGGTCTGCCGCACCGTCTCCCAGGCGGTGCCGAGTGCGCGCAGCCGAACGGGGTCCATCGCCTCCTGCAGCCGGGGCAGGAGGAGGTCCTCCTCGTCCCTGATGTCCTGCCGTATCAGCGCGAAGGCCCCCCGCACCTTGTCCTCGCGCTCGGGGTCGCCGGGAGGAAGGCGTTCGACGTCCGCCACGAGACCGTTGATCTGCTGGTGCTCCTCCTCGACCCGGGAGGTCAGTTCCTCGCCGTCCGGGACCGAGCGCCGCACCGCCGGCCACAGCACGGTCTCCTCCGCGAAGGCGTGGCTGAAGACCAGCTGGACGACCTGCTTCAGGGCCTGTTCGCGCCGGGGGCCGTCGTCGAGGGTCCGGTACTCGTTCATCAGCCGGTCCATCTCCTCGTGGTCACGGCGTTGCCGCGCCAGGACGCTGGCGCGGCCCCCCAGCTGCTCGACGGTCTGGTCCTTGAGGGTCCTGGGCATGGCTCGCTCCCGTTCGTGCGCCGGAGAGGGGGGCCGGTGGCGCGTCCCTGCGGTCCTCCGGGCCCTTCTGCTCGGTCCGGGTACCCCGGCCCGGCCCGGCACACCGCACAACGCCGTTCCCCGGGCGCGGCGGGAGCGGACGCGGCCACCGCGGGCGACGGCATGAGGCGGTCCGGCGCGCGCCTCCCGTCCCCGGCCGTGCGGAGTTTGCGGCGAACCGGCCGCGGCACTCGGATGCCCCCGACAACGCGTGCCTCCGTGGAGGTGGTCATCGCCGTGATGGGTGTCAGGCAGGTCATCGCGAGCCGGATCGCGGCATCGGGCGGAACAGGGGACCGCCGATGACGACCATCGGGGTGGAAGAGGAGTACCTGCTGGCCGATCCCGTTCTGGGTCTTCCGGTACCGCAGGCGGAGAAGGTGCGCGTGTCGGCGGGCCTGACGGACCTCGTGGGCGGCCAGGAGGTGCAGTTCGAGCTGCTGCAGGCGCAGCTGGAGGTGGCCACCCCGGTGTGCGTCGGCCTGGAGGAGGTCGGAGGACACCTGCTGCGCCTGCGGCACGCCCTCGGGACGGCCGCCGAGGCGCACGGCTGCCGGATCGCGGCCTGCGCGACACCGCCCTTGCGCGACGCGTGTCCGGTGGCCGTCGTCGACCGGCCCCGTTACCGGACCATGCTCGCGCAGGCTCCCCAGCTGGTGGCGGAGCAGCTGGTCAACGGCATGCACGTGCACGTCGCGGTGCCCGGTCGTGAGGCGGGCGTGCAGGTCCTGAACCGGCTGCGGGCGTGGTTGCCGACGCTGACGGCGATGGCGGCGAACTCCCCGCTGTGGGACGGTCACGACACCGGTTTCGCCAGCTGGCGCACCGTGATCTTCAGCCGCTGGCCCGTCGCCGGGCTGCCGCCGTACTTCCACGACGCCGCGGACTATGACCGGCGCGTGCGCCGGCTGCTCGCATGCGGTCTGATAGCGGACACCGGGCAGCTGTACTGGCAGGCCCGTCTCTCGGAGCGGTATCCCACCGTGGAGGTGCGGTGTCCGGACGTCCAGCTGCGCGTGGACGACGCGGTCATGCTCACCGGGATCGTCCGGGCGCTCGTGGAAACCGCTCTGGGGGAAGCAGCCGCGGGAGTGCCCGTACCGGACTGCGCTCCCGAACTGCTGCAGGCCGCCATGTGGCACGCGGCCCGCCACGGCCTGAGTGACACCCTGATCGACCCCGGCGGCCGGCGGCGCCGCGCGGACGACGTGCTGTGCCGGCTCCTGCGGTACGCCGCCCCGGCCCTCGACGCCTCCGGCGACACCGACGAGGTGACGGCTCTGGTCCACCGGCTCCTGCGGCACGGCACCGGCGCGGACCGGCAGCGCGCCGCCCTCGCCGCAGGGGGCCTGCGCGCGGTCATGGACTTGATCATCAACGACAGCACCACGTCGTGAACCCGCCACAGGAGAACGGGGGTGTGCTGTGCGGGGGCGGCCGCCGCGCCGCCCGCCGGGGAAGGAGGTCCGCTCCCCGGTCCACCGGGCCGGTGCGGGATCGCGCCGGTCGGCCAGGACATGCCGGCCTCGCGCCCGTCCGAGGCAGGCACGAGTGTCCCGTTCTGCCCGCAGGGGTGCTCCCGGTCGGTCCGGCCCGGTGTCCGGCGGACCCTCTTCCCGCCGGGCGAGCGGGCGCCGGGGTCCCGGTCGTGGACGACGGGCCGGTGTCCGTCGTGCCGGAGCCGTAGGGGATCTCCTCGGACACGGGCGGCAACCGGTCACGGATTTCCTGCCGGCGCCGAGGCATGCACGGCCGCCGAGGGGTACCTGGGAGTTCCGCCGTCCTCCCGGCCGTGCGGAGATCCTCCTGCGGACGGAGGGGCCGGCTTCTCGCCGAGGCACCGGACCCCGGCCCGGAGTGCACGGCCCTCGGCAGGAACGGAGACGATCATGCCAGGCACATGGCTGACCGGTGAGCGTCCCGGAGCGAGGACCCCCGCGGACGACACGGCACCGCGGCAGTGGCGGGCGATCCTGCTCGCGCTCACGGACCGGGACGGCTCCGGCCCCCCGGGAGGGGGGTCCCTGGACGAGCTGGAGCGCCTGGCCGCGACCGACGGCATCGGTGTGGCGGACCGGATGGTGCAGGTGCGCGACCGTCCGGACCCGGCGACGTACCTCGGCTCGGGCAAGGTGCGCGAGCTCGCGGAGCTGGTCGGGGCCCGGCACGCGGATGTGGTGATCGCCGACGGCGAGCTGACTCCGGCGCAGGTGCGCGGCCTGGAGGACGGCACCGGGGTGCGGGTGGTGGACCGCACCGGGCTGATCCTGGACATCTTCGCCGAGCACGCCCGCAGCTTTGAGGGCAAGGCGCAGGTGGAGCTGGCACAGCTCGCCTACGAGCTGCCGCGGCTGCGCGGCCACGGCCGCGAGATGTCGCGCATCGGCGGCGGCCGGATGGCCGGCGGCGCGGGTGTCGGAGTCCGCGGACGCGGCGAGATGCGGCTGGAGATCCAGCGCCGCCACCTGCGCCGGCGCATGCGGACCCTGCGCGAGCAGGTGCGGCGCACCGCCCGCCGGCGGGAGGTGACGCGGCGGCGCCGGACCCGTGACCGCGTCCCGTCCGTGGCGATCACCGGTTACACCAATGCCGGGAAATCGGCCCTGCTGAACCGGCTGGCGGGCGCGGACGCCGAGGTCGCCGACGTCCTGTTCGCCACCCTCGACCCGCTCGTGCGCCAGGTCCGCACCCCCGACGGGCTGACGTACACCCTCACCGACACCGTCGGTTTCGTGCGCCGCCTTCCCCACCAACTGGTCGACGCCTTCCGCTCCACGCTGGAGGAGGTCACGCGGGCGGACCTGGCCCTGCACGTCGTCGACGCCTCCTCCCCGCAGGCCACGGAGCACATCGCCACCGTCCGCGGCGTCCTGGGGGACATCGGCGCGCGGGACGTGCCGGAACTGCTGGTGCTGAACAAGGCGGACCTCGCCGCGCCCGAGCAGATGGACACGCTGCGAAGGATCCACCCGGCCGCCGTCCCCGTGTCCGCCCGCACGGGCGAAGGACTGGACGACCTCCGGGACGCCCTGCGGGACCGCCTGGCGGCGCTGTTCCCCCGGACCGGGCCCGGACCGCCACGCCCGCCGACACCGAAGGAAGCACCTGATGCAGGAACCCGAACCCGCCGTACACGACTACCTGCACGACCGCGTCGACACGCTGCTGGACGACCTGGCGGCCTGGGTCCGCATCCCGTCCGTGTCCGCCGACCCCGCCCACGAGCGGGACGTGATGCGGTCGGCCCGCTGGCTGCAGGCCCATCTGCTGGAGACCGGCTTCCCCGACGTGGAGGAGTGGGACACCGACGGCCTGCAGGCCGTGTTCGCCCACTGGCCGGCCGAGGATCCCGACGCGCCGACGGTGCTGGTCTACAGCCATCACGACGTCCGTGCCGTCAAGGACCAGGAGTGGCAGGAGGTGGCCCCCTTCGCGCCGGCCCTGCGCCAGGGACGGATGTACGGGCGCGGCACCTCGGACGCCAAGGGACAGGTGCTGACCCACATCTGGGCCCTGCGCGCCCATCTGGAGGCCACCGGCCGCAGTGCCCCCGCGGTCACCCTCAAGTACCTGATCGAGGGAGAGGAGGAGGTCCGCTCACCGCACCTGGCCGACCTGGTGCACGAGCACGCCGACCGGCTCGCGGCCGACGTGGTCGTCGTCTCCGACACCATGCTCTGGTCCCTGGAGGAGGCCGCGGTCTGCACCGGTGTGCGCGGCTCGGTCAACGCCCACCTGGAGGTGCGCGGACCGCGCCGGGACGTGCACAGCGGCGTCGTCGCCGGGGCCGCCCCCAATCCCCTGACCGAGATCTGCCGCCTGGCCGGCCGGCTCCACGACGACCGGGAGCGGATCGCCCTGCCCGGCTTCTACGACACGGTCGCGGAACCGTCCGCCGAGGAACGCCGGGGCATGGCCGCGATCGTCTTCGACACGGACGAGTGGCTGGAGCGCACCCGCAGCCGCAGCGTGCAGGGCGAGGCCGGGCACAGCGTCCTGGAACGCGTGTGGACCCGGCCCGCCGCCGAGGTCGTCACCCTGCTCGGCGGCGACCCCGACGACCCCGCCCGCGGCGTCATCCCGGCGGTCGCCTCCGCCGACATCACCCTGCGCCTGGTACCCGACCAGAGCGCCGAGCAGGTCATGAAGCAACTGCGGCACTGGGTGGCCGAGCAGATCAGGGACGGCTTCGAACACGAACTGACCACCTCCACCACCAACCAGGACCCCTACGTCACCCCCGCTGACCACCCGGCCCTGTCCGCGCTCGAGAACGCCATGAGCCGGACCCTGCAACGCCCGGCGCTGCGCATCCGCAACGGCGGCGGAGCCCCCGCCGCCCTCCTCGCCGGGACACTCGGTGCCACCGTCCTGTTCCACGGCACCGGCCTGCCCGAGGACCACTGGCACGACTCCGACGAGAAGACCGAAGTGCAGGCACTGCTCCATGGTGCGGAAACGCTCGCCTACCTGCTCGAGGATCTCCCCGGCCGCCTGCGCACCTGAGCGACACGGACACTTCCGCCGCGCGGCGCCCCGGCGGCGCACCGTCCCACAGGAGACGGCGATCCCGAGCTCGGGCACGAGCTCCCCGACCTCGCGGAACGACAGCGGGAAGCGGTGGTACAGCCACACGCAGGGGGAGATGACCTCGACCGGACACCGGTGGCCCTGTACGACGGCGACACGGCCCCGTGGACAGCCCCCTCCACCACGATCGACGGGAGGCCACACGGGCAGGACCTGGGGGTGTCGTTCGGACCAGGCCGACTCCGGGCAACGGTGCCTTGCGGACCGACCCGAGCGGGGTCTGGTGCGTGCGGACGCAAGGCGGAGGAGGGCGCCAGGGCGGAGCCCCGGCAACCGACGACAACGCCGCAGATGCGCGTGCCGGGCCCCGCGGCCCCGGCAAGATCCAAACGACACCCCCTAGCGCTTCACGGCCCTCAGCACCACGAACTTCGGGTCGGACGCCACCACTTCGCCGTTCCCGAACAGCCGCCGCAGCTTCGCGTGGTACCCCAGGTGCCGGTTGCCGATCACCCACAGCTCGCCGCCCGGGCGCAGGGTGCGCCGGGCGCCGGTGAACATGCGCCAGGCCGTGGCGTCGGTGGTCGCCTGGTGGGAGTGGAAGGGCGGGTTGTTGAGCACCAGGTCGACGCTGCCGGCCGGTACGCCCGCCAGGCCGTCGCCGACCCGGAACTCGGCGTGCCCGGGAACGCCGTTCGCCCGGTAGGTGGCCTGGGCGGACGCCACCGCCTGGAAGGACTCGTCCACGAACAGCACCTCGGCCCGCGGATCGGCCAGCGCCGCCGCCGTACCGATCACGCCGTTGCCGCAGCCCAGGTCCACCACCCGGTCGCCGCTCCGGCCGGCCGGCAGGTGCTTGAGGAAGAACCGGGTGCCGATGTCGAGGCGGTCGGCGCAGAAGACGCCCGCGTGGTTGACGACGGTCCGGCCGGAGACCGGGCCGACGTCGTCGGGCAGGGTGTAGCGGTGCGGCCACGGATTGGCGGGCCGCTCCCGCGCGGGGTCCGGCGTGCAGAGGATCAGCCGGGCCTTCTTCTCGGCGAGCGAGGTGCGGGTCGGACCGAGGATCCGCTCGAACAGGTCCAGCGTCGAGGTGTGGATCTCCTTCACCATGCCGGTGCCGACCACGACCGTGCCCTCGTGCACCGCGGGCGCCAGCCGCAGCAGCTGGTCCTCCAGCAGCGCCAGGCTCTTCGGCACGCGCACCAGCAGCACGTCGATCCGGCCCGGCGGCGGGTCCTGCGTGGTGAGCAGCCGGACCGTGCCGGGCCCGACACCGTTGCGGGCCAGGTTGGCGCGGGTCGCCTCCTGCCCGAGCCAGGAGTCGGTGATCTGCGTCGGCCGGTGCTCCGCGAGCGCCGTGACCAGCGCCCCCCAGCGGTCGCCGACGACCACGACCGTGCCGGACAGCGGGACCTCCCGCTCGGCGAGGTGCCTGAGCAGATACGCGTCGGAGGCGTCCCAGGCACGCAGCCGGTCGCGCGGGTCCTCGGGGAAGCGGGTCAGCGCCGGCGCGCCCCACGGAGTCGTCATGCGGTCGTTCATCGTGCGTCCAGGCTAGCCGAGCCGCAGCTCAGGACGTGTCGGGCAGGATGGGGGCATGGACGCCGAGTTGTTCCCCCGCACCCGCGCCCAGGTGGCGCCCGGCGCGGTGCACGTGCCGGACTGGCTGGACGCCCGGGCACAGCGCGAGCTGCTCGACGACTGCCGGGAGTGGGCCCGGCCGCCCGCCGGACTGCGCACGGTGCGCACCCCCGGCGGCGGCACCATGACGGCCCGGCAGGTCTGCCTCGGATGGCACTGGTACCCGTACGGCTACTCCCGCACCGTCGTCGACGGCGACGGAGCCCCGGTGAAGCCCTTCCCCGGCCGGCTCGGCGCACTGGCCCGCCGCGCGGTGGCCGACACGCTCGGCGCCGGGACCGCGCGGGACGCCGCGTACGACATCGCGCTGATCAACTTCTACGACGGCGACGCCCGCATGGGCATGCACCGCGACAGCGACGAGAAGGCGGACGCGCCCGTGGTGTCGTTGAGCCTCGGCGACACCTGCGTCTTCCGCTTCGGCAACACCGGGACCCGGACCCGCCCCTACACGGACGTCGAGCTGCGCAGCGGCGACCTGTTCGTCTTCGGCGGGCCGTCCCGGTTCGCGTACCACGGGGTGCCGAAGGTGCACGCGGGCACGGCGCCGCGGGAGTTGGGCCTGACCGGACGGCTGAACATCACCCTGCGGGTCAGCGGCCTGTAGTCGGCGCCGGTTGCGGATCATGGGAGACTCGCCCTCATGAGCGGGAAGGCGGACCCCCGGCCGGCGGGGGAAGGGACCACCTCGAGGACGCGGCTGGACCGGGGACGCGGTGCGCTCGGCCCCGCGCTGGAGCTCGTGCACACCGGACGCGCGCCGACCCGCGCGGTGCTCACCGCCGAGCTCGGGGTGACCCGGGCCACGGCCGGTGCGGTCGCCGCGGAGCTGGAGGCGCTCGGGCTGATCCGGGTGGACGCCCGGCCGGGTGCGGCGGCCGGTTCGCAGGGGCGCCCCTCGCACCGCCTCTCGGTCGCCGAGGACGGGCCCGTGGCCCTCGCCGCGCAGGTCCACGCCGACGGCTTCCGGGCCGCCCTGGTCGGGCTCGGCGGCCGCATCGTCGCCACGACGCCCGGCTGCGAGGTGGTCGACGCCGACCCGGCGAAGGTGCTGGGCTCCGTCGTCGCGGCCGGCGCGGAACTGCTGCGGGAGACCGGACGGCGGTGCGTGGGCGCCGGCCTCGCGGTGCCGTCGGCGGTGGCCGAACCGGAGGGGCTGGCGCTCAACCCGCTGCACCTGGCCTGGCCCGCGGGCGCGCCGGTGCGGGAGATCTTCGCCGAGCAGGTACGGGCGGCCGGCCTGCCCGGACCCGCCTTCGCGGCCAACGACGTCAACCTCGCCGCCCTGGCCGAGCACCGGCACGGGGCCGGGCGCGGCTCCCGCGACCTGCTGTGCGTGGCCACCGGCCACCGGGGCGTGGGCGGTGCGCTGGTGCTCGACGGCCGCCTGCACTCGGGCAGTTCGGGTCTCGCCCTGGAGGTCGGCCACCTCGCCGTCAACCCCGAGGGCCGCCCCTGCCACTGCGGCAGCCGCGGCTGCCTGGACGTGGAGGCGGACCCGCTGGCCCTCCTCACCGCGGCGGGACGCGCACCGGGCCCCGAGATGTCCCTGCTGAAGCAGGCCGACGACCTGATCCGCGGGCAGTACGGCGACCCGGCCGTGCGCACGGCCACCGAGACCCTCATCGACCGCCTCGGCCTCGGCCTGGCCGGCCTGGTCAACATCCTCAACCCCGACCGGATCATCCTCGGCGGCCTGCACCGCACCCTCCTGGAGGCCGACCCCGACCGGCTCCGCGCCGTCGTCGCCGACCGCAGCCTGTGGGGCCGCAGCGGCGGGGTCCCGATCCTCCCCTGCACCCTGGACCACAACAGCCTGGTCGGCGCCGCCGAACTGGCCTGGCAGCCGGTGCTGGACGACCCGCTGGCGGCGCCGGTGTAGCGGATCGGCGGGCACCGGACCCGCGTGGTCCAAACCCGTGCGGGACCGGACCGCGCACAATGATCGACGAGCACCGATCGCAGAAGACGGCCCGACAGAAGGAAAGCGCACGTCATGACCGACAAGCTCACCGTGAGCGTCCTGGGCACCGGCATCATGGGCGCGGCGATGGCCCGCAACCTCGTCCGCGCCGGGCACGCCGTCCGCGCCTGGAACCGCACCCGGGCCAAGGCCGAACCGCTCGCCGCCGACGGCGCGCACGTCGCCGGCACCCCCGCCGAGGCGGTCGAGTCCGCCGACGTCGTGCTGACCATGCTGTACGACGGTCCCGCCACGCTGGAGACGATGCGTCAGGCCGCTCCCGCCCTGCGCCGGGGAACGGCCTGGGCCCAGTCCACGACCGCGGGGATCGAGGGCGTCGCCGAACTGGCCGGCTTCGCCCGCGAACACGGCCTGCACTTCTACGACGCCCCCGTCCTGGGCACCCGGCAGCCCGCCGAGGCGGGACAGCTGACCGTGCTCGCCGCCGGCCCCGCCGAGGGCCGGGACAAGGTGACGCCGGTGTTCGACGCGGTCGGCGCGCGCACCGTGTGGACCGGGGAGGACGGGGCGGCGGGCAGCGCGACCCGGCTGAAGCTGGTCGCCAACAGCTGGGTGCTGGCGGCCACCGCCGCCGCGGGCGAGACCCTCGCCCTCGCCCGGGCACTCGACGTCGCACCGGACGGTTTCTTCGACCTCATCGCGGGCGGTCCGCTCGACATGGGCTACCTGCACGCCAAGGCCGGCCTGATCCTCGACGGACGGCTGTCCCCGGCCCAGTTCGCCGTGACCACCGCCGCCAAGGACGCCCGTCTGATCGTGCGGGCGGGCGAACGGCACGGCGTCCGCCTGGACGTGGCCGCCGCGAGCGCCGAACGCCTGGAGCGGGCCGCCGCCCGGGGCCACGGCGACGAGGACATGGCCGCCGCCTACTACGCCAGCTTCGACGAACCCGCCACCTGAGCCCCCGTACGAAGCGTGCGGGACCCTACGCGAACCCCCCGGAGGAGACCGTCGTGTCCAAGCCCCCGCTGCCCCCCGAGGCCGACGCCCTGCTGCGCGGCCCCCACCCCTGCGTCATGGCCACGCTCCGCTCCGACGGCGCGCCCGTCTCCACCCCCACCTGGTACCTGTGGGAGGACGGCCGCGCGCTGATCAGCCTCGACGAGGGACGGGTGCGCCTGAAGCACCTGCGCCGCGACCCGCGCGTCACCCTCACCGTCCTGGCCGACGACTGGTACACCCACGTCACCCTGATCGGCCGCGTCGTCGAGATGCGCGACGACGAGGGCCTGACCGACATCGACCGCCTCGCCCGGCACTACACCGGCGACGCCTACCCGGACCGGGAGCGCGCCCGGGTCAGCGCCTGGATCGAGGTGGAGCGCTGGCACGGCTGGGGCGCGCTGCGGGACAGCGATCAGGCGGCCACCTGAGCGCCGGCACCCGGCCGGGGCGCGACGCCGGTCCACGGCGAACCGGCGGGGACCGGCGTCGCGGACGCGCCCCGCGGCGTCCGCGCCGACGGCGTGCGCGAGCCGGGACCGCGGCCGGCCCGGCAGGTGCGCCGTCCCGGGACCGCCGCCGGTCCCGTCCGCGCCGTGCCGGGCGGTGCCCCGCCCGGCACGGCGCGGACCGCGCTCACCACCGGCGTCCCCGGGGCAGCCGGTCCCGCTCCGGCGCCGACAGGTGCAGCACCCGGAAGACCTCGCCGTCCGCCCCGGGCGCGTCGTGCCCCCAGAGCGAGAAGTGGACCAGCTCCCAGGCGCCGGTGTCCACGGCCGCCGCGGCGAGCACCGCACCGTCCTCGCCGGCCAGCCGCCCGCACTCCCGGACCGCCTCCTCGGCCACCTCGCCGAGCCTCACCCCGTCCGGCACGGGGCGCCGCCGCCGTACGGCGACGACCGGCGCGGCACCCGCGGCGGTCCCCTCCTCGTACGCCAGGCCCGTCCACCACCGCACCCGGGGGCGCCCGAAGTCGTCGGCGATCCCCTGGAGACCGCCGCCCCAGAGGAAGCCGTTCGCGCCCTCCACCGTGTTCCACAGGTAGAACGGCGCGTACTGGTTGACCGGCGAACCGTGCACCCCGCGCTCGCGCACCAGGTACGCCTTGACGCCGAGCCCCTCCCAGGCGTCGAGCAGATGCCCGCGCCGGGCCACGCGGTCCCGGACGATGCCCATGTCGTAGTCGGCGGGCAGGGTGAGTTCGTACTGCATGGCGTGCAACGAAGGCCTCCTCGGCACGGGGCGACGGGGGAGAGAGGTCACGGCTTCCGGGGGGCGAGCAGCGCGAGCACGCCCCGCACCGCCGCGTCGAAGGCGGCGGGGGAGCCGGAGGCGCGGGCGAGTACGTAGCCGCCCTGGACGGTCGCGACGACGGCCGCCGCGACCTCCCCGCCGTCCAGCCCCGGTTCGAACAGGCCCTGCTCCCTGCCCTCCTCGACGATCCCGGCGAGCCGCTCGCGCAGCCAGTCCAGGGTCTCGTCCACCGGGGCGCGCAGCACGTCGTCGGCGACGACGTCCGGGTCCATCGTGAGCCGCCCGACCGGACAGCCGCGCAGGACGTCGCGTTCGCGCAGCAGATACGCCTCGATGCGCTCGTACGGCGTCCCCGGGCCGTCGAGCACCGCCTCGGCGGCGGCCCGCAGCTGCGCGGCGGTCCGCCGGATCGCGGCCAGGGCGAGGTCGGGCTTCCCCTTGAAGTGGTGGTACATGCTGCCCTGGCCCGCGCCCGCCCGCTCCAGGATCGCCCGGGGGCTGGTGCCCACGTACCCGCGCTCCCACAGCAGCTCGCGCGTGGACTCGATCAGTCGCTCCGAGGTGCTCATGCCCCCACTGTACATACCAGTAGGTACAGAAGGCGGGCGTTCTGCGGCCCGGGGAGCAGGGGCCCGCCGCCCGCGTACTCCCCGGGAGGTGCGCACGGTGCCGCCGGCCGTACGACGACCGGGCACCCCTCGCGGGGTGACCCTCGAGGGGTCGCACAGGGAGCGACGAGACGACGCATCCGAGGAGTTGAACGACCATGCAGACCCTGGCGCACTTCGGCGACGGCGGGCCCGGCCCGTGGATCCTGCTCCTCCCCCTGGTCTGGGCCCTGCTCGTCGGCGTCGGCGCCGCGCTGCTGCGCCGTACGGTGCGGCACGGACGCCGGGGCCCCGGGCGGCCCGCGGAGGAGGCCGACTCGCCCGTCGCGGTGCTCGGCCGGCGCTTCGCCTCCGGTGGGATCGACGAGGACGAGTACTGGCGGCGGCTGTCCGTCCTGGACGAGCGGTTCGGGGGCGGCCGGGGAGGTGCGGTGTGACCGCCGCCCCCGGCCCGGCCGCCCCCGCGCGGGCCGTCGCGCGGCGCCGACGGGGCGCGAGGCCCGCCCGGGCGTGCCGCGGGCCGTCGCCACCGGGCGGGGGCGCCGTGCGCGACGAGGCCGCCGCCCGGTCAGCCGGCGACGGCGGACCGGGCGGGAGCGGGTTCGGGCCGGTGGTCCTCGGCGGGCTCGCCGAGCGCCACCTCCGCGAACCGGTGGCCGGGACGCTCGCCGGCCACGAGCCGGGGACGGCGGTCCCAGGCCGCCGGGGCGGTCCGGGAGGGCGTCGGCAGGATGAACCACACGACCTTGCCGGAATCGCCGTCCGGCAGGGCGCCCCAGCTCTCGCTCATCGCGGCCACCATCGCCAGCCCCCGCCCGCACGTGGCGAGCGGACCGGCGTCCTCCAGGACCGGCAGACGCGGGTCGTGGTCGCGCACCGAGACCTTGAGCCGGTCGAGCAGCAGCTCCATCTCGACGGTGCACGTCTTGTCGGGCCGGGCGTGCCGGTGGACGTTGGACAGCAACTCCGTCACACCGAGCGAGGCCCGGTCTATCAGTGAATCCATGTGCCAGTAGCGCAACTGCGCAGATACGATTCTGCGGACCTGGCCGATCCGCGACGGCAGGGCTTGGAGCTCCACCGCGCAGTGCCTGCTTGGGTGAGTGATCACGGCTGCGACTCCCCGACGTGAGGTCCGGAAGAACACGGAAGACGGATCCAGCAGGGCGCCTGCGTGACGCTGCCGCCTGCTGTCGTGGCCGGCGGGCTGGTTCGCAGCGTTATCGCCGGTAAACCCAGAGTGACGTGAGACCAGCGTGACGCAAGGGGTGAAGTGACGCAAGTCACGGTCATCTCAGGCGCCGCGCCCCGACGCCCGGCGCACGGCCTCGATGAAACGGCGGGCGGCGGGCGGACCGGGCTCACCCGGCGCGGGGTCGTGGTCGCCCAGGGTCAGCAGGTACCGCTTGCCGTTGAGGTCCGCCAGCGCCCGGTCCTCGGGCGCGAACCAGGGCCTGGACGCGCGTACCGCCTGCACCGGCGCGCTGTCGATCTCGCTGCCGTAGCTGGTGAGCAACTCCAGCCTGCCGTCGCTGATCCGGACCTGACCGGCCCGGGTGAGCGACCGCAGCCGCTTGCCGATCCGCACGCCCGTGGCCGTGAACTCCGGCTCCGCCATGCCGCCCGCCCCCTTGTGCGCGTCGGTGTGCCGGACCGTGCTCCGCGGGCCGGCTCGTGTCCAGAACCAGTGTGCCCCGGTGCGGGGCCCTGCTCCCGCCGGTGCAGTCTGCCCCCACCCGCCGTCGAGCACCAGTGCGCGCGCCTCCTTCCCGGGGGCGCCCGAAGCACTCGGGCCCCTGCGCCCCTGCGCCCCCGCGCCCCCTGTGCCCCAGGGGCCCCTTTGAGCCGCTCAAAGATGCGTTTATGCAGGTGGGAAGTGGTGTGACGGGTGCTTATGATCGGTGGACCGGCCGCGCGAGACGCCGTCGGCGCTCAGCTTAAGGAGCCCCGTCGTGAGCACTCCCCAACCCACCCTGACCGGCGCCGTCCTCGACGTCGACCGCAGCGACCCCGGCTACCGTGCCTGGCTGAAAGAGGCCGTGCGCAGGGTCCAGGCCGACGCCAACCGCTCGGCCGACACCCATCTGCTGCGCTTCCCGCTGCCCGAGCGGTGGGGCATCGACCTCTACCTGAAGGACGAGTCGACCCACCCCACCGGCAGCCTCAAGCACCGGCTGGCCCGCTCCCTCTTCCTCTACGGGCTGTGCAATGGCTGGATCCGCCCGGGCCGTCCGGTGATCGAGGCGTCCAGCGGCTCGACGGCCGTCTCCGAGGCGTACTTCGCGAAGCTGATCGGCGTCCCCTTCATCGCCGTCATGCCGCGCACGACCAGCGCCGAGAAGTGCCGCCTGATCGAGTTCCACGGCGGGCGGTGCCACTTCGTGGACGACCCCCGCACGATGTACGAGGCCTCCGCGGCCCTCGCGGCGGAGACCGGCGGCCACTACATGGACCAGTTCACCTACGCAGAACGGGCCACGGACTGGCGCGGCAACAACAACATCGCCGAATCGATCTTCCGGCAGCTCCGGCTGGAGCGGTTCCCGGAGCCCGCGTGGATCGTCGCCACGGCCGGCACCGGCGGCACCTCGGCGACCCTCGCGCGCTACGTGCACTACATGCAGTACGACACCCGCATCTGTGTCGCCGATCCGGAGAACTCGTGCTTCTTCGAGGGGTGGACCACCGGCGACCCGGACGTCACCTGCGACCGCGGTTCCCGCATCGAGGGCATCGGCCGGCCCCGCATGGAACCGAGCTTCGTGACCGGCGCCGTCGACCGGATGATGAAGGTGCCCGACGCGGCCAGCGTGGCCGCCGTGCGGGCCCTGGAGCGGGCCATCGGCCGCAAGGCGGGCGGTTCGACCGGCACCGGCCTGTGGAGCGCGCTGGAGATCGTCGCGGAGATGGTGGCCGACGGGCGGCGGGGGAGCGTGGTGACGCTGCTGTGCGACCCGGGGGACCGCTACCTCGACAAGTACTACTCGGACGCCTGGCTGGCCGAGCAGGGCCTGGACATCGGGCCCTGGGCGGCGGCGATCGAGACCCTGCTGCGGACCGGCGCCTGGCCCCGCTGACGGCCGGGGCCGCCCGGTCTCATCCGCCGGACGGGCCCCGGCGCGCCAGCCGCCGGTCCAGCGAGGTCACCGCGGAGCGGAACGCCCGCCCGAGGCCCGGCCGAGCGGCCCTGAGCGCGAGGCGGAACGGCGCCGTGCCGTCGGCGGCGAACGTCCACCGCACCCGCGTGCCCGCCCCGGCCGGCGCCAGCCGCCATTCCTCCACGAGGGCGCGTGCGCCGGGGGCGTCGGTCACGTCGACGCGATAGGCGTACACCTCGGGTTCCTCCGCCACGAGGACCGTCTCGCGGAAGCGGACGCCGCCCCGGAGCCGGATCTCACGCCCCGCGCCGTCGTCCAGGGGGCGGGCCAGCGTGACGGCCCCGAACCACTCGGTCCAGCCGGTCACGTCCTCGGCCAGTGCGCGGAAGACCGGTACCGGCGCGGCCGAGACCTCCCGGGAGAAGACCAGGCGGACGGGCGCGGTCCGGACGAAGTCGGGCCCCACGGGGCGCAGGCGCTGGGCCATGGGCGTAACCCCCTCGACAAGAGCCGCGGTCGCGGCGGGCCGGGCGGCGCATCCGGCCGGCGGGCCGTCAGAGGTCCGCGGGCTCCCCGTCGGAGTTCTCGGGCTCACCCGCCACCACCAGCCGCCGCAGGTGTTCCGCGACCTCCGCGCGTGCCTCGTCCGGCAACCCGGAGTCGGTCACGAGGGTGTCGACCTGATTCAGGGACGCGAACGAACTCAGCCCCACCGTACCCCACTTGGTGTGGTCGGCGACCACCACCACGCGCCTCGCCGACTGCACCAGCCGACGGTTGGTCTCGGCCTCGGCGAGGTTCGGCGTCGACAGCCCCGCCTCGACGGATATCCCGTGCACCCCGAGGAACAGCAGGTCGAAGTGGAGCGTCGCGATCGCCTGGTCGGCCACCGGCCCCACCAGGGAGTCGGACGGAGTGCGCACCCCGCCGGTCAGCACCACCGTGGCCGCGCCCTGCCGGGGGCCCGAGGTGCGCTGCGCCGTGTGGAAGACGTCGGCCACCCGCACCGAGTTGGTGACCACCGTCAGATCGGGGACGTCGAGCAGCTGGTGCGCCAGCGCGAACGTCGTCGTACCGCCCGAGAGCGCGATCGCCGCGCCCGGGGACACCAGCTCGGCCGCCGCCCGCGCGATGTCCTCCTTGGCGCTCAGCTCCAGGCCCGACTTGGCCTCGAAACCGGGCTCGTGCGTGCTCGCCTCCACCACGGGGACCGCCCCGCCGTGCACCTTCTCCAGCACGCCCTGCCGGGCCAGCGCGTCCAGGTCGCGGCGGACGGTCATGTCCGACACACCGAGCTTGCGGGTCAGCTCGTTGACCCGGACTCCGCCCCGGCGCCGGACCTCGTCGAGGATCAGGGTGCGCCGCTGCTCCGCGAGGAGGTTCTGATTCTCGCTCACGTACGCTCCGGTCCTTTCGCCACGAAACCGCCCGACACGCCGTCCCGCGCACCCACTCCGACGAGCGCGTTCTCCGCGTCGCCGGTGCGCGGACGTCCCATCCTCGCATGCCGGGACCCGGGCGGCGCCACCGGTGGATCGTCGCGCGCATGACGGCGGTATCCCGTATGTTGCTTGCTCGTCACGCGGATCGGGGAGATTCCGTGACGAGAGGTGTGAGCCGTCCCGGCACGGGAGATCCTGTGCCCGCACGGACGGAGCCGACGGCGTGTCACGGGGGAAGTGCGCATCAGTGGAACGGACGCGGGAACACGGGCCGGACGGGAGCACGGACGGTACCGCCACACGGCCCGGGGCCGCCCTGGAACTCCTGGTCCACGGGGTGGGCGGCACCACCCCCGAGGCCATGCTCGACGATCCGCGCACGGTGCGGATCACCGGTGACGACATCGCCGCCGTGTTCCGGCGCGCCGACGACGCCGACGCGGAACAGCGGCCCGCCGACCGCCGCGACGGGCCCGTTCCCGAGGCCTACGTCTGGTGCAACCTCACCTCCGGAAACGGCACCCGTGCCCTGTGGCTGCTGCTGCTGCCCTTCATGGTGGTCAACCTCGCCCACTGGATGCGCCCCACGACCCGGGGCCGCGCCCGCACGGTCCGGCTGTACGGGCTGCTGGTCCGGCTGACCGGGCTGAGCCTGACGGTGCTGCTCGTCGCGGCCGCCTGCGAGGTCGCCCTCGACCTGGCCGCCTGGCAGTGCGCGGGCACGCGCGCGTGCGCCGAGCGGCACTCCTGGCTCGGGTTCCTCTCGCCCGAGGTCTCCGACGGCGGCTGGTGGAGCCTCCCGGGCCGCAGGCTCGCCCTCGCCGCCCTGGTGCCCGCAGCCCTGACCGGCCTGCTGTGGTACCTGTCCCTGCGCACCTGGAACGCCTACGAGTCCCAGCAGCCGATGACCCGCGACCCCGAGGAGACCGGCGGCCGCACCGCGCTGAACCGGCCCGGCTTCTGGTACGGCCGGCGCCTGGTCGCCCGGCTGCGCGCCGCGCACACCGCCGCCGGACTGCTGACGGTCGCCGCCGCGGTCGGCTCCGCCGCCGCCCGGCACGACCGCGAGCCCGGCGGCCCCGCCGTCCTCGCCGTGCTCGGGATGCTCCTGGAGGCGGCGCTGGTGGCCGGGGCGTGCGCGGTGGTGTGGGTGGTCTGCCGCCGGGGCCGCACCGAACGCCGGCTGGACGGCGAACTCGACGCGGCCCTGGTGCGGGGCCTGCCCCTCGCCGCCCTGGCGCTGCTCGCGTCGGCCCTCCTGTACGCCGGGTGGGAACGCGACGGGTGGGAGTCGGCGGGCCGGCTGCCCGGCGACCCGACCTTCGGCGCCCTCGCCCTCGTCCAGGGCCTCCTGGTGATCGTCCTCGCCGGGGTCGCCCACGTCCTGTACCGCACCCGCCCCGACCGGCGCGCCGCGATGCGGGGCCTGGCCGGGCCGGCGGTCGCCATGCTCGGCTGCGCCCTCGGCAGCGTGATGTCCGGGGGCGTGTCCCAGCGGATGTCCGACTGGCTGGACGGCACCGGGACGTCGATCCCCGGGCCGCCGGTGCTGCTGACCTGGCAGGCGTCCGTGATCCCGCCACTGCTGGTGCTGCTGCTGGTGCTGGGCGGCTGGCTGGCCCGGCGCGCCTGGCGCATCGCGCGGGCCGGGCGCGCCGCCGTGGAAGACGAGTACCCCGGCGAGACGGGCGACCCCGGCCGCACCCGCCGCATCGCCGCCACCCGCGCGATGGCCGCCCTCACCGACCGGGCGCCGCGCATCCTCGCGGTCACCTCCGCCGCCACCCTGCTGCTGGGCGCCGGCGCCCTCGCCGGCGCCCTGATCACCGACCGGACGCCCGGCGCGGCGACCCGGGACTCGTACGCCGTCGTCCACGGCGCCGCCGAGACCGCGCAGGCGCTGGGGTCCTGGCTGATCGGACTGGGCTTCGTCCTGCTCGTCGCCTGCGGCCGGCGCGCCTACAAGGACGCCTCCGCGCGGCGCACCATCGGCATCCTGTGGGACGTCGGCACCTTCTGGCCGCGCGCCGCCCACCCCTTCGCGCCGCCCTGCTACGCCGAGCGCGCGGTGCCCGACCTGACCTGGCGGATCGCCACCTGGACCGAGGCCACCGGCGGACGGCTGGTGATCTCCGGCCACTCCCAGGGCAGCGTCCTGGCCGCCGCGGCGGCCTGGCAGCTCCCGACGTCCACCCGCAAACGGGTCGCGCTGCTGACCTACGGCTCCCCGCTGGAGCGGCTGTACGGCCGCTGGTTCCCGGCCCACTTCGGTCCGGCCGCGCTCGGCTCCCTGCACCAGGAGGTCGACTGCTGGCGCAACCTGTACCGGCTCACCGACCCCATCGGCGGCCCGGTGCGGCTGCCCGGCGACGGCGGCCCCGAGGTGGACCGCGCCCCGCTCAAGGACCCCCTCGCCTACGGCCGCACCGGGGCCCATCCGCTGCCCGCACCGATCCTGGGCCACTCCGGCTACCAGGCGGACCCGGCGTTCGCCGAGGAGCGCCGCAGGCTGCTCGCCCGGCTGCGGCCGGAGGTGCCGGCACCGCGGCACACGGAGGACCCCGGCCCCGACGGCGGCGCCCCGGCCGGTGCCCCGGTGCCCTCGGCGTAGCGCGGGCGGCGCTCAGGGCAGTGCGGGCAGGTCCTCGGCGTACAGCAGGGTCAGGTCGTCGGTGGTCGGCTCGTCGAGCTGGGCGACGCGGCTCGCGTGCCGCTCGACCATCGCCTCGAACGTCTGCCGCGCGGTGCGCCCGTTGCCGAACGCGGGTCCCTTGGGGATCTCCGTGAAGTACTTCAGCAGCGCCTCGCCCGCACCCGGGGCCAGCCGGTACTCGTGCTCCTCGGCCTGCTGCTCCACGATCCGCAGCAGTTCCCCGGGGCCGTAGTCGCCGAAGGTGATCGTCCGTGAGAAACGGGACGCCACCCCCGGGTTGACCGAGAGGAACCGCTCCATCTCGGCCGTGTAGCCGGCGACGATCACCACCACCGCGTCCCGGTGGTCCTCCATCAGCTTCACCAGGGTGTCGATGGCCTCCTTGCCGAAGTCCCGCCCGGCGTCCTCGGGGGAGAGCGCGTACGCCTCGTCGATGAACAGCACGCCGCCGCGCGCCCGTTCGAACGCCTCCTGGGTGCGGATCGCCGTGGAGCCGATGTGCTCGCCGACCAGGTCGACCCGGGACACCTCGACCAGGTGCCCCTTCTCCAGCACGCCGAGCGAGGCGAGGATCTCGCCGTACAGGCGGGCGACGGTGGTCTTGCCGGTGCCGGGGGAGCCCGTGAACACCAGGTGCCGCTTGACCGACGCCGCCTTCAGCCCCGCCCGCTGCCGGCGCCGGCCCACCTCGATCATGTCGGTGAGGGCGCGCACCTCGCGCTTGACGCTCTCCAGGCCCACCAGTGCGTCGAGTTCGCCGAGGACGTCCTTCGGGGTGCGCGCCGCACGCTCCGGCTCGGGGGCCGGCGCGGGAGGCGCGGATCCGGCACCCCGGCCGGGAACCGGTCCCAGCAGCCCCGGGGAGTGGCCCACCGTCTGCACGGCAGGCTCCGGTGCGGGAGCCGGTGCGAGGCTCCCGCTCTCGTCGCTCGTGCAGTCCTCGACGACCGGACCGCCCGCGCCGGAGGCCGCGTCCGCGCCGCCCTCGGCGAACTCGTAACCACCGCGCGCGCAGCGCTCGGTGCGGCACTTCCTGAGCGTCGTGCGGCTGCCGTCGATCACGTGGAAGCCGTAGCCGCCGCTGCCCGTGACCCGGCAGTCGAGGAAGGTGCCGCGGCCACCGGCCGAGACGTAGACGCCGGCCTCGGCCGGGGAGTCGATGGTGCAGCGCTCGACGGTCGGGTCGGCGCCCTTGGTGACGATCACGCCGGTCTGTATGCCGTCCAGGGTGCAGTTGCCGAGGGTGCCGCCGCTGCCGTGGTCCCGGAACCAGGCGCCCGTGGCCGCCTCCCTGATCCGGCAGTCGTCGAGCTGCGCGGTGGCGCCGTCGCTCACCGACACCGCCGTGTTGCGCACCTGCGACAGGTCGCTGTCGACCACGTCCGCGCGCGAACCGCGGTCGAGGACGAACAGCGCGTCCGGCACGTCGTGCACCCGGCAGGAGTCCAGTACGGCGGTGGCGCCGTCGCTCACCCACACCGCCGGGTAGTCGCCGGTGCTGTCGAAGATCTCGCACTGGTTGGCGTCCACGCGCGTGCCCGGGTCCCACACCGACAGGCCGTTGCGGCCGAACTGCCGCACGCTGGTGCGGGTCAGCGTGAGCACCGACCGGGACCGCAGGTCGACCGCGTTCTCCGGGATGTCGTGGATCCGGCAGTCGGCCAGCGTCAGCACCGCGTCCGTGTCGAGGGTGACGCCGTCGCCGGTGGTCCGGTGCACCTCGCAGTCGGTGAGGTGGGCGGTGGCGCGGTTCGTCACCTGGACACCGCTGCCCCGCACCTCGTAGACCTCGCAGCCCACCGCCTCCAGCGCCGAGTTCTCCCCGGTCGCGGTCAGTCCCGAGCCCGAGGCGTGGTGCACCCGGCAGCGCTCCAGACGGGGACGGCCGCCACCGCGGACGGCCACGGCGGCCTGTCCCGCGGCGACCACCTCGCACTCCTCGAAGACCCCGCCCCCGCCGTCCAGCACGGCGATGCCGACGCCCGCCGGGTTGTCGACCGTGCAGCGGCGCACCGTGGGCCGGGCGCTGCCGCGCACCTCGATGCCGGCCGCGGAGCGGGTGACCACGCGGACGTCGCGCAGCTCCGGGGCGCCCTCCTCGACCAGCACGGCCGGGGCGGCGGCGTCCTGGCCCTCCACGTGCAGGTCCTGCACCACCGCCGAGGCGCGCACGGTCAGCGGAACGCCGTCCACGGGCGCGATGCGCACCGATCCGGGGGAGCCCTCGGGACCGCGCAGGGTCACCGCCCGCTGGACGACGAGGTTCTCCCGGTAGGTGCCGGGGGCGACGGTGAGCACGTCGCCGTCGGCCGCGGCCTCCAGGGCGGCGGCGAGCGACGCGTACTCACCCGTGCGGCGGCGCCACCTCGATGTGCCGGTGTGCGTCACCTGGACCGTGCCCTGTGCCATGGTGTAGCCGTGCCCCCACCTCGTCGTACCTGTGGCTCGTTCGCCTGCCGGACGCCGCGGCCGGCCCCGCGGCCCGCGTGCGGGGTGTCGCCGACCGGTTCGGCCGGACCACCGTAGCGTGCGCGCGGGCATGGGGTTGACCGGAGGCGGAACGCGGTCAGTTGCCGGTGCCCGTCCTGCCCCAGTCCGGGCCCGCCTTCTCCCACGCCCGGTCCCAACGGGCGTACCGGCGGCGGACCATGCGCCAGACGATCAGCCGTCTGCCGCCCTCGGCCAGGGCCGCGGCCACCAGGGCCGCGCCGAACCCGGCGAGCACGGCGTGCGTCGTCGCCGTCGCGGGGTCCAGCGGACGGGCCGCGACGCGCCCCCGCCCGTCGGTCCACATCCCGAAGCGGTCGCCCGGCCGCGGGTCCTCCAGGCGCGTCGGCACCGGTCCGCTCCGCTCGGTGCCGTCCGGGGCGGTCCAGCGGGCGAGGACGCGGCTGCGCGGGCCCTGGCCGGAGGAGGTCTCCGGGTCGATGTCCAGCGGGGACGGGTCGAGCGCGCGCACCACCGTGGCCGGCACCGGGTGCCGGGCCTGGTGCTGTGCGCGGACGGACCGCTGCAGCGCGTTCTGGGCGGCGCCGCCGACGAGGCAGCCGGCCACCGGGGCGGCGACGAGGGCGAGCAGCAGCGCCGCGAGCGCCACCCAGGCCTCGGCCAGGTCGGTCCCGCGGCACAGCGGATTGCGCCGCCAGCGCCAGAGTCCGCTGATCGCCCGCACCGTCCACACCCCCCTGTCGCCCGTGCGTTTCTCACGAACCTCTCACGGAAGGCCAACGCCCGGGTCGGGGGGCCGGTTCCCGTCCGCACGGACGGGAACGGCTACGCCAGGATCTCCACCGGGTCGCCGACGCGGACCGTACCGGTGGACAGGGGCACCAGGTTCTGCCCGAAGACGAGCTTGCCGTCGGTCCGCCGACGGGCGGCCAGCGTGCGCAGCGGCTCGCTCCCGCGCCGGGCGGTCTCCTGGTCGGTGGTCGTCACCACGCACCGGCCGCAGGGCTTCGCGACGCGGAAGGGGACCTCGCCGATGGTGAGGCGCGTCCACGCGTCCTCGTCCCAGGGCGAGGTGCCCTCGACGACCACGTTCGGCCGGAAGCGGTTCATCGGCAGCGGGCCCTCGGCCGGGTGGTCGCCCTCCGCGATCAGGGAGTTGAGGTGGTCGAGCGAGGCGGTCGTGGTGAGCAGCAGCGGATAGCCGTCGGCGAAGGTGACGGTCTCGCCCGGTCGTGCGTACTGCGGGTCGACCGGCCGGCGCGTGGCCGGGTCGTCCAGGTGCACGAGGCGCACGTCGGCGCCGAGGTAGGCGCTGCACCAGGCGTGCGCGGCGTCGTCCTCGGCCGGGACCGCCTCGATCTTGTCGCGGAAGAGCACCACCGGGACCGTCCTGCCGGGCCGGGGGACGGGCACCGTCACCGGCTGCGCCCCGGGCGCGGACAGCCGGACGCCGCCGCCGGGCAGGAGCTCGGCGGCGGCGAGCGCGAGGCGCGGCTGCTGGCGCTGTGTGACGACCTTTCCCCCGTCGTCGACCAGCATCCAGCGCCGGTCTCCGGCGGGCCCCCAGGGCTCCACGACGACCTCGCGGAGCGGAAGGCTCCGGAAGGCCTTGACCGGATGGATGTGAATCGAGTGCAGACGCGCGTTCCCCATGGGGCCATCCTGCCAGCCGGCGTCGGCGGCCCCGGGACGGATCAGTACCCGCGGTACTGCTGCTGGTGGTGGTACGGGTCCTGGTACGGGGCCGGGGCGGGCCGGGGAGCCGCGGGGCGCATCGCCTCGTAGCCCGCACCGGGGGCGACCGGACGCGGCGGCTGCGGCTGGGGCCCGGGGTAGCCGCGCGGCGCGGTGGCCTGCTGCGGGATGTACGCCGCGGGCGCCTGCTGGAGCGGGGCGGGCTGCGGCGCCTGCGGATAGCCGTAGGAGGGCTGGGACGGGGCCGCCGGGAGGGCGGGCAACGCCGAGGGGAGCGCGGGCAGATGGGGGGCCGGCGCGTCGTACGCGGCGGGGACCCGGATCGGGGCGATCTGCGGGGTGCCTCGTTCGGCCACGAGGGAGTCGTAGATCGGGGTCTCCGGGAAGGAGGCGGAGTAGTAGCCGCCACCATAAGTGGAGCGGGGGGAGGTCATGGCACATAAGTTAAGCCCACGATGTGCTGGTTGGGGAGACCGATAAGAGGGTTGTTTTCCGTGCCCGGGGTGACCTGGGATCCCCAATGTGAGCGAATCTGGGGAAAACGGGCGTTCCACCGGGCGGATTTCGTGTAAAGGCCGAGTTCCGGGCCGGTTACCGGCGGTTGGCCCCCGGTCTTCACGCACTCCCCGTGGGAGTTCCCGCCCGGGGGGAATAGGTTGTGCGGACGAGAACCCGACGGACGCCGGGACGCGCGGCCCGGCGCGGCGACCTGTGATGGGGGCGGACATGTCAATGTCGAAAGGGTCGAACACACCGGTTCCGGCCACGGCACTGAGGGTGGAAGTGGGCTGGCGCTCCGGTCCCGGCGTCCCCGACGCGGACGCCTCGGCGCTCCTGCTGGTCGGCGGGAAGGTCCGCTCCGACGACGACTTCGTCTTCTACAACCAGCCCGCCCACTCCTCCGGCGCCGTCCGCCACGAGGGCAAGCGGAACGCCGGCGGCCGGGTCACCGACACCCTGCTCGTCGACCTCACGCGCGTGGAGCCCGGCATCGAGACCGTGATCGTGGCCGCCTCCTCCGACGGCGGCGCCTTCGGCCGGGTCCCGGACCTGTACATCGAGGTCAAGGACGCCGCGAACGGCACCGTGGCGGCCCGCTTCGACAGCACCGGGGCGACCAGCGAGACGGCGTTCGTGCTCGGTGAGTTCTACCGGCGCCAGGGCGCCTGGAAGTTCCGCGCCGTCGGCCAGGGCTACAGCAGCGGACTCGAGGGCCTGGCCACCGACTACGGCATCACCGTGGACGAACCGCAGCACACCGCCCCCGCGGCCGCGGTGCCGCCCCCGGTCACCGCGCCCCCGGTCCCGGCGGCCCGCCCGGCCGCCCCGCCGCAGCCCGCGGTGTCTCCCGCGCCGGCGCCCGTCCGCCTGACCAAGGTGACGCTCACCAAGGCGTCCCCCACGGTCTCGCTGACCAAGCAGGGCGGCACCTCCGGGGCCCTGCACGTGAACCTCAACTGGCAGGTGCGCAAGCAGTTCTCGGGGTGGGCCGCCAAGCTGGGCCGCCCGGTCGCCATGCACTCCGACCTGGACCTCGACCTGTGCGCCCTGTACGAACTCACCGACGGCAGCAAGGGAGTGGTGCAGGCCCTCGGCAACGCCTTCGGGTCCCTGCACCAGCCCCCGTTCGTCCACCTGGACGGCGACGACCGCACCGGTGCCGTGTCCACCGGTGAGAACCTCACCGTCAACCTCGACCACAAGCACCTCTTCCGGCGCATCCTGGTCTTCGTCACCATCTACGAGGGCGCCCGCTCCTTCGCCGACCTGCACGCCACGGTCACCCTGCGGCCGCAGTACGGCGCACCGATCGACTTCTCCCTCGACGAGTGCACCGTCCCCTCCACGGTCTGCGCGCTCGCCCTGATCACCAACACCGGCGGCGGCGACCTCGTCGTCCAGCGCGAGGCCCGCTACCTGGTGCCCGAACGGGGCGTGAGCCCGCAGCGCACCGTCGACCACGCCTACGGCTGGGGCATGAACTGGACGCCGGGCCGGAAGTGAGCCGCGGGGAACCGTCCGCTCAGCCCTCGTCGGGCACGGCGTCCGGACGGGCGTAGGTGCGGCCCTTCCAGGCCGCACCGCGCCCCCGCCGGTGCTGCACCGCCGAGTCGACCGTCATCAGGAGGTACAGGAACGCGGTGAACGGCAGCAGGGGGGCGAGCCACAGCGGCTGCCGGTAATACCGGAGCATCGGGACGTACGTCCCCGCCATCACGAGCCAGGCCGCCCCGCCGAGGACCGCCGCGACCGGGCTCCCCGCCCCCGTCCCCGCGACCACCGCCACGGGCGGCACCAGGTACACCAGGACCAGCCCGGCGACCGTACCGGCCAGCACCACCGGACTGTGCCGCAGCTGCGCGTACGCGCTGCGCGCCACCATGCGCCACAGGTCGTGCAGCCGCGGGTACGGCCGCACGCTGTCCACCCGGTCCGCCAGCCCCAGCCAGACGCGTCCGCCGCGGCGCTTGACCGCCCGGGCCAGGGCCACGTCGTCGATGACGGCGTGCCGCACGGCGTCCGGGATCCGTGCCCGCTCGGCCGCGTCGGCGCGCAGCAGCACGCAGCCGCCGGCCGCGGCGGCCGTCCGCGTCCCGTCCCTGCCGATCCGGCGGAACGGGTAGAGCTGCGCGAAGAAGTAGACGAAGGCGGGCACGACCAGCCGTTCCCAGGGGCTCTCCACCCGCAGCCGGGCCATCTGCGACACGACGTCGTACCCCCCGGTGCGCGCCGCCGCCACCAGCCGGCGCAGGCTGTCCGGGGCGTGCGCGATGTCGGCGTCCGTCAGCAGCAGGTACTCGGGGGCACGCACGCGTGCCAGGCCGATGCCGTGCCGCACCGCCCACAGCTTGCCGGTCCACCCGGCGGGGGGCTCGCCCGGGGAACCCACGGTGAGCGGCAGCCCGCCGGACCGGCGCGCGAGCTCGCGCGCGAGCTCCCCGGTGCCGTCGGTGCTGCCGTCGTCGACGAGGAAGACCTCGGCCCGTCCCGGATACTCCTGGGCGAGCAGCGTCGGCAGGCTCGCGGGCAGCACCGCCGCCTCGTCGCGCGCGGGGACGACGACGCACACCGACGGCCACGTCCCGGGATCGCGCGACGGCGGGAGCCGTACATCCGTGCGCCAGAAGAAGCCCTGGCAGAGCAGCAGCCACAGCCAGGCGGCGAGTGATCCGGCGGCGGTCCACACAACGGCGCTCACGTGCGCAGTCTGCCCCACGGGACCGGCCGGAAGACGCCCATCGTCTATCGTGGCCGGGTGAAGATCGCGCTCATGGACTCCGGAATCGGCCTGCTGGCGGCCACCGCCGCGGTGCGGCGCCTGCGCCCCGACGCCGATCTCGTCCTCTCCCTCGACCCCGACGGCATGCCGTGGGGACCCAGAACGCCCGAGGACCTCACCGAGCGCGCACTGGCCGTCGCCGAGGCGGCCGCCGCGCACCGGCCCGACGCGCTGATCGTCGGCTGCAACACCGCGACCGTGCACGCGCTCACCGCCCTGCGCGCCCGCCTCGAACCGGACCTGCCGGTCATCGGCACCGTCCCGGCGATCAAGCCCGCCGCGGCCGGCGGCGGACCGCTGGCCATCTGGGCCACGCCGGCCACGACCGGCAGCCCCTACCAGAAGGACCTGATCCAGAACTTCGCCGACGGCGTGGCCGTCACCGAGGTGCCGTGCTGGGGTCTCGCCGAGGCCGTGGAGCGGGCCGACGAGGCGGCGATCGACGCCGCCGTCGCCGCGGCCGCCGAGCTCACCCCCGAGGACGTGACGACCGTCGTCCTGGGCTGCACCCACTACGAGCTGGTCGCCGAGCGCATCCGGGCCGCCGTGCAGCGCCCCGCCGCCCCGCCGCTCGCCCTGCACGGCTCCGCCACGGCGGTGGCCGCCCAGGCCCTGCGCCGCATCGGCGAGCGGCCCGCCCCCGGTGCCCCGGCCGGCGGCACCCTGACGGTCCTGCTGAGCGGACGCGAGGGCACCCTCCCCGCGGCCGCCCTCACCTACGCGGAAGGCCGGCTGCTCCGGCAGGTCACCACCGCCGGGTGAACCACCGCCGGTGAACCGTCACCGGCGCCGGTCCCCGCGTGGAGTCCCGGCCCGCCGCACGCCCGGTCGGCCCAGTGACGCTGTGCCACGCGGCCCCTGCGGAGCGAATCCTGAGTAACCTCGAACGCATGAGGGACCACCGCCGTGGCGAGCACGCCCCCTGTCCCGAGGTGTGGACCGGTCGCGCGACCAACCGCTACCAGTGGCTGCTGGCGCTGATCGGCGCCGCCTGCATGGCGCTCGGCATCGCGCTGGCCGTGGACTCCGCGTGGACGAGCGGTGTCGCGCCCCTGGTCATGGCCGTCGTCGGGTGCATCGCCGCCGGACTGCTCGTCCTGTTCGGAACCCTCGCCTTCGTGCACGTCGCGCTGCGGGTCGACGAGGAGCACCTGGAAGTGCGCTGCGGCCACATGGGCGTGCCGCGCCGCCGCATCCCGCTCTCGCAGGTCGCCGGCGCGGAGTTCGCCCCGCACGTCACCCCGCGTCACTGGGGCGGCTGGGGTTATCGCTGGCGGCCCGAGAAGGGCACGGCGGTCGTCGTGCGCCGCGGTGAGGGCGTCGTGCTGCAGTTGTGGGACGGCCACACCTTCACGGTCACCGTGGACGACGCGGAGGCGGCGGTGCACGTCATCCGCGACCGGCTCCGTCCGCACAGGCCGGGCGCGACGCGCTGAACCGCGCGGGAACCGGCCGGACCCCCGGTCGGGTCGACCGGGGGTCCGGCCGGTCGCCGGGTCCGTCCGGTCGGCCGGGGAGAGGCGTCCGGCCGCCGCCCCCGCCCCGCTCACCGCGCGCAGAAGCGTTTCCCCCCCATCGTCGTGTTCACCGTCGTGGAGACCGGTCCCGGCGCGGACGCGTCCGCCGGGTCCGCGCCGGATGCCGTGCCGCGTCGTCGGCGAGGGGCCGGGCCGTCGCCAGCCCCGCCAGCAGACCGGTCCCCACGGACACCGCGGTGAAGCTCAGCGCGTTGCCCACCGCCGCGACGGCCGCGACGGCCGTCAGGGCCGCCCCCGCGGTGAGGACCACCGGCGTGGCACGCGGGCTGCGCCACAGCGCGTACAGCAGCCAGCCGAAGACCGCCGCCAGCAGCACCACCCCGACGGCGCCCTGCTCGGCCGCCAGCTGGAGCGGCGCGGAGTGGGGCCTGCCGCCGGACGCCGGGGACCGGACGGCGGTCGTGCTCAGCTCCCCGAAACGTCCCGGCCCCACCCCCAGGCCCGCGTGGTGGCGGACCATGCCGAGCGCGTCCCGCCACAGGTCCACGCGGTGCGGCGTCAGCCGGCCCTCCAGCGAGGCGGCGAACCCCTTCGGCACGGCGTCCCCGGCCACCGCCCAGGTCAGCCCCGTCACCCCCGTGGCGGCCACGGCCAGGACGGCGACGCCCGGTCCGCGGCGCCGTACGCGGCCCACGGCGAGGGAGCACAGCAGCACCGCCGCGGCGGCGAAGCAGCCCGGGACCGAGCCCAGCACGGCCGCGATCACCGCGATCCCCGCGGCCGGCAGACGCAGCGCGAACCGTACGGTCCGGGCGGAGGCCGCCCACGCGGCGCAGCACGCGGCGCCGGCCGAGAGCGCCAGCACCGCGGTCGTGGCACCGGCGTGCCCCGGGGGAGCGGTGATCTGCGGGCCCGGCACCAGGTGCGGAACCGTCACCGTCAGGCCGAGGCCGGCCAGGGCGCCGGCGCACGGCGCGGCCACCGGCAGCAGCGCTCCGCCGATGCGGCCGGCGGCGTAGCCCGCGGCCACGGCCAGGACCGCGAGCAGCACGCCCTCGGGACGGCCGTCCCCGGCCGCCGCCGTGACCAGCGACCAGGCCGCACAGGCCCCCAGCACCACGACGCCCACCGCGTCCGGACCGCCGCGTCTTTCGCCGTCCGTCTCCGGACCGGCACAAGCCGTCCCCGTGGAACCCACCCCGCACCCCGCACCGCGTCGCCCCCGACCTGTGACGGACCCCGGCCGCCGACGCCGCGACCGGCCGCACGACAGGGGCACCGGCACACCGTAACGGCTGGTGGTCGTCCGGGGCACGGGTTGTGACAAGGCCCGCGGAAACGATCCGGCACGCACCGCGCCACCCGCGGTCACGACCGCGTCGCCCGCCGTCACGGCCGGGCCGGCCCCGCCGACCGTGCTGTCGGCCGCGATGTCACTCCCCGTAGACTCCCGGAGTGACCGCCACCGCAACTCCCGTCGGCGAGTCGGACCCGAAGCCGCCGCAGACCGCGCCCGCGGCGCGGGGCAGGCGACTCGTCCGCCTCCTCCCGGCCGCCGCAGCCGCGCTCTCCGGCCTGCTCCTCTACGTCAGCTTCCCGCCGCGCACCCTGTGGTGGCTGGCCCTGCCGGCCTTCGCCGTCTTCGGCTGGGCGCTGCGCGGACGCGGCTGGAAGGCGGGACTCGGTCTCGGCTACCTCTTCGGCCTCGGCTTCCTGCTGCCGCTGCTGGTGTGGACCGGCGTGGAGGTCGGCCCCGGGCCGTGGATCGCCCTCGTGGTGATCGAGGCGGTCTTCGTCGCGCTGGTCGGCGCGGGTGTCGCCGCGGTGTCCGGGCTGCCCGGATGGCCCGTGTGGGCGGCCGCGCTCTGGACCGCCGGCGAGGCGGCACGCGCGCGGGTGCCGTTCCACGGGTTCCCCTGGGGCAAGATCGCGTTCGGCCAGGCGGACGGCGTCTTCCTGCCGCTCGCCGCGCTCGGCGGCACCCCCGTGCTCGGCTTCGCCGTCGTGCTGTGCGGCTTCGGCCTGTACGAGAGCGTGCGGGCGGCCCTGCGGGCACGGCGCACCGGCACCGTCCGGCAGGCCGCCGCGGCCGTCGGCGTGCTGAGCGTCGCCGTCCCGGTGGCGGCGGCCGTGGCCGCCCGGCCGCTGGTCGGCGACCGGGCCGAGGAGGGCACGGTGACCGTCGCGGTCATCCAGGGCAACGTGCCGCGGCTGGGCCTCGACTTCAACTCCCAGCGGCGCGCCGTCCTCGACCACCACGCGCGCGAGACCGAGCGCCTGGCCGCCGAGGTGGAGGCCGGCCGGGCCGAACGGCCGGACATCGTGCTGTGGCCGGAGAACTCCTCCGACATCGACCCCTTCGTCAACGCCGACGCGCGCGGCGTCATCGACCGCGCGGCCAAGGCGATCGGCGCGCCCGTCTCGGTCGGCGGCGTGGTCGCCGAGGACGGCAGGCTGCTCAACCAGCAGATCCTGTGGGACCCGGTGAAGGGTCCCGTCGACACCTACGACAAGCGGCAGATCCAGCCGTTCGGCGAGTACCTTCCGCTGCGCACGCTCGTCGGGGCGATCAACGAGGACTGGACGTCGATGGTCCGCCAGGACTTCAGCCGGGGCGACGAGCCGGGCGTCTTCCGGATGGGCGGTGCCGGGGTCGGCCTGGTCACCTGCTACGAGGCCGCCTTCGACTGGGCCGTGCGCGACACGGTCACCGCCGGCGCCGGGATGATCTCCGTGCCCAGCAACAACGCCACCTTCGGCCGCAGCGAGATGACCTACCAGCAGCTCGCCATGTCCCGCGTCCGCGCCGTCGAGCACAGCCGCGCCGTCGCCGTCCCGGTGACCAGCGGGGTCAGCGCGATCATCATGCCGGACGGACGGATCACGCGGAGGACCGGCATGTTCGTCGCCGACTCCCTGGTGCAGGAGGTGCCGCTGCGCTCCTCGCAGACCCCCGCCACCCGCCTCGGCGTCCTGCCGGAGATCGCCCTGGTGCTCGTCGCCGCGGGCGGCCTCGGCTGGGCCGTCGCCGCCGGTGTGCGCGGGCGACGCGCCGGTGACGTGCGGTAGTACGCCCGCCGCACGCCCCCTGAAGTGCCGGAGAGCGCCCTGGCCGGCCGGTTAGGGTCGGGGGCATGGCCACTCCCGACTTCATCCGCACCCTGCGCGCCTCTGCCGGTAACCAGCTGCTGTGGCTCCCCGGGGTCACCGCGATCGTCTTCGACGACGAGGGCAGAGTGCTGCTGAACCGCCGGTCCGACACCCGCAGGTGGTCGGTGATCGGCGGCATCCCCGACCCGGGGGAGCAGCCCGCGGCCTGCGCGGTGCGGGAGGTCGAGGAGGAGACCGCGGTGCGCTGCGTCGTCGAGCGGGTCGTGCTGGTCCAGGCGCTGGAGCCGGTGACGTACGGCAACGGCGACGTCTGCCAGTACATGGACATCACCTTCCGCTGCCGGGCCGTCGGCGGGCAGGCCCGGGTCAACGACGACGAGTCGCTGGACGTCGGCTGGTTCGCCGTGGACGCGCTGCCGGAGCTGGACGAGTTCGGCCGCTTCCGGATCAAGCAGGCCATGGCGGATGCACCCACATGGTTCGACCCCACTGGAACCGGCTGAACTGTAGGGCCTGACCACATGGGGTGGGGGACGGGTGCTGCCTAGGGTCGAGACATGACCGCGCCCCGAGCCGTTCCGGCCCCCCACATCCCCCCGCTCGACCTCGGCGGCCGCACCGCCCTCGTCACCGGTGCAGCCGGCGGCATCGGCCGCGCCTGCGTGCTGCGGCTCGCGGCCGCCGGCGCCAAGGTGAGAGCCGTCGACCGGGACGCCGAAGGACTGGAGGCGCTCGCCGAGGGGACCCGCGGCCTCGCGGGCACCGTCGAGCCGCACGTCCTCGACCTCACCGACCTGGACGCCGCCGAACTCGCCGCCGCCGGCACGGACGTGCTGGTCAACAACGCCGGACTGCAGCTCGTCCGCCCGATCGAGGACTTCCCGCCCGACGTCTTCCACACCGTGCTCACCGTGATGCTGGAGGCGCCGTTCCGGCTCATCCGCGGAGCCCTGCCCCACATGTACGGCCAGGGATGGGGCCGCGTCGTCAACGTGTCCTCGGTCCACGGCCTGCGCGCCTCGGCCTACAAGTCCGCCTACGTGGCCGCCAAGCACGGCCTGGAGGGCCTGTCCAAGACCACCGCCCTCGAAGGCGCGCCGCACGGCGTCACCTCGAACTGCGTGAACCCCGGCTATGTGCGCACCCCGCTGGTCGAGCGGCAGATCGCCGACCAGGCCCGGGCCCACGGCATCCCCGAGGAGCGCGTCCTGTCCGAGGTGCTGCTGCAGGACAGCGCCGTCAAGCGGCTCATCGAACCGGAGGAGGTCGCCGAGGCGGTGGCCTACCTGTGCGGCCCGCAGGCGTCCTTCATGACCGGAACGTCGCTGGTCCTGGACGGCGGCTGGACCGCCCACTGAGCCCGCCCCCCGGCCGGCCGCGCCGCCGGCAGACCCACGGCCCCTCCCCGGCCGGGTCGTCCACAGGCCTGACGGAGCGGCCACGGGATGAGGAATCCTGTGAGCATGTCCCGCGATCACGTGCAGTCCGCCGAGCGCGCCGCCCCCGGCGCCGCGCCGCCGGACCGGGCACGCCCCGGCACCCGACCCGCCCCCGGCAGCGCCGAGACGCCGTTCCTGGAACTGCTCGCCCGGGGCGCGCCCGCCGAGGCCTACGAGCAGCCGGTGCTGCTCGCCCGTGCCGAAGGGCTGCCCACCGAGCGCGTCACCGCGCTCGAGCAGGCCAAGCTGCTCGCCCTGCGCGTGCGCTCGGAGCTGGAGGGCAGGCGCCGCCGGGAGGCCGAGCTGTCCGCGCTCTTCGAGACCGCCCACGACCTCGCCGGACTGCGCGACCTGGACGCCGTGCTCCAGGCGATCGTGCAGCGCGCCCGCTCGCTGCTCGGCACCGACGTCGCCTACCTCAGCCTGAACGACCCGGCCAGGGGCGACACCTACATGCGGGTCACCGAGGGCTCGGTCGCCGCCCGCTTCCAGCAGCTGCGCCTCGGCATGGGGGAGGGGCTCGGCGGCCTGGTCGCCCAGACCGCCCGCCCCTACGTCACCGACGACTACTTCCGCGACGACCGCTTCCAGCACACCCACACCATCGACACCGGCGTGCGGGACGAGGGGCTCGTGGCCATCCTCGGGGTGCCCCTGATGCTCGGGCACCACGTCATCGGCGTCCTGTTCGCCGCCGACCGGCGCGCCCGGGTCTTCGAACGGGAGCAGATCGCCCTGCTCGGCTCCTTCGCCGCCCTCGCCGCGGCCGCCATCGACACCGCCAACCTGCTCGCCGAGACCCGCTCGGCCCTCGCCGACCTGGAGCGCGCCAACGAGATCATCCAGGACCGCAGCGGGGCCATCGAGCGCGCCTCGGACGTCCACGACCGGCTGGCCGAGCTGGTCCTGCGCGGCGGCGGGGTGCACGACGTGGCCGCCGCCGTCTCCCAGGTCCTGGACGGCACGGTCGAGTTCACCGAGGCCGCCGCGGCGCCCGCCCGGGCCCTGGAGTCCTCCCGGGCGGAAGGGCACGCGGTGCGGCACCGGGACGACTGGATCGCCGCCGTGACCGCCGGCGACGAACTCCTCGGCGCCCTCGTCCTGCGCGGCCACCCCGGCCTCGACCCCGTCGACCAGCGCACCCTGGAACGCGCCGCCATGGTCACCTCGCTGCTGCTGCTCGCCCGCCGCTCGGCCGCCGAGGCCGAACAGCGCGTCCGCGGCGAACTGCTCGACGACCTGCTCGACGCCCGCGACCGCGACCCGCGCCTGCTGCGCGACCGCGCGGCCCGGCTGCACGCCGACCTCGACGCCACCCACACCGTGCTCGCGGCCCGGCTGGAGGGCGGCGCCACCGACGCCGACCAGGAGGCGGACGCCCGCAGGCGCCTGTGGGCCGCGGCCTCGCACCTCGCCGCCACCCGGCAGGGCCTCGCCGCCGCACGCGACGGCGGCACCGTCCTGCTGCTGCCCCTCGCCCCCGGGGACACCGCCACCGACCTGGCCCGCCGCACGGCCCGGCACCTGGGCACGGCCGTCCACGAGCCGGTCACCGTCGGCGCGTCCGCCCCGGTCGAGCCGCTCACCGCACGCCCCGACGCCGTGGCGGCGGCCTACGCGGAGGCCCGGCGCTGCCTCGACGCCCTGCGGCGGCTCGGCCGCTCCGGTGACGGCGCCGCCGCCGAGGACTTCGGCTTCCTGGGACTGCTGCTGGCCGGCGAGCGGGACATCGCCGGCTTCGTCGACCGCACCATCGGCCAGGTCGTGGCGTACGACGAACGGCGCGGCACCGAGCTGCTGCGCACCCTCGACGCGTACTTCGCCAGCGGGATGAGCCCCGCCCGCACCAAGGACGACCTGCACGTCCACGTGAACACCGTCGCCCAGCGCCTGGAACGCGTCGGCCGCCTCCTCGGCGACGACTGGCAGAGCCCCGCCCGGGCGCTGGAGATCCAGCTCGCCCTGCGCCTGCACCGGCTGTCGGCGGGGACGCCGCCGGCACAGCGATGACCCCCGTACGCGCGGGGCGTACGGGGGCGATGACCGGCTGGACCGGGACGGCCCGCGGGGTCAGACGGTGTGCGCGTCCCGCGCGGACCGGTCCCCGGCCGGCTCCTCCGCGTCACCGGCCGGGGCGACGTCGGACAGGTCCCGGTGCCGGGTCTCCTTGGCCGCCGCCAGGGCGACGATCGTCAGCAGGCTCGCCGCGATGACGTACAGCGCGATCGGGGTGGAGCTGTCGTAGTCCGAGAGCAGCGCGGTGGCGATGAGCGGCGCCGGCGCGCCCGCCGCGACGGAGGAGAACTGGGCGCCGATGGAGGCACCGGAGTAGCGCATCCGGGTCGCGAACATCTCGGAGAAGAAGGCGGCCTGCGGCGCGTACATCGCCCCGTGCAGCACCAGGCCCACGGTCACCGCGAGGAGCAGGCTCCCGAAATCGCCGGTGTCGATCAGCGCGAAGAACGGGAACATCCACAGTCCCACACCGGCCGCGCCGATCAGGTACACGGGACGGCGGCCGATCCGGTCCGACAGCGCGCCCCAGGCCGGGATGGCGGCGAAGTGGACGGCCGAGGCGATGAGCACCGCGTTGAGCGCGGTCTGCTTGGAGACGTCGGCGGCGGTGGTGGCGTACACGAGGATGAACGCCGTGATCACGTAGTAGCTGATGTTCTCCGCCATGCGCGCGCCCATCGCGACCAGCACGTCCCGCCAGTGGTGGCGCAGGACGGCCACGATCGGCATCCGCTCGGCACCGGCGTCCGCCTTGCGGGCCTCCGCCTGCGCCAGCGCCTGCTTGAACACGGGGGACTCGTCGACGGAGAGACGGATCCACAGACCGACGAGCACCAGCACACCGGAGAGCAGGAACGGAATCCGCCAGCCCCAGGCCTCGAACGCCGATTCCGACATCACGGCGGTCAGCAGGGCCAGTACGCCGGTGGCCAGCAACTGACCCGCCGGCGCGCCGGTCTGCGGCCACGAGGCCCAGAACCCGCGCCGCCGCGCGTCCCCGTGCTCGGACACCAGCAGCACGGCGCCGCCCCACTCACCGCCCAGTGCGAACCCCTGGACGAGCCGCAGCACGGTGAGCAGCACGGGCGCGGCGCTGCCGATGGTGGCGTGCGTGGGCAGCAGTCCGATCGCGAAGGTGGCCCCGCCCATCAGCAGCAGGCTCAGCACCAGCAGCTTCTTGCGCCCGAGCCGGTCCCCGTAGTGTCCGAAGACCAGCGCTCCCAGCGGCCGCGCGGCGAACCCGACGGCGTACGTCAGGAACGACAGCAGCGTGCCGACGAGCGGGTCGGAATCGGGGAAGAACAGCTTGTTGAAGACGAGCGCGGCGGCGGAACCGTAGAGGAAGAAGTCGTACCACTCGATGGTGGTGCCGATGAGGGACGCGGCGACGATGCGCTTGAGGTTGCCGGGGGGCGGGGGAGCGGTTGCTGGGGAGGCCATGTGCGCCACTTCCTCGTGTGCGGTGGGGACGGGTACGTGTCGGCACACCGTAGGAAGCCGCAGGTCAGGGGCACATGTGGTGGGGCACCATAGTTCAGGGGCTGGGTATGCGTGCAGCCACCATGCTGACTTGGGGAAGAGTGGCCCGGGGAGCCGGGTGAGGCCGCAACGAGCGCTGCCCGCGAAGCGTGGCCCGAGGCGGTCCGGCGGCGCGGTGCCGACTCCCGTGCTGGTTCGGCGCCGGCCGAGATCCCACGTCATCACCCGCCCCGCGCCGGCCCGGTGCCGGCCGCGCCGCGCCCACCGCCAGGACCCACGCCCTTGTCAGGGTCTCCCGGAGGCGAAGAGGGAGCCTTGACGGGTTCCTCGGCCGATCCCGTGGCCTGTCCGGCCGTTGTGGCTGTGGAGCGCCCCGGTCACCTCCCGGTGGACGCTCCGTTCCAGGAAGTGGACACCTCTTGGTGCGGAGCGGGGGCTGCTGTAGAACTGGACCATGATTCCCGAGCCCTTGGTGCGACGCCTGGTCATCGACCTGTGCCGACGCGCGGGCTCGTGTTGTTGTTGATCCTGCCTTTCTGACGCGCCCCGCCGTCCGGTGACGCCACCCGGCGGGGGCCGTTCGCGCACCCTGGCTCAGGGTGTCCCCTCCGCTTCGTCCAACAACACTCTCGCTCGGGGCCGGCCGCCCCCCGTCGGTCGACGGCAGCCGCTCATGTCCCGGCGCCCCACGGAGGACGCCACATGTCCACGACTTCCCGTCCGTTCAAGCCCGACGCGTTGGCGGAACCCGTCGGCCCGCCGCCCGAACGCCGTCCCCCGACGGGGAGGGCGTGGGCGCGCGTGCGTCATGCCGCGCTGCCGCTCGGTTCGCTGCTGATGTTCCTCGTGCTGTGGCAGCTGCTGGCGTCGAGCGGGACGTGGAGCGACACACTGGTCCCGCCACCGGCCGAGGTGTGGGACGCGTTCGTCGCCGTGTCCACCACCCACGACGGCACACGGGGCTACAACGGCACCACCCTCGTCGAGCACCTGGGCATCAGCCTGCGCCGCATCGCGGTCGGAGCCGGCATCGGCATCGCCCTCGGTGTGCTGTTCGGGCTGCTCATGGGCACCGTCGGCTGGCTGCGCTCGCTGTTCGAGCCCTGGATCACCTTCCTGCGGACGCTGCCGCCGCTGGCGTACTTCTCGCTGCTCATCATCTGGCTGGGCATCAACGAGGAGCCGAAGGTCACCCTGCTGGCGGTGGCGGCGTTCCCGCCCGTGGCGGTCTCCACCACCACCGCCGTCGCCGCCGTGCCCAAGAGCCTGATCGAGGCGGCCCGGGCACTGGGCGGGTCGCGGTGGGACGTCGTCAGGGACGTCGTCGTGCCGTCCGCCCTGCCGGAGACGCTCACCGGGGTCCGGCTCGCCGTCGGTGTGGCCTACTCCTCCCTCGTCGCCGCCGAGTTGGTCAACGGCCTGCCCGGCATCGGCGGCATGGTCAAGGACGCCGCCAACTACAACAACACCCCCGTCGTGCTCGTCGGCATCATCGCCATCGGCGTCTCCGGCCTGATCATCGACGGCCTGCTGCTGCGGCTGGAACGCGCGGTCGTTCCCTGGCGCGGTCGCGCGTAGAACCCTCACTCCCCTCTGCACAGAAACGGCTCCGCCATGTCCCGTTCGTCCCAGGCTCCTTCCCGTCGTCTTCTCCTCGCCGGCGCCCTGGCCGCCGTCTCCGCGGCCGTCACCGGCTGCTCCTCCGACAGCGCGGCCTCCACGTCCGGCGGCGCCGGGCGGCTGCGCATCGGCTACTTCGCCTTCCCCAGCGGCGACTTGATCGTGAAGAACAAGAAGCTGCTGGAGAAGGCGCTGCCCGACCACGAGATCACCTGGATCAAGTTCGACTCCGGCGCCGGCGTGAACCAGGCCTTCATCGGCAAGTCCCTCGACATCGCCGCGCTCGGCTCCAGCCCGTTCGCCCGCGGGGTGTCCGGCAGCTCGCCGATCCCGTACAAGGTCGCCTGGATACTCGACGTCGCCGGGAGGAACGAGGCCCTGGTGGCGCGCAAGGGCACCGGCGTCTCCGACGTCGCCGGGCTCAAGGGCAGAACGATCGGCACGCCGTTCGCCTCCACGTCGCACTACAGCCTGCTGGCCGCACTGGAGGCGGCCGGGCTCAAGCCGTCCGACGTCAAGCTCGTCGACCTGCAGCCGCAGGCCGTCCTCGCCGCCTGGCAGCGGGGCGACATCGACGCCGCCTACGTCTGGCTGCCGACCCTGGACGAGCTGCGCAGGACCGGCACCGAGCTCACCAGCAGCAAGGAGATCGGCGGGTCGGGCAAGCCCACCCTGGACCTCGCCGTCGTCTCGGACGACCTGATCGCCGAGGACCCGAAGGCCATCGACGCCTGGCGCAAGGCGGAGGCCGAGGCCCTGCGCCTGCTCAAGTCCGACCCCGGCGGCTCCGTCCGGGCCGTCGCGGCCGAACTGGGCATCAGCGCCGCGGACGCCGAGGCGCAGCTGAAGCAGGGCGTGTTCCTCACCCCGGAACAGGTGGCCTCCGCCGACTGGCTCGGCACCGACGGCAGCCCGGGCAAGCTCCTCGGTTACGTCACCGACACCGGCCGGTTCCTGGCGGACCAGAAGCAGATCGACGCCGCACCGTCCGAGGACGCCGTCCGCAAGGCCTTCTACCTCGAGGGGCTGTCCGATGCCGTCAAGTGAGCTCACCGGCACCCCGGACGAGGTGGACTCCGCCCGCACCGGGTCCGTCCGCCTGGACCGCGTCGTCCACCGGTACGGCCGCGGCGGCGAGACGTTCACCGCCGTCGGCCCGGTCGACCTGACCGTGCCGGCCGGGGAGTTCCTGGTCCTGGTCGGCGCCTCCGGCTGCGGCAAGAGCACCCTGCTGCGGCTGATCGCCGGGTTCGAACGGCCCACCGACGGCTCGGTGCGGGTCTCCGGGGACGAACCACGGCCCGGCAGGACGGCCGGCGTGGTGTTCCAGAGTCCGCGGCTGTTCCCGTGGCGGACCGTGCGCGGCAACATCGACCTGGCACTGCGGTACGCGGGGGTGGACCGTGCGCGGTGGCCCGAGCGCCGCGCGGAGTTGCTGGCCCGGGTCGGCCTCGAGGGCACCGAGGAGCGGCGCGTCTGGGAGATCTCGGGCGGCCAGCAGCAGCGCGTCGCCATCGCCCGGGCGCTCGCCGCCGAGAACCCGCTCCTCCTCCTCGACGAGCCGTTCGCGGCGTTGGACGCGCTGACCCGGGAGCGGCTCCAGGAGGACGTCCGCCGGGTGACCGACCGGACCGGACGGACCACGGTGTTCGTGACGCACTCGGCGGACGAGGCGGTCTTCCTCGGCTCCCGCATCGTCGTGCTGACCAGGAGCCCGGGAACCGTCGCCCTGGACCTGCCGATCACCCTGCCCCGCGGCGGCATCCACGCGGAGGAGCTGCGCGGCTCGCGGGAGTTCGCCGCACTGCGCGCGCAGGTCTCCCACGCCGTCAAGGCCGCCGCGGCGGCCTGATCCCGTATCACACGAAAGGACACGCAGATGAGCATCCTCAGCGAGCGGCCCACCGCGACGACGCTGCCGGTCCTCGAACTCGGCCCGCACTTCGGCGCCGAGATCCACGGCATCGACCTCGGCCGCCTCGACGACGACCAGGTCCTCGCCCTGCGCGAGGCGCTCGTCAGGTACAAGGTGCTGTTCGTACGCGGCCAGCACGGTCTCGACGACGCCGCACAGATCGACTTCGGCAGGCGCCTGGGCGAGGTCACCGTCGGGCACCCCGTCCACGACTCCGGGGACGTGGCACCCGAGGTGTACTCGCTGGACAGCCAGGACAACGGGTTCGCCGACGTGTGGCACACGGACGTGACGTTCGTGCGCAGGCCCCCGGCGATCTCCGTGCTGCGGGCCGTGGTGCTGCCGCCCAACGGCGGCGACACCAACTGGGCCGACAGCCAGCTCGCCTACGAGTCGCTGTCGCCGGGCCTGCGGGCGTACGTCGACACGCTGACCGCCGTCCACGACGGCACCCGCGAGTTCGGCTACTACCTGGCCCAGCGCCGGCAGGGCCGCGGCAACCTGTGGGAGGGTGAGGTGTTCACCCAGCTGACGCCGGTGGAGCACCCGGTGGTACGGGTGCACCCCGAGAGCGGACGCAAGGGCCTGTTCGTGAACCCCGGCTTCACCTCGCACGTCGTGGGCGTCTCGGAGCACGAGAGCCGGGGCATCCTCGACATCCTGTACGCCCACCTCACCAAGCCCGAGCACGTCGTGCGGCACCGCTGGCAGCCGGGCGACGTCGCCCTGTGGGACAACCGCAGCACCGCCCACTACGCCAACCGCGACTACGGCGACCAGCACCGCGTCATGCACCGCATCACGTTGCGCGGGGACATCCCGGTCGGCCCCGCCCCCGAGGCCCGCTGACCCGCGCGCGGGGCCCGGCGGCGTTCCCGCGCGCCGGGCCCCGCGGTCACCTGCGGCTCCACTCCCGCACCTCCCCGGGGGGAGCGGAAGCGCGTCGGTGCTTACCGCCGGCGAGCCGTACGGGGAGGGCGCCACGGCGAGTGACGATTTCCGGCGCCTGTGACCGGCCGCAGCCAGTCAGATCGGGCACGCCCTCGTTTCTCACCCGGCACGAGTCGTCCCGGTGCTGGCTCCGACGGGTCGATGTCGACAAGACAGCAGGTCATCACCGCGATCGGACGTACGGCGCCCCGCCCGCCCTTACCGGGCCCTGCGCGAGGGGACCATGGAAGCGGACGAGAGCGGCCCACCGGTCACCCGGGCCGCCCCGAGGCCGGTCGCTCCGCCCGGTGCCGGTCCCGGGACCGGCGGCAGGCGTGGGCGGCATCCCGGCCGGCTCCGCTCGGAGGCAGCCCTCGCCCACCTCCGAGGAGCCGGGCCGGTCCCGGCCTCGTCCGGACGTGCCGACCGTCACCGCCTCGACCGCAGCGGCGACAACGCCCTGCGCACCGTCGTGCCGGTTCCCACGGGACACGACCGGCGCACCCGGGACCACGCCGCCCGCCCCACGTGATCCGTCCCCCGAACCGCTTGACGATCTGCAGGAGCTTCGGCGAGCGCAGGCATGGACCTGTCGGCGCGGGGCAACCGAACGCCTGCTGGACGTTGCCCGGTGATGAGCGGTGGCGTCGGACGCCATGGACACGGCCAGTTCCTCGTGGTGCGGCCGACCGCCCTGTGGGATGCGCTTTGAAGGGAGAGGTATCACCATGATCCTTCCGGCGGAGAAGGAACTGCGCGCTGTGCTGGCCCGGTTCGCCCAGGCGCGCATCGAACACGACGTGTGCCCCACCGGGCGCACCAGCCGGGTCCTCGAAGACACCACGTACACGCTGTGCGTGATGACCGGAGCCCGCACCGTCGAGCAGGCCCTGCTCGCGGCAGACGCACTGCTCGAGCAGTACGGGGCGGGCTCCGTGAGCCTCCGTCAGGAGGACGAGACGCTGGCCGCGTAGGGGTGAATCCCCTCCGCCCGCCGCTCCGCCGGCCACGGCACGCGGCGGGGTTCCCGGTCCCGCACCGGTGACGAATCCCCGCGCCGGGCGGCGGACAGGGGACGGCGCCGAGTGGTCCGCTCCCGTTCGCCCGGCCTGGTCATGGGCGGCGTCTTCCCGCCGCCCCGGCCGGTCCGCCGCAGGCGCCGCACACCCGTGGAGGCGAACGCCGGCCGGCGGCCCCGCCGGACCGCCGGCCGTACGGCGGTGGTGTCCGGCCGGCGTCGGCGGTGGTCCGTCACCGGTGCGGCGCACCGCCCTGCTGAAGGACACTCAGCCGACCGGTGCGGGGGAGCGGGCCGGTTCCTCCGCGGGCCGCAGGAGCGGCGGGGGCGCGTGCCGCCGGAGTGAGCCGTCCTTGTGGAGGGCCGTGGGGGTGACGCCCTCCCGCAGGGCCCGGGGGCCGAGCGTCACCCGGCCGAGTCCCGGGCAGCGCATGGTGGTGTGGGCGACGACCGCTCCGGCCGGGGACCGGCGTGCGCGTGCCGGTGAGATGCCGGGCAGCGTGGCCCGCTCGGGTGCGGGCAGCCCGGCCGGGGTGGCCACCGCGGCTTTCGGGTCGCGGCGGGTCAGCCGGTGAGGTGCCGTGCGGCCCTTGCGGCCGGAGGCGGCTGCGCACAGGCGGCCGGGACACCGGGGCCGGGACACCGGGCACGACGTACAGGTGCACGCCCGTTCCGGCGTGCGCCTCGGCCGGCACGTCCCGCTGATCGGGCGCATCGCGTACGGCAGCGGTGGCGAACATGAGGGGCCTGCTCACGCCCCGGCCGGCCCGCCTCCTTCCTGGCCGGGCCGGCCGCTTCGACCCGTCGCTCGACCGCGTCACGGCCGAGCCGGCCGCCGGCCGCGGCCCGTTCGGCCAGGCGCAGCCGCCGCTCGCTGCCGTGCACGGGCAGCGGCGTCTCACCGCCCCGTTCCGCGACGACCGGCCGCACCGTGTTCGAACCCCCGTCCACCACCCCGGGTCGCATGGACGAGGGGGTCCCCATGAGTCCGGCGGCATGCCGGTGGACCGGTCTCCGTGCTCCTCGGCCGGGAGCAGGGGGGAACGGGACGGACGAAGCGCCGGAGGCACCTGCGGCCGTCGTGCTCGCGCCGGTGGCACCGGGCGGTGTCCCGGTTGCGAGGCCGGCCGAGGGGAAACCCCGGGAGGGAACCGCGCACCACGGTCGACGCTCCCGCCGAGGCCGCACCCCCGGAGGCGGGTGGCGGGGTGCCGGTGCACACGGACGGGGAGTCCGCATGAGGACTGTCGTGTGGCACGGGCTGGGGGACATGCGCCTGGAGGCGGTGCGGACGGTGCTGTCCGCCGTGGACGGGGCCGTGGTGCGCGACGAGGAGCCACGGCTCGTCCCGGAGGAGGCCGGTGTCGAGCGGGACACCACCGTCACCGCCGACTTCCCGGTCCGGCGCCTCGAGGTCCACGTGGTCTCCGTGCCGAGGGAACGCGAGGACGTCCGGCACGCGTCGGCATGACGGTCCCGGCGGTCCCGGCGGTCGTGGCGGTGCCGGTCCGGTTTCGGCTCCGGCTGTCGCTTCCGGCGTGCAAAGCGATGTAGAAAGTGGCCATGGAAGGAAAGCGGTCATTCCGCCCGAAACGACGGTCGCGAGACCGCTTCGACCCGCGCGAAACCGGCGGCTCGCGTCGCGGTTCGAGGCTGGGGCCGCGTTCCCTGCTGAGCCCGCGCACCACGGCGGGGCAAGCGTTCCTGTTGCAGATCGCGACCGTGTTGCTGCTGGTCGGAGCCGCGACGGCGGCCTTGGTGATCCAGGCCGACGGTGACAGTGAGAGAGAGGCCGAGCGCGTGTCGGTGACGGCGGCCGCATCCTTCGCGAACGCCCCGGGCACCGCCGAGGCGCTGGACGCCCGGAATCCGACGGCCGTCCTGCAGCCGCGCGCCGAAGCCGCCCGTCAGAGAGCGGGCGTGGACTTCATCGTGGTCCTGGACACCGAGGGTGTCCGCATCACCTACCCCGACCCGAAGCAGATCGGGAAGAAGTTCGTCGGCACCATCGAACCGGCGCTGGAGGGCCGCACCGTCGTCGAGGAGGCCGGCGGACCGATGCTGCCCGCCGGCGGGGGAACGGCCGTGCAGGCCGTGGTCCCGGTGACCGGCGCCGACGGTTCCGTGGTCGGCCTGGTGTCCGCCGGGATCACGGTGGAGAACGTGGGCGACATGGTCGAACGGCAGCTGCCGATCATCCTCGCCGCCGGCGCGGCCGCGCTCGTGCTGTCCACCGCGGGGGCGGCCCTGGTGTCGAGCCGGCTGTGGCGGCAGACGCGCGGCATGGGCCCGGCGGAGATGACCCGGATGTACGAGCACCACGACGCGGTGCTGCACGCCGTGCGGGAGGGCGTGCTGATCACCGAGGCGGAAGGGCGGGTGCTGCTGGCCAATGACGAGGCCCGACGGCTGCTGGACCTCCCGGCGAACACGGAGCGGCGCCGGGTGGCGGACCTGGGGCTGGACGAGGAGATGACGCGGCTGCTGGCGTCGGACGAGCCGGTCACGGACGCGGTGCGTCTGGTCGGGGACCGGCTGCTGGCGGTGAACAAGCGGTCCACGGCCCCGCACGGGGGACAGGCGGGCAGCGTGGTGACGCTGCGGGACAGCACGGAGCTGGCGACCGTGACCGGGCGGGCGGAGGTGGCACGGGAGCGGCTGAAGCTGCTGTACGACGCGGGGGTGCGGGTGGGCACCACGCTGAATGTGACGCGTACCGCTCAGGAACTGGCGGAGGTGTCCGTGCCGAGGTTCGCCGACGTCGTCACCGTGGAGCTGTCGGACTCCGTCCTGCGGGGCGAGGAGCCGCCCGGCGCGGTCACGGAGTTGCGCCGTACCGCCGTCCACGGCCGGGAGGGCGACTACGGCCTCTCTCCCGTCGGCGAGCTGATCCGGCTCTCGCCCGCCGGCCCCGGCGCCGCCGCGGCGGCCAGCCACCGGGCGGTCCTGGAGACGGATCTGAGGGCGTCCGACGACTGGCGGGCACGGGACCCCGAGCGCGGGCGACGGGTGCTGGAACGGGGCGTCCACTCCCTCGTCGTGGCGCCGATGCGGGCGCGGGAGGCACTGCTGGGAGTGGCGCACTTCTGGCGGGCGGGCTCCTCCGCACCGTTCGAGGAGGAGGACAAGTCCTTCGCCGAGGAGCTGACCGCCCGTGCGGCGATCGCCATCGACAACGCCCGCCGCTACACCCGCGAGCACGCCATGGCCGTCACCCTGCAGCGCAGCCTCCTGCCCCGGGGCCTGCCCGAGCAGAACGCGCTGGAGGCGGCCTCCCGGTACCTGCCGGCCCGGGCGGGGGTGGGGGGCGACTGGTTCGACGTCATCCCCCTGTCCGGCGCCCGTGTGGCGCTGGTGGTCGGCGACGTCGTCGGCCACGGCCTGCACGCCGCGGCCACCATGGGCCGGCTGCGTACCGCCGTGTACAACTTCTCCACCCTGGACATGCCGCCCGACGAGCTGCTGGGCCATCTGGACGAGCTGGTGGCCCACATCGACACCCACGAGGCCGCCGCCGAGGAACAGGACGGACAGGAGATCACCGGGGCCACGTGCCTGTACGCCGTCTACGATCCCGTCTCCGGGCAGGTGACCGCCGCCACCGCCGGCCACCCGGGGCCCGCTGTCGTCCACCCGGACGGGAGCGTGACCTTCCCCCACCTGCCGGTCTCCCCGCCGCTGGGCCTGGGCGCGGCCCTGCCCTTCGAGGCCGCGGAGCTGACCCTGCCCGAGGACTCGAAACTGGTGCTCTACACCGACGGGCTGATCCACGACCGGAACCGCTACCGCGACCTGGACACCGGCCTGGAGGCACTGCGCGCCGCCCTGACGGGGTCCGACCGCACCCCGGAGGCCACCTGCACGGCGGTGATCGAGGCCATGCTGCCCGCCCAGCCGAGCGACGACATCGCGTTGCTCGTGGCCCGCACGCGGCGCCTCGACCCCTCGGACTTCGCCGAGTGGGAGGTGGCCCGCGACCCCGCGGCGGTGGCGCCGGTCCGCGCCGCCTGCGCCCGGCAACTGGCGGACTGGGGTCTGGACGACATCAGCTTCACCACCGAGCTGATCCTCAGCGAGCTCATCACCAACGCCATCCGCTACGGAGGCGCCCCGATCACGGTGCGGCTGATGCGCGGCCGGAGCCTGATCTGCGAGGTGTCCGACGGCAGCAGCACCTCGCCCCGCCTGCGCCGGGCCAAAACCACCGACGAGGGCGGCCGCGGCCTGTTCCTCGTCGCCCAGTACGCCGAGCGCTGGGGCACCCGCTACGTCCCCGCGGGCAAGGTCATCTGGACCGAGCAGTCCCTTCACGACGGTGCGGCGGAACCCGGGAACCTCGGCGACGCCCTGCTCGACCAGTGGGACGACGAAGCCTTCTGACGAGGACGGTGCCCGGGCCGGAACCCGGTGGCGGAACGCGCGCGAGGGGCTGCTCCGCCCTCCCGAGGTGTCCGCGCCGCCGCTTCCCGGCCGCGACGCCCTCGGGACGCCCCTCGCACCGGGGACCCGGGAACGGCGAGCCGGTCCGGCCGCGGGCGGTGCGTGCGACGGGGCGTACCGCGCCCGCCGGCCCGGCCCTTATGGACCAGTCGGCCCGGCACGCTTTGGCCCTGTCCACCGGACCACGACCGGGACAGGGTGGGAGGACCCCGAATCTCGCGGAGGTCTCCTTGAGCATCGCATTCCTGCTGACCACCTTGGCCGTGGTGGTCACCCCCGGCACCGGCGTGGTGTACACCCTGGCCGCCGGACTGTCCCACGGCCGCCGGGCGAGCGTGGCCGCCGCGCTCGGCTGCACCCTCGGCATCGTGCCGCACCTGGCGGCGACGGTCACCGGACTCGCCGCGCTGCTGCACACCAGCGTCCTCGCCTACGAGGTGGTGAAGTACCTCGGCGTCGGCTACCTCCTGTACATGGCGTGGGCGACGCTTCGCGACGAGGAGGCCCTGGCCCCCTCAGGGGAGGCCGAGCCGCGGCCGGCGGCCCGTGTGATCGCCTCCGGGGTACTGGTCAACCTCCTCAACCCGAAGCTCACGGTGTTCTTCGTCGCGTTCCTGCCGCAGTTCGTGCCCGCCGAGGAGTCCGGCTCCCTCGGCGTGATGCTCGAGCTCGGCGCCGTCTTCATGGCGCTGACCTTCGTCGTCTTCGCCGCGTACGGGACGTGTGCCGCCGCCGTACGCCACCGTGTCCTGGCCCGGCCGAGGGTGATGACCGGCATCCGCCGTGCGTTCGCCGCGTGCTTCGTGGGCCTGAGCGCGTGGCTGGCGGTGGCGTGAGATGCGCTTCCGGCACGCGGACGCGATCTGGTCCGACCACCCCGCACTCGTCGCCGGCGCGCTCCGGGCCAGCGGCGTCGACGCCGCCGCCGACGTCGGCCCACGCGTCGCCGAGTACACCGCCCGTGCCGCGGCCCGGCTGGCCGGTTCCGGCGAGAGCCGGTTCCCCGAAGTGCTGGCCTGGCGGCGGGCCTTCTCCCGGATGGGGCTCAGACCGACGCAGTACCGCTGCGCCTCGGAGTCGCTGCTGCGGAGGTTGAGGAAGGAGGGGGAACTGCCCCGCATCCATCCGGTGGTCGACCTGTGCAACGCGATCTCGGTCGCCTACGCGGTCCCGGTGGCGGTCCTCGACGCCGACCGCATCACCGGCCCCCTGCTCGAGGTGCGCCACGCCCGCGGCGACGAGCACTACACGACCTTCGGCGGCGCCACCGAACACCCCGCACCCGGCGAGGTGACCTTCGTCGACTCCGCCGGACGGGCGCACGCGCGCCGCTGGACCAACCGGCAGAGCGGCCACTCCGCCGTCGGTGAGCGCACCCGCCGGATCCTGGTGGTGGCGGAGGCCCTGCACGACGGCGGAGCCGAGGCCGTGCCGGAGCTGTTGGGGACCGTGGCCGAGGAGCTGGCGGCGCACTGGCCGGCCGACCCCGTGGCGGCCGTCCTCACCCCGTCCGCACCGGAGTTCGTCTTCGGCGGTGAGGAGCCCGGGCGGGCGCGCCCGGGCCGCCGTGGCCTGTGACACCATCGGCCCGGTGGACGAGGGAGGACGGGCAGCGGGCGCGACGGCCGCCGTGCCCATGACGGCAGCCGAGTCGCCGGGCCGCGGATCCCCGGCCCACGGCTCCGATTTCCTGCAGCTCGGCGCCGGCGACGTACCCGCCGACGGCAAGGCGGACTGGCTGGTCCGGCGGCTGCGGCAGGCGATAGCCGACGGCCGGCTGGGGGTGGGCAGCAGGCTGCCGCCCACCCGGGTGCTGGCCGCCGAACTGCGCGTCTCGCGCGGGGTGGTCACCGAGGCGTACCGGCGGCTGGCCGAGGACGGCCACGTCGAGGGGCGCCGGCGCGGTGGGACGGTGGTGGTCGCGGCACCTCCCCCGCGGCCGGTGGCGCCCTCCGGGACCGGACCGTCCCGGGGCCCGGCGCCGGTCGCCGCCGACCGGGCCGTGCCGGGCACGCTGTTCGCCGGCGAGCCCGGCGCCGGCGTCTTCGACGCGCTGCGCGCCGCCCCCGCGCGCATCGACTTCACCCCCGGCCGGCCCGACCTCACGGTGTTCCCCCGCGCGGCCTGGCTGCGCGCCGAACGGGCCGTGCTCGCCGGGCTGTCCGCCGAGGACCTCGGCTACGGCGACCCCCGCGGCGCCCCACGGCTGCGCCGCGCCGTCGCCGACTGGCTGGCGTCCGGCCGCGGCATCCGGGTGGAGCCGGACGACGTGCTGATCGTCGCCGGCATCGCGCAGGCGCTCACGCTGCTGCACCCCGCGCTGCGGGCGGACGGCATCGACGGCGTCGCGCTCGAGGACCCCGGTTCGCTCGGCACCCGCCAGCACCTGCGGAACGGCGCCCTGGCCACCCCGCCGGTGCCGGTCGACGACGGCGGCGTGCGCGTCGACGCACTGCGCGCCACCGGCGCCCGCGCGGTGCTGCTCACGCCCGCCCACCAGTTCCCCACCGGCGTGGTGACCAGCGGCGAGCGCCGCCGCGAGCTGCTGCTCTGGGCGAGGGACGGCGGGCTGATCGTGGAGGACGACTACGACGCGGAGCACCGCTACGACCGGCCGCCGGTGCCCGCGCTGCGCGCGTTGCTGGCCGACCGGGTGTGCTACATGGGCAGCGTGTCCAAGCTGCTCGCGCCCGCGCTGCGGATCGGCTGGGTGGTGCCGCCGCCCCGTTACCGCGACGCGCTGACCGACGCGAAACGCTTCGCCGACCTGGGCAGTGCCGTGCTGCCGCAGCTGGTGCTCGCCCAACTGATGCGGTCCGGCGACCTGGAGCGGCATCTGCGGCTGCTCCGCGGCCGTCACCGGCGGCGCCGCGACGCGATGATCGGCGCCGTCGCCGAGCACCTGCCGGGCGCGGTCGTGCACGGCGCGGCGGCCGGCCTGCACCTGACCGTCACGTACGCGCCGGAGGTGCCCGACACCGAACTCGCCGCCGCCGCGCTCGCCCGGGGCGTGAAGTGCCAGCCGCTGTCGTGGCACCGGCAGCTCCCCGGCCGCCCCGGCCTCGTCCTCGGCTACGCGGCCACCCCGCCCGGGGTCATCGCCGAAGGGGTGGCGACGCTCGGCGAGGCGCTGCGCGGCCTGGCCTGACACCGCGCTCGGACGGGAGGCCACCGACGCTGTCCGCCGGCCCGGGCGGGGACATCCCCGGGCCACGGGGCGGTCGGACCACGCGGGGGCGCGGCGGCCGGCCCACGGACATGCTGCCGGGCCTCCCCGTCACCCGGGCCGGTGGGACTGCGCGGACAACCCGGCGAGCAGCGTACGACCGTGGGAGGTGAGACGCCCGTCGCGCCGCAGGGCGGCGAGGGACCCGGCGACCCGTCCGGCCAGGTCCGGGGCGGACGCCGGCGAGTCGTGACGCCGCAGGAACTCCAGCTCGTTCACCGCCGCGTACGTGTCCCGCAGCAAGGCGGCGGCCGGCACGCCGGCCCCGGCGGAGGAAGGGTGCACGAGGGCACCCGGCTCCTCGCTCAGGCGGTACAGGTCGGTGAGCGCGTCGTGGCGCGCGCACGCCGCGGCCCGGCACAGGTGCCGGGCGGCCTGCACGGGGTCGCTGCCGCCCACGACGGCCGCGCCGCGGAAGGCGGGCGCGCTCTCGGGCAGCGGGGCGTTCGCCGGGGCGAGCCGGCGCAGGGAGTCGCGGATGTCCTCGGCGGCCGGCGCCCAGACCTTCTCGACCAGGGCCAGGGCCTGCGTCACCGTTGCCAGGAACGCGTCCAGGGGCTCCCCGGCCGGCGGGTGCGGATACCGGTGGCCGGCCGGGTGGAAGGCGGTGTACCAGGAGTGCGCGGGCAGCACGTAGGGACCGTCGTCCGCGAGGGCCGGCATCGCGCGCACCCGCGGGCCCGCGGTCTCACCGGTCAGGTCCGTCAACGGCAGCCGCACTCCACCGACTTCGGCGTGGAGTGCGTCCACCCGCACCGTGACCGTCCCGTCCGTCCCGTCCGGCGCGACCGTCCCGTCCGCCGCCTCCGGCAGCCCGATCACCCGGCCGGCCGACGGAAGGGCCAGTTCCTCCGGGCCGCTGAGGGCGGCCACCAGCGACGCGCCCGGTTCGAGCACCCGGTGCCGGATCAGTTCGGGCAGGCAGAACGCCGTGAGGTGACCGAGCAGTGTGTCCGGGGTGCGCCGGTAGCCGGCCGTGCGCTCGCGCTCCGCCTGCCGCACCCAGGACGTGACCTCGGGGTTGCGGCACCAGGCCAGGAGAACCGGGTGCGGCAGCCGCGTGAGCCCGTTCACCACCGCCTGGACGGACGCGGCGAGCCGGGCGTCCCCGCACACGCCCGCCCGGTCCCGCGCCAGTACGAGCAGCCGTTTGAGGTACCGCTTGGCGACGAGGGGGCCCAGCCGGGCGGTCGCCTCTCCGGGCAGCGCCGCGTCCTCGAGGCCGACCGGGGGCCCGGCGGTGGAGAACAGCGGCTTGATCGGTGTGACGTCGACCGTCACGGGGTCGACCCGGGCGGGCTCCGGGCGGGCCGGGCGCAGTTCGGGACGGTGGTGGGCCACCGCGTGCCGGCGGGCCTCCCGCCACCGGGCCAGGACGCGCCGGCGCACCGCCGGGTCCGCGAGCGTGTCGAGGAGTTCGTCGAGGGCCCGCTCGTCCGGGACGGCCGGCAACGGTGCGGGGTGCCACCACTGCCGGAGTCCGGACAGTTCCTCACGGAGCACCGGCCAGAGTTCGGTGAGCGGGGTGAGCAGGTTGCAGGTCATCGTCAGGGAGAGGGAACGGCCGGTCGAGGTGCCCCAGTGCGGGTGGAAGAGCGGGATGTACAGCAGGTCGCCGGCCTCGACGACGAACTCCTCGTAGTCGTCGGTCAGGTAGAACTGCCCCGAGATCGTCGGATCCTCCAGGACGCGCCGGCGCCGGTCCGCCTCCGGGACGGCCGCGGGCGAGCCGACGCGCCAGACCTTGCTCCCGTCCTGCTGGAGGGTGAAGTTGTCGTCGTAGTCGAAGTGACAGCCGATGCTGCCGGGCGCGTGGGTGCGCGAGACGTCGAAGGTGACCCTCGGCCATCCCAGCCTGGCCTGCAGTTCACCGGCGCGCCCGGCCAGCTCGGGGCTCACCGCGTCGGCCCCCTTGACGAACTCGATGCGCCCCGGGTCGCAGGCGAGCCGGTCGGGTGCCCGCTCACGGACCTGCGCGACGATCGCGTCCGCCTCCTCGTAGCTCAGCGTCCGCTCCAGGAGGTCGTGCGCGCCGCCCTTGACGAACAGCGGCTTCCGGCGCCAGTACTCGGCCAGGAACCGTTCGTAGCTCAAGCCCCTCACGAACTCCGTCATGGTGTTCCTCCGTCCGGATAGAGCAGCAGGTCGTCGAAGAGCAGGTACGGGGCTTCCAGGGAGACCGGGACCTCCTGGCCCTTCTTGGCGCAGCGGTGGTACGGGTCGTTCATCACCACGCGGTCGCCGATGCCGCGCAGCCTTCTCATGAGCTGCGCCTTGCGGCCGCGTATCACCAGGTCGGTGTACACCTCCCCGGTGACGCGGCCGTCGCGGATCCGCCGGGCCCAGGCGGGTTTGAGCAGGACGTACTCGCGCACCGAGCCGCCCTCGCGCGGGGCGCCGAGCAGGAACCCGTCCGCGACCGACGCGATGAGGTCCTCGGCGCGGTGTTCGCCCGGTCCCACGCTCAGCACGCCCATCCGGGGGAGCGCGTCGCGGGCCCCGGGGGCGCGCCGGCCGTGACCGTTGCCGCCGGCCGGGCCCGGGTGGGCGCGGCTGGTCAGCAGCCCGCTCCAGCGGCCGTCCTCGACGAGCCGGACGGGGACCGCCGCCACGCCCTCGTCGTCCCGGACGTAGGATCCGCAGTGCCCCGGCCGGGTGGGGTCGTCGGTCACCGTCAGCGGGACCCCGGTCCAGCGGTCCCCGAGGGCGACACCCAACCGGTGCCCGTACTCGGCGTAGTTGTCGGCCTCGCTGGTGTGCCCGATGCACTCGTGCACGGCGATGGCGGCCATCAGCGGCGTCATCACCACGGGGGCGGCCGTCCGGGCGGGCAACGGGCTGGACGCCCGGACGGCGGCCAGGTCGGTGCGGAGCGAGTCCAGCCCCTCGGACAGCAGCACCGCGCGCAGACCGGCCGCGTCCGGCGAGCGGGCGCCCCACTGGACGAGGCCCTTGCCCTCGTGGGTCACCAGCACGGCCCAGCCCGTGGTGTCCTTCTCCACCTTGACCCGCATCCCGGGCAACGCCTCGCACAACGCGGTCAGTCCGGCGGTCACGGACCGCGTCCCGGCCGTGGTGCTCATTCGGCCGCGCCGGTCCCGGCGGCGGGAGCCACCTGGCCGGCGGCCTGCTTCGCGCCGTCTGCCGGGGGCGGCTCGGCGCCGGGTCCGCCCAGGGTCGCCACGTCACGCACGGCCAGGGGCAGCAAGGCGGTCACGAAGACGACGGCGCCGGCGACGGCCATCGCGGTGACGGCCTGCTGCGCGCCCACCACCAGCAGACCGGCCAGCATCTGCCCGGCCGGCATCCCGACGAAGGAGGCGAAGAAGTCGAGGGCGAAGACGCGGCCCAGGAGCGCACGGGGGACGTGCCGCTGGATGGCGCTCGTCTTGAGCACGTCGAAGAACTGCACCCCCGCGCCCCCGAGGGCGAACAGCGCGACGAGCAGGGGGAGGGACGAGGTCACCGAGAAGGCGAGGCAGGCCACGCCGAAGAGGCCGATCGCGGCCAGCGCCCACAGGCCCGGCCGCCGGAACAGCTTCTGCAGCAGGCCCGCCGCCGCCGCGCCGCCGATGCCGCCGAGGGCGAAGGCGGACAGCACGAACCCGTATCCGGCCGGGCCGCCGAGCCGGTCGTCGGCGATCAGCGGGACCAGGACGAACCAGGGGCCGACGGCGAACAGCACGTGGACGACGGCCATCGTCTCGAGCGCCATCAGCCAGCGCATCCGGACCACCACCCGGATGCCGGCGACGGCCTCGGCGAACATCGACTCCTCGCGCCGGCCGGCGGGCTGGCGCCGCGCGCCCATCCGCCGGCCGACCATGAGCAGGGTGAGCGAGGAGACGGCGAAGGTCGCGGCGTCGACCCACAGGGCGTTGCGGGGGCCGACCGCCGCCACCAGCAGACCGGCACCGGCCGGGCCGACGACCTGGCCGATGTTCTTCAGCATGTTCGTGGCGGCGTTGGCCTGCTCCAGCACCTGTTCGGGCACGAGGGAGGGCACGACGGAGTCGTAGGCCGGCTGGAAGATCGACTCGCCGGCGCCCATCAGGAAGGTGATGAGGGCCAGCGTCCACAACGGGGCGCCGTTGCCCAGGGCGATGAGCAGCAGCACCGCGGCGAGCCGGACCACGTCGCTGGACATCATCAGGCGGAGCTTGTCCATCCGGTCGGCGAGCACGCCGCCCACCAGGATGAGCAGCGCGAGCGCGCAGAACCGGGAGCCGAAGACCACGCCGAGCGAGAAGGCGGACTCCTCCCGGCCCAGCGCCAGGGCGACGACGGCCATGGGGAACAGCTGATCACCGATGATGCTGACCAGCTGGCCGGACCACAGCCAGCGGTAACCAGGATGCGAGAAGGGCCCACGCCCCACGATTCCCCCTCGATGGATCGCCTCGGTGACCGGCGCGGCTCGCGTCGCGCCGGCATTCCCAGGGCCGCGTCAGAACTGTTTTCGGCCGACACGTTCAGGACAGTCGCTCCGTGATGGTGCCGGCCGAGCTTACGGGGCGGTGCACGCGTCTGTCACGGCATTCCGTGTTCGGCCCCCGTGGTGCGGCGGGCATTTTCACCCATCACGGTGCAAGGGAGTTCCCGTAATTGTTGAATTCTGTTCCACTGGCGGATAGTGGTCGTTGACAGTCCCGAAAAGCCTATCTAGCGTCTTCGTCCCAGGAGCTCGTCCGCCGGGCTTCGACGGGGGCGTCGTACGTGGTGCGATGCGAGACCATGGGGGGCTTTCCTGTGATTCCTGCTGCTCCACGGCGTGCGAAGACGCGGCGCCGACTGCGCGAACCGCGGGTCCGGCCGGGTCTTCACGCCGGGTCGTGAGCGCGGCGCTCCAACGGCTCCTTTCCGCGCGCCGCCGCACCGGTGCGGCCGGACCTTCACCGATCGCATCCCTCATTGAAATCGCCGGACGGCTGCACGGCCGGGAGTGGGAACACCCGCGGTGCCGGCAGTCCGACGGCGTCTCGAACCTCTTCGGGATTCTCCGGAAACGGAATTAGGGATTCTCCGAACGCGGAGTTTCACCGGGGAGAGGAAATACTCCGTTGTGGGGTCCGGTGTGTCCGCACGCTGTCCCTCGCCTGTCGAGAAAGGAATTGCCATGAACGAAGAGCAGATCCAGCAGGACGTGAACGAGGACCTGCTGACCGAGCTGGACGGCCTCGAGGTCGTCGAGGCCGCCGAGCTCCAGGACGGCGCGGCGTTCCACGCCTTCCGTTTCGCCGTCTGATCCACGGCCGCGGCCGGCGAGCGGGTCCCCGGAAAGGGCCCGGCTCGCCGGCCACGGCGCCCGGACCGAACCCCGCCGGCCCGACGAGGAGGAGCGGTGCGTCAGCGGACACCTCAGGCAGCGGTGCACCTGGTCTTCCCCGGGGTGACCGAGGCACGTCTGTTCCCCTACCTCAGCCTGCCCATGCTGGTCGCCTACCTGCGCCGGCACGGAGTGACGGCGCTCCAGAGCGATCTCAACATCGCGCTGACGCACCGGCTCCTGGACCCCGCGGTGCTGGGAGAACGGCTGCGGCTGGGCGGACTGGACGAGTTCGACGAGGCGCTGCTGTCCTTCGCGGTGGAACGGCAGGAGCTGCTGCACCGGACCGTCGTCCGCAAGCAGAGCACGTCGTTGCCGTTCGAGGTCGGTTTCCGGCTGGTCAACAACGTGCTGGACATCATGCTGCGGGGGAGCGTGCTGACCCGGCAGGCGACGAGCCTGTCCGAGGTGTTCCGCCTCGCCGAGTCGCAGGCCCCGGCCGGTGACCTCGCCGCCCACGAGCACGACGAGCTGACCCTCGGCCTGCTCCCGGACGACCCGCCACGCGTCCTCGGTGTCTCCGTCGCGTACTTCAGCCAGCTCGTGCCCGCCTTCCGCATGGCGCGGCTGGTGAAACAGCGGGCTCCCGGGACGATCGTCGTCCTCGGCGGACAGCAGCTGATGATGCGCGGCGCGGAACTGGCCGCCATGCCCGAGACGTTCGGCCACGTCGACGCCCTCGTCACCACCCAGGGCGAAGCGGTGCTGCACCGGCTGGCCGAAGCGGTCGAGGCGGGCCGCCCGATCCACGAAGTGCCCGGACTGGTGACCGCGCGCGGCAGTTCTCCCGCGCCGGAGCACCACATCGCGGACAACCCGCCGCCCGAGTTCGACGGCCTGCCCTTCTCCTCCTACCTGAGCCCCGAGCCGCAGCTCCCCCTCATCTCCTGCGTGGGCTGCTACTGGGGACGCTGCACGTTCTGCTCCTACGGCAACCGCAGCCGAGGCCGGTACCAGCAGCTCACCCAGGAGCAACTCGCCGACCACGTGGAGCACGCCCTGCGCCGGACGGGCGCACGCTTCGTGGCGTTCGTGGACGAGAACTGCAACCTGCGCCTCGTGCTCGGCGCGGCCGAGCTGGTGCGCGCCCGCGGTCACACCTTCACCTGGTCGACCCGGAACCGGCTGGAGCCCCTGCTCGCCGACCGCGCCTTCGTGCGGCGCATGCACGACGCCGGGTGCCGGCTGATGAGCGTCGGCTACGAGACCAACTCCCAGCGGCTGCTCGACCTCGTCGACAAGGGCGTGCGGGCGGACCTGTACCAGCGGATCGTCGAGGTGCTCGACGAGTCGGGCATCGTGCTGCGGCTCAGCGTCATGGGCGGCCTGCCGGGCGAGACGGCGGAGGAGGCCCGGGCGAGCAGGGAGTTCCTCGTCCGCAACTCGGCCCGGCTCGGCATCGACGCCGCACAGATGATGATCGCCGAACCGACGTCGCTGCTGGCCGCCGAGCCCGGTCACCGCACCGGACTGACGCTGGCGGACGGTGACGAGCTCCAGTCCAACAGCGGCTTCAGCTATCTGGCCGGGCGGCACGGCAGGGTGATCGACTACGAGGGCCCCACCCGCGAGGAACGGGCCGACTGGCTGCGCGAGACGGTGCGCGTGGTGCTGCCGGGCAAGAACGACGAGAAGCACCCGCGGTGGAAGAAGGCCGACGGTGCGAAGCCGGCCGACGAACTGGTGCTGCACCCCTGGGTCGTGCCCGTGCGGGGACGCCTGATCGACCTGCGCTGGCGCATGCGGTACGGCATCGGGCCCGGACACGTCACCCTCCGGGCGTCCGGCGCGTCGCGCCGGCTGACGGCGCGCACCGAACTCGGCCGCAGACTGCTGGGCCTGCTGAAGGAGGCGGATGTCGGTGACCACAGCTGAACCCACGGCGCACCCGGGCAGGGCGGGCCGCCCCGAACGCCGGGGACTGGGCGCCGGGATGGACCTTCCCTGGGGAGCGCCGATCGGTTTCGACCCGGACGACCCCGGCCCCAACGAACGCGTCCGCAACTTCCTCGCCCGTCACGGCGCCGACTACGCCTACTACGCCTTCGCCTTCCAGCCCCGCGGGCCGGTGCCGCTGCTGGCCGGGCACTACCTGGAGCCCTACCGGCGCCTGATGGAGCAGCTTCCCGCCGGCACCCCGGTCGCCCTGCACCAGACCATGCTCAACCTGGGCACCGTCGAGCCCTACGACCGCGGCCCGGTCTACGAGTTCACCAACGAGCTGCACCGGCACTTCGACTGGCAGTGGGTCGTCGAGGACCTGGGGATGTGGTCCCTCGGCGGCATACCGATGCCCTACCCCCTGCCGCCCTACCTGGTGGAGGAGAACGTCCCCCACGTCGCGGCCGGCATCCGCGAGGCGATGCGGGAACTCGACCCGGTCCTGCGGGTCGAGTTCCCGGGCTTCACCGACGGTGTCACGGTGGTGGTGGGCGACATGGACGCCTACGACTTCTTCCGCCGGGTCGCCGAACTCAGCGGCACCGACGTCACCCTGGACGTGGGGCACCTGCTGAGCTGGCGGTGGTGGCGGGGCGAGCGGGGAGCCGGTCTGTACGCGGACCTGGACAGGCTGCCGCTGGCGCAGTGCACCGAACTCCACCTGTCCGGCTCGGCGATCAGCCGCGACCGCTTCCTGGACCTGCACCACGGTGTCCTGCTGGACGAGCAACTGGTCCTGGCGGAACGGCTCCTGGAGCTGTGCCCCCGGCTGGAAGCGGTCACCTACGAGGACCCCAACTACGACAGGTCGGGCCGGATGGTGCCGAAGAGCCTTCCCAACCTCGAACGCCTGAGGAAGTTGGTGAACCAGTGGGCAGCGGCGAACTCGTCGAACTGAACCGTGCGTTCAAGCACCGGCTCAGCTACCCGAGCCCGCGGCGCACCGGAGGAGTCGACGGCGTCGGCCCGGTGGACCCGGCCGCCCCGGCCGCACTGCGCGAGGTGGACGTCGAGCAACTGGCCAGGGTCTCGCACGAACTCACCCAGGGCATCGCACAGGGCGCGATCGGCGGTGTACCGCTGCGCGAGCACTTCGAGCACAGCCTGCGGGCGCTGTACCCGGACCGGCACAACGCGGGGCAGCGCGCGGTGGCGGAGTTCCTGCGCGGGCACCACTGCTCCGACGTCGACATGCTCGGCCTCCGGCGCGGCCGGTCGGTGACCGAGGCGTTCGGGGAATTCCTGCTCGACCGGGCCGGCCGCGGCACGGACACCGCCCTCCTGGTCGAGCGGGAACTGCTGGCCTCGCTGGTCAAGACCCTGGCCAGGCACCCGGAGCCGGGTTTCCTCATCCGCCACCCGCACCTGCGCCGCACCGGCGAACGGTCCTGGGCCGCCTGGACGGACGGCGTCCGGCTGCTGCGCGACCCGGACCGTGAGCCGACGGCACCGACCGTGTTCGTGGCCTGCGGGGGCCGGTACTTCACCGGCGGGCTGAGCGTCCCCCTGGTCGCCGCCCTGCTGTGGGGCACCGAACCCCGGCCGGGCTGGCTGCGGGCCTGGACGGCCGGTGAACGCGCCGAGCGGGTCGGCCGGGCCCGTGCGGTGCTCCGAGGGAAAGGACTCGTCCCGTGATCGCACTGCACGAGGAACACGGCGAGGTGGTGGCGAGCTGGGTGCGGCTGGGCTACCGCTCGGAGTCGGTCGTCTGCTTCGACCGGCACCTCGATCTCAAGCCGCTCGCCCGGGCGGCGGCCGCACGGCTGGAACACCTGGACGGCGAGGGGCCGATCGGGGCCGAGAACCGCCGACTGCCCATCAGGGAAGTGGCGGGCAGCTACGGCCTGGACGACTTCTACGCGGCCGGCGCCGCGCTCGGCCTGGTGTCGAGGCTCACGTGGGTGCGGGCCACCCGGGAGGCGGACTCGCCGGCCGCCAGGCGCAGACTGCTCGGTGCGCTCAGTGCGATCGCGGCCGAGCCCGACGTCCTCGACGCCACCCGCTTCGACGAACTGGGCGCGCTGCACACCCGCGTCTGCGGCCTCGACCTGGTGATCCACACCCCCGCCACCTTCGGCGCCGGCGCCCAGGACCCGCACAGCCGGGTCGACCTCGACCTGGACTGGTTCGCCGACGTGCGCACCGGGCAGGACCACCAGCCGGACGAACTCCTGGACCTGCTGGACCGGCACGGCCTGCTCGGCAACGTCGACTCCATGACGTACTCGGTGCGCAGCGGCTTCCTGCCGGAGGCCCGGCGCGATCTCGCCCCGGCCCTCGCCGGCGCACTGGGACGCGGGACGCTGCAGCGCGAGCGGGACGCGATCCCCCTGCCGGAGGCCACCTTCACCGCCCTGCGGGGCGAAGGCGGCGGCCCCGTGCCGCTCGACCGGTACGAGGCCGAGCTGTCGCCGCTCGGCCCGGTCGGCACGGCCCTGCTGGGCCTGCTGCACCTGCGCACGTCGGGCGACGTCGACCAGGCGGGCCGGTGCTGGCACGAGGCGGCGGAAGCGGGCTGCCGCTCTTCCTGGCTGGCGTACGGAATCGGCCTGTCCCACTACCGGACGGAGTCCTTCGCGGCGGCCGGGGAGTGGTTCTGCCGTGCCACCGGGGAGCGGACGGACACCATCGAGGTCAAGTCCTCCTTCCTGGCGGCGCTGTGCACCCTGCGGACCGGGGCGTACGAAGAGGCCCATCGCGCCCTCCTCGAGTTCGCCGGCAGCCATCCGCTCCACGCCGACGCGGCCCGGCTGGCGGCCGGTCTCGGCGACCGTCTGGGAATCGAGCGGCAGCCGTGGCTGTCGCGGCAGATCGACGCGCAGCAGCAGCTGCTCGGGAAAGGAGCGGCAGGATGAACGCAACCGCGGCGCAGCGGCCGCAACCGCTGGCAGTGCTCGACGAGGAGTTCTTCGACGCCCGGTGGCGCCGTGAACCCGTCGTCCTCCGCGGCGCGGCGGGGATGTTCCTCGCCCCGGCGCCCGGCCGCGAGGAGGTCAGGGCGCTGGCCACCGCCACCACCGGGGTGCGGACGGACGGCCGGTCCATCTGGTTCCTCGAAGCGCTGCGCGAGGGACTGCCGGGTGTGGCCGCACTGTGCGCGGCGGCCCGGGAGAAGTTCGACTGGGACGACGTGTGGTGCGACGTGTTCCTCACCGAGGGCAGCTCCTCGATCGGCTCGCACATCGACAACAGCGACAACTTCACCATCCAGCTGGAGGGCGAGAAGCGGTGGCGGCTGGCCTCGCCCGCCACCCTGGACCCGGAGCAGCGGCGGCTGCGCATGCTCGGTGAACCCGGCGTGGGCGACGCCCCGATGCCGCAGGACGGTCCGTCGCGGGACACGCTGGAGTTCACCCTCGGTCCCGGTGACGTCCTCTACATCCCGCTGCTGTGGCGGCACTGGGGCGTCTCGGCGGGCGACAGCCTCAGCGCCAGCCTGGTGGTGAACGCCAGGACGGTCTGGCAGGCGCTGCACCGCACGCTGAGCGCCGAACTGCGGCACGAGGAGCCGTGGCACCGGCCGCTGCCGGTCGGGCCCGGAACCGCCGAGCTGAGGAAGGCACGGCTGACCGAGGCCGTCACGGCGCTCGGCAGCAGCGGCGCACTCGAGCGGACCAGGAGAAAGGCGGAGAGGGAAGTGGCGATGCGCGCGGCACGGGGACCGGTCGACAGGCTCGACATCGACATGACGACGGTGAAGCGGTTCATCGCCTCGGCGCCCGAACCCCCGGTGGACGGGTTCGTCCTGCCCGGCGGCCCGCCGGACAGCGCCGCGCCGCTCAACGCGCTGCTCGCCCGGAAGAACCTGAGGGACCTGCTGAAGCTGATGCTGCGGCGCTTCACCCTGGCCGCCGGCGAGACGGAGCGCGAGCTGTACCAGGCCTGCGCGCGGGCGCTCACCGCTTCCTCCGGGACCGCTCCGGAGGCGTTGCTGGCCGGCCCCGACATCACCTCGTGGATCGCGGTGGCCAAGCAGGGCCCGAGCGACCTGCCCGTCGCCCGGCAGGAGGACCCGCTCGCCCACCGGCTCGCGTTCTTCCTGCTGCCCGAACTGGCGGCGGTCGCCGGCGCGGTGCCGGTCCCCGAGATCCGGGTCCTCGCGGACCGCGACGGGGGACTGGCCGTCCCCCGGCTGGGCCGTGCGGTCACCGCGCGCTCGGCGACCGGCACCTGGTCGCTGAGCGTCGCGGCGGACGGTGCCGTCATCGCCCGGGACGGCGGCGGCACCACCGTCGCCCTGTCCGAGGACGGGCCCGGCACGGGGGCGTTGGGACGCGTCCTCGACGGCCCCTGGATCGTGCCCGCCCCCTCCCACTGGCTGGACGAGCACCTGCCGCCGACCGAGGTGCTGCCCTCCGTCGAGCCGGCGGACGTGGCCCGCTTCCACGACGAGTTCACCGAGGCCGCGGAACTGCTGCGCGCGGTGTGGCCGGAGGCCTGGGAGGAGACGCGGTCGTGCGTCGAGCGCCTGCTGCCCATGCCGTGGGCCGGGCTGCGGCCGCACAACTACAGCATCCACGCCTTCCGCGGCCAGATCGTCAGCAGTCCCCGTCCGGCGCTGATGGCGGCGCAGACGCTGGTCCACGAGACGGGCCACAACCGGATGAGCACGCTGATCGACCTGATGCCCCTGTGCTCCAATCCCGAGGACCGGGCCGTCAGCCCCGTGGTGAACGCCGACCGGCCGCTGACCGCCGTCTTCCACGGCTGCTACTCCTTCGCCCGGGAGATCCACCTCACCTCACTGCTGATCGACAAGGGCGTCCCCGAGGTGCCCACCACCGACATCCGCGGGTACCTCGCGCACCGCACCGAGATCGTCCGGGCCGCGTGGGCCCTGCTGCACGAGCGAGCGCGGCTGGAACCGGTCGGCGCGGCGATCCTCGCGGAAGTGGAGCGGATCCTGGACCGACTGGCCTGATCCGATGCCGCCGGGCCGCGCGCGGCCCGGCGGCACCGGCGCCCGCCGTCGCGGCGGAAGGGGACGACCGCCGCTCACCGAGCACTTCGGGGCGCCGGCGGGGCGGGTGGTCCGCCGGCCGGGGGTGGGACGCAGGTCCTGGGCCGCGGGCGGCGAGGGCAGCACGGCCCCGTCCCCCACCCGGCACCCCGGGAAAGGCCCGTCACCGTGTGCCGCGCAGCTCGAGGACGTAGGCCGCGGTGAGCGCGACGACACGGTCGTCGTCGTGGGACAGGTCCGCCAGGGCGCGGGACGCCGTGTCCCCCGGAACGTCGGCGAGCGCCTGTGTCAGCCGTCGGCGGGCGGGCGCGGCGAGGGTGCCGTCGGCCAGGCGGTCGACGAGCCCGGTGGCGATCCGGTCCGCCGACCCGGGATCACCCGCCAGCGTGCTCAGCGCGTCGGCCGCGTCGACGTCGTTCACCTCCTCGACGATCATGTCGATGAGCGTCGGGACCGCGTCGGCCACGTGGCGTGCCCCGAGCGCCAGGGCCGCGCTCCTGCGGACCGCGACGTCGGAGTTCGCGAGGGCGTCCCGCAGCACCGCGGTCGCCTCGTCGTGGGGGAGCTCGGCGATGGACCGGACGGCACGTTCCCGCACCTCGGCCAGGGGCGAGCCGAGGCCCTCCGCCAGCAGTGCCAGTCCGCCGTCGCCCGAGCGCGCCAGGGCCCAGCGAAGGGCCCCGGCGACGTTCGGGTCCGTCTCGCTCAACACCGCCTCGACCAGGGCCTCCACCGGCACCGGTACTTCCGCGGCCGAGGACAGGGCCGCGCGCTGGCGCTTCCCGGTGCTCTCCGAGTTCAGGGCCTGGAGGAGAGCGACGGTCTGGAGGACGTCCTTCCAGTCGGCGGGTTCCGCCGCACCGATCCGGCGGAGCCGCGTGAGCAGCTCCGTCTCACGCGCGATGCGTTCCCGCGTCCGGCGGACGAGGTCACCGACCAGCTCCGAGGGCGTGAAGCCGGGATCGTCCAGCGCGCGCCCGACCTCACGCAGCGACAGCCCCAGCGACCGCAGGCTCTCGATGTGGAAGATCCGCCGGATGTCCTCCCCGGAGTACTCCCGGTAGCCGGCCTCGGTACGGCCCGTCGGGCGCACCAGGCCGAGCGAGTCGTAGTGCCTGAGCATGCGGGCGCTGACCCCGGACCGCCGTGCCACCTCACCGATCAACACCGCCCGTCAACCCTCCTGGCCGGCCGGCCCGAGGGCGACGATGCGCTTCGCCTCCTCGATCGCGAACCCGGATCCGGCATCCGGGTCGCGCAACAGCCGCTCCGTGGCGATCGCGTGTTCGCGCACGCGGGGGTCGGAAGCCGTCATCGCGGTCTCCAGGACCTGCGTGATCACCTCGCCGAGCGCGGTCAGCGCCCGGCTGAGGCTCAGCCACGTCTCGCGTTCGCCGCGCCCGAGCTGTGTCGCCAGCACTCCGGCCAGTCGCGGTTTCTCCTCCTCGGGCACGAGTACGACCGCCGCCCGCCAGGCGCTCCGCGCCACCTCGTCGTCGGGGTCGGTCAGAAGCGCCCGTGTGATCGCCGGCCACGCTCGCCGGTCCCCGATCTTGGACAGCGTGTGCAGGGCCTGGCTTCGTGCCTGCGCGCGCTCCGAGCGGAGTTCCTCGAGGAGCTTCGGGACCGTCGTCGACGACGCGTGGCGGGTGAGTGCCCAGGTGAGCATGTCGCGCACGTGGAAGTCGGGCTCGACCGCGCATCGTCCGACGAGCGTGCCGACGGACCGCGGGTCCGCGGCCGTGCCGACCGCCAGCGCCGCTCTCAGCCGTACCGCCGGGTCGCCGTGCTCCAGCCCCTCCAGCGCCCGCACCGTGTTCGTGTGCTCCCTCGCCATGGCCATCGCGACCACCTCCTCGGCTGCAGTCAAGACCTTGTCACCGTGTCAAGGTCAAGCCGGCCGCACCGGGGACGGCCGGCCGCACCCGGACGGGCGAGGACGCGGACGCGCGTCTTGCGCACCTCGCGCACCCGCGGCGGTCTCACGGAGCGGTCCGGCCGGTTCGGGGACCCCCCGGCCGACAGGGGGGCCGTCCGGTCGGCCAGGAGACCGCCCGGCCGGCCAGGAGACCGCCCGGCCGGCCAGGGAACCCCCCGGCCGGCTGGTCAGGAACCGCCCGGCCGGCCAGGGAACCGGCCGCCCGGGAGCGGTCAGACCGCCGCCCAGCCGTCGTCCACCGGCAGGATCGCTCCGTTGATGTTGCTCGCCGCGTCCGAGGCGAGGAACAGGATCGCGGCGGCCTGCTCCTCGGGCTGGGCCAGGCGGCCGAGGTTGACGAAGTGGGGGCCGAGCGCCGCGGGACCGTGCCCGGCCGGGTCGGCGTCGACGACGATGCCGGTGGCGGTGCCTCCCGGGGCGATGGCGTTCGCGCGGATGCCCTGCTTGCGGTACATCACCGCGAGGTTCCTGGTCAGCCCGACCACGCCGTGCTTCGAGGCCGTGTAGGCGGCGCCCGCCGCGCTGCCCCGCAGGCCGGCCTCGGAGGCGGTGTTGACGATGGCGCCCCTGCCGGCCGCCAGCATGTGCGGCAGCACGGCGCGGGTGAGCAGGAAGGGCGCGGTCAGGTTGACCCGCAGGACACGCTCCCACTGCGCGTCGGTCACGTCCGCCAGCGCCGTCATCCCGTCCATGATCCCGGCGTTGTTCACCAGGACGTCCACGCCGCCGAAGCGCTCGACGGCGGTCCGGGTCACCCGGTCCACGACGTCCCGGTCGCCGAGGTCGCCGGTGACGGCGACCCCGGTGCCACCGGACTTCTCCACCGCCTCGACCGTCGACGCGGCGCCCTCGGCGTCGATGTCCGCGACCAGGACCCGGGCGCCCTCGGCGGCGAAGGCCAGGGCGGCGGCACGGCCTATCCCCGACCCGGCCCCGGTGACGATGACGCCGCGTCCGTCGAATGCGCCGGCCATGAAGCTCTCCTGTTCGTCGTGCGGGGCCCCGGTCACCCCGGGCGCCATCACCGTACGACTTATTGTCGCTGAGTGACATGAACTCGTGGTGGAAGATTCCCGAGAGCTCGATCACACGATCAACGCAGCCGGAGGAACCGATGACCGCACCCCGTGGCCGCACGGGACGGCCGCCCCTGACCGAAGCGCGCAGGACCGAGATCCGGCGGGAGATCGCCCGGGCCGCGGTGGACCTGTTCGTCACCCAGGGCGTCGCGTCCACGACCGGCGAACAGATCGGCCGGGCCGTCGGCCTGTCGGCGCGCACCGTGTGGCGCTACTTCCCGAGCAAGGAGAGCTGCGTGAGGCCGCTGTTCTCGGAGGGCATCGACACGATCGCCGCCTTCCTGCGGGAGTGGCCGCCCGGCCGGCCCCTGGAGAAGGCCCTGGACCGGTGGCTGACGACGGGGCAGGGCATCGCCGGCGGCCCGGACCGGGCCACCGTCGGCGCCCTGGTCCGGCTCACCCGGACCGAGCCCGGGCTGCGCGCCGTCTGGCTCCAGACCTACGACGAGGCGGAGCCGGCCTTCGCCCGCGCCCTGGCCGAACGGGCCGGGCTGCCGGCCGACGACCTGAGCGTGAGGATCCGTGCGGCGATGTTCAACGCGGCCCTGCGCGCGGCGGTCGAGCACTATGCCTGGCGCGGCGATCCCGCCGAGGGCGAGTACGCGGCGGAGGAGGGCGAAGGCGCCGCCGCCGCGGCCGTGTTGGAAGCGACCCTGCGCCAGGCCCTCGCGGTCGCCGCGGAGGGGGTCGGGTAGGACCGCGGGGCGGGAGGGCAGCGGCTCGTACCGGGTGCTGCCTGCCGGGTACGTGAGTGCGGGGTGCCGGAGGCCGGGTGCCGCGCACCGGGTACCGGGCCCCCGGCGTCCCCCCGTTACCCTGTCCGGATGACCCAACGCCCCACGTCGGACGAGCCGAGGCCCGCGAACCGGGGACCGGGGGCCGCCGCCGGCAACCGGGCCGCTCTGGTCACCGCCGCCCGGGAGATCTACGCGGTGCACGGTCTGGACGCTCCACTGTCCGGGATCGCGCGCAGGGCCGGGGTCGGGCAGGGCGTGCTGTACCGGCACTTCCCCGATCGCAACGCCATCGCGGCCGCGGTCCTGGAGGAGAACGTGCGCCAGATCGAGCAGGCGGCGGACGCCGAGGACGCGACCCTCGCCGGGGTTCTGGGAGTGGTGACCTGGCACCTGACGCAGTCGGCGGCTTTCATCGGCCTCCTGCACGCCGACGGGGTCAGCGGCCGTTTCCACGCCCACGCGTTCGCCCGGGACCTGTCCGAGCGGGTCGAGCGCGCCCTGCGGCGGTGCCTGCCGGACGGGCACCGCCTGGGTGCTCCGGACGCGCCGGACGACCTCATGCTCGCCGTCGCCATGGTCTCCGGAGCCGCCACCGGCCCCACTCGCGAGGAGCGCGAGCACCGGGCGCTGGCGGCCTGGCGGCTGCTCGGCGTCACGGTGGGACCGGTGCGGCCCTTCGAGGGGTGAGGGCCGGGCGGCGTCAGCCGCCGTTGGACTGCCGTACGCCCTCCGCGAGTGCGTCGAAGGTGTACAGGTACCCGCCGGCGGGTCCGCTGACGGTCATGTACGCCCTGGTCCCGCCGGGCGTGATCGCCACGTTGGTCGCCGACTCGAGTCCTTCGGCGCGGGCCGGGACCTCCACCGTCGCGAGGCGTTTGCCGTACCGGTCGTACACGGCCATCGCGGGCCGGCCGTGCAGCGCCTGGTACAGGTTGCCGTCCGCGTCCACGGCGATCGAGTCGGCCTGGGCGACGCCGCCGTCGACGCGGACGGCGGTGTGCCGGCCGGTCGCCCCGGCCCGCTTGCCGACGGGAAGGTAGGAGATCCGGTTCTCCGTCAGCTCGCTGATCCACAGCCCGCGGTAGCCGATGTCGAACGAGATGCCGTTCGTGGCGGCGAGACCGTCGGCCAGGACGGTGGCGTCCCCGCCGTCGCGGTCGATGCGCACCACGCGGCCGCGCGCCTCGCCCTCGGACAGGCCGAGGGAGTCGCTGACGTACAGGTCGCCGTCCCGGTCGAAGGCGATGTCGTCGGGCTGCATCCGGGCGCCGTCGACCTCGCCGGTGAAGAAGGTGCGCCGGTCGCCGCCGCCGGGGGCCAGGGAGACGATCTCGCCGTGGGCGAAGTCGGACAGGTAGAGCCGGCCGTCGTGCGGGCTGAACTGGGCCGAGGTGTAGGCCCCCCGGCTGTCGGTGAAGACCTTCCGCACCGTCTTCTTCCGGACGTCGACGCGCATCACCTTCGGCTCTCCGGCGGGTGCGGTGACGTCGACGACGACCAGCCGGCCGTCCTCGCCGAAGACCGGGCCCTCCAGCAGGGTCATTCCGGTCTCCTCGTGGACCGTGGTCAGTCGCATGAACCGGTGGGCGGTGACGGTCCCGTCCGGGCCGGGGGACGTCGCCCCGTCGCCGGGAGTGCGCGTGTCGGTGCCGCATCCGGCCAGGGCCAGGGTGCCGAGCGTGGCGAGCACGGCCAGGGACCGGTTCCGGAGTCGTCGCATGGGGGTCGCTCTTCCTGTCCGAAGGTCGTCGTGCCCCCGCACTCTAACCGGACAACACTGTCCGGTTGTTGCTACGGTGCGTCAAGGCCGTCCGGTTCCAAGGCGGTTCGGCAGCTCACGGACGGACCGGTCCGCGCACGGCAGACGGAGAGAAGTGAGGTCCCCCCACATGACGTCCCCCCAGGCGCCGGCCCCCGACGAACTCGCGGTGCTGCGGCAGCGCTACCGCCGCGAGCGTGAGCGGCGCATACGGCCCGACGGCCCGCGCCAGTACCTCGACGCCGACGCCGAGTCCGGCTTCTGCGCCGCCGACCCGTACGTGGGCGAGGTGGCAGGGCGCGAGCCGCTGCGCGACACCGTCGACGTGGCTGTCATCGGCGGCGGGTTCGGCGGCATCCTCGCCGGGGCGCGGTTGCGCCGGCAGGGCGTGGAACGCGTCCGCGTCGTCGACAAGGGCGGTGACTTCGGCGGCACCTGGTACTGGAACCGGTACCCGGGCGTCCACTGCGACATCGAGTCCCACGTGTACCTGCCGATGCTCGACGAGACCGGATACGTACCGGAGTGGAAGTACTCCCCGGGCGAGGAGATCCGGCAGCACGCGGTGCGGATCGCGCAGGAGTCCGGCCTCTACGCGGACGCCCTGTTCTCCACCACCGTCACCGAGCTGACCTGGGAGGAGAGCTCCCGCACGTGGATCGTGGCCACCGACCGCGGCGACGCGTTCCGGGCGACGTACGTCATCACCGCCACCGGCACCATGACCGAGCCGAAACTGCCGGGGATACCCGGCATCGGGGACTTCGGGGGGCGCACCTTCCACACGTCCCGCTGGGACTACGCCTACACCGGCGGCGGCCCGGGCGGCGGCCTGACCGGGCTCGCGGACAAGCGCGTGGGCGTCGTCGGCACCGGCGCCACCGGCGTGCAGGTCATTCCGATGCTGGCCGAGGACGCGGGACACGTCTACGTCTTCCAGCGCACCCCCTCCACGGTGGACGTGCGCGCCAACCGCCGCACCACGGCCGGGGACGTCGGCGCGGACCGCGAGGGCTGGGCCCGCGAGCGCCGCGAGAACTTCCTGCGCGTCGTCTCGGGCGGGGCGTTCGACGAGGACCTCGTGGCGGACGGATGGACGTCGTCGGCACCCCTCCTGGAGAAGCTGCTGCCGAGCTTCCGGCGCACCGGTGACCGGGAGGCCTTCGAGGCCGCCTACGAGGTCGCCGACGCCGCCAAGATGAACGAGGTGCGCGCCCGCGTCGAGCGGACGGTCACGGACCCGGCGACGGCGGAGAAGCTCAAGCCCTGGTACCGGTACGCCTGCAAGCGCCCCACCTTCTCCGACACGTACTACCCGGCGTTCAACCGGAGCAACGTCACCCTGGTCGACACCGCCGACACCCACGGCATCGAACGCGTCACCGGGAACGGCGTCGTGGTCGGCGGGACCGTGTACGAACTCGACTGCCTGATCTTCGCCACCGGATTCTCCGTCGGCGTCTCCGGCGTCCACTCCGGCAAGCTGCCCGTCCACGGCCGGGGAGGAACCCGGCTGCTCGACGCGTGGGCACGGCACGGCGTCCGCACCCTCCACGGCTTCACCAGCAACGGCTTCCCGAACCTGATCCGGATGGGTTCCCTGCAGAACGCCAGCAGCGTCAACTTCACCCACGTCCTGGACGAGCAGGCCGTGCACGCCGCCGCCCTCGTCGCGGCAGCCGAGGCCGGGGGCGCCCTCGTCGAACCGTCCCGCGAGGCCGAGGACGCCTGGCTCGCCACCCTGGCCGAGGGCGCCCCCGACCACGAGTGGTTCCACGCCGAGTGCACTCCCGGCTACTACAACCGCGAAGGACGCGGGCGCCCGAACGGCCCGGCCGCCTACCCGCACGGCGCCCCCGCCTTCCACGAACTCCTGCGCCGCTGGCGGGAGGAGTCCATGGACGAGGCGCTCTCCTAGGGCCTGTTTGGAATGTTGCATTGGGGAGTGCGGGCTGCCCGGGCGCCGGATTCCTTCTCCGGTGCCCGGGCAGCCTGAGTGGCTCTCGGTCAGCGCACGGCGTCATTGGTACGGGCGGTCCGGATCGCCAGGGCGGCGAGCAGGGCGCAGGCGCCACCGAGCCAGAGCGAGCCTTGGAGCGTGAGCGTGTCGACGATGATGCCGCCGGCCAGCGCGCCGAAACCGATGGACAGGTTGAACACCGCCACCCACAGCGAGGAGGCCGCTTCCACCGCTTGCGGAGCGGCCTTGATCATCCAGGTCTGGAGGCCCACGGACACACCACCGAAGGCCAGACCCCAGATGATCAGCAGGATGGCGCCGCCGATTGCGGTCCGGCCCAGGAGCAGGAAGAGCGGCATCGCGGCCGTCATGGCCACGGCGATGGCCAGCACGCTGCGGTGCACGTGGCGAGAGAGCGCCGCACCTGCGACAAAGTTGCCGATCATGCCGGCCGCACCGAACCCGAACAGCAGCGGACCGACATAGCGCTCATCGATCCCCGACAGATCCTGCAGCGCCGGGCTGACGAATGTGTAAGCGGCAAAGTGGCCGAACACGAGGAGCACCGTCGCGATGACGCCGACGCGCACGCCCGGGTTGCGGAGCTGCTCCATCAGTAGGTTGGGGCGGATGTTCTGGGAGGCGACCAGCCGCGGCAGTACCGCGAGCAGGGCGATCAGGGTCACCAGCGCCAGGGCGCTGAGCGCGCAGAAGGCGATGCGCCAACCGGTCAGGTCGCCGACCAGGGTGCCGAGCGGGACGCCGAACACGTTCGCGGCTCCGACGCCGCCGAAGATGATCGCGGTGGCGCGTGGCACGTCCGCAGACGCAACGAGCCGGACCGCCAGGCCGGCGGCGACCGCCCAGAAGCCGCCTACCGCGATGCCGACCAGCACTCGGGAGCCCACCAGCACTGCGAAGTTCGGCGCCAGGGCGGAGCCCAGGTTCGCGACGGTCATCAGGGCCATCAGCCCGAGCAGCAGGATGCGTCGGTCCAGCGCCCCGACGACCATCGGGACCAGCGGTGCCGCGAACCCGGCGACGATGCTGGGCACCGTCACCATTAGTCCTGCCGTCCCCTCGGAGACCGACAGTGCGGACCCCACTGAGGTCAGCAGACCGATCGGCAGTTGCTCGGCGGTCACCAGCAGGAAGGTGCCCAGCGCCACCACGGCCACCGCCATCCAGCGGCTCTGATCCGGCGTCCCTGGTTCCTGTGTCCGGGTGGGGGTCTGTTCTGCGGTCGTCAACGGATCCTCCTCCAGCAATTCGGGAGCGATCGCTCCCGAACTGGGACCCTAGTATGGGAGCGAACGCTCCACAAGTCGGGTAAGGTGAAGTCATGGCACGCCCACGACAGTTCGACGAGCAGGAGGCGGTCACCGCAGCGACCGAGCTGTTCTGGCGGCGCGGTTACCACGCCACTTCGGTCCGCGACCTGGGTGACGAACTGAAGCTCACGCCCAGCAGCCTGTATCGGACGTTCACGGACAAGCACACGCTCTTCCTGCGCGCGCTCGACCACTACCGGGCCACCGAGTCCGCGGAGGCCCGCCGACGTCTGGACGCGAGTGACCGCCCGGTTCGTGAGGTGCTGCGGGAATGGATGCTGTGGCTGGTGACCTGCCCAGCCGCCGGCGAGTCCGGCCGCGGCTGCTTCGTAATTAACACCGCCACCGAACTCGGCACCACTGACGCCCAGGTCCAAGAGCGGACCGAGGCTGCGTTCGCGGTCACCCGGCAGGCCCTGCATGCGGTACTGGCCGAGGGGCGGGAGCGAGGCGAACTGTCCACCGATTTCGACATCGACGGAGCCGTGGAGTCGCTGTTCACGACAGTACTCGGCCTGCGGGTGCGGGAGCGCGCCGGTCACGACCTGGGGCGCCTGACCACCGCAATTGATCTTGCGATCCGAGCTCTGGGGGCCGAACCCGCGCAACCCGCCTGACGGCAGCGGGAGATGCGAGAGCCAGTTCGGAGCGCTGATCACCCCCGGTGCATCATCACCCGGTGAGCCGTGGAGACCTGACAGACCAGCAGTGGGGGCGTCTGGAGCCGCTGCTACCGCCGCTACCGTCGAGGGGACGCCCGCCCAGGGGGCGCCGCCAGGTGTTCAACGCGATCTGGTGGCGGTCCAGGACCGGCTCGCCGTTGCGGGACATCCCCGAGCGGTACGGACCGTGGGCGACGGCGTACGCAGTCTTTCGCCGCTGGCAGCGAGACGGCGCCTGGGCCCGGATCCTGGCAGCGTTGAACGCTACCGCCGATGCCGACGGGATCCTGGATTGGGAGGTGTCGATCGACTCCACCGTCTGCCGGGCCCACCAGCACGCTGCAGGAGCCCGCAAGAAAGGGGCTTGCGTGCCCGCGATGCCGGAATCGCTGGTGAGCGTCGAGCCCGACGACCATGGTCTCGGCCGCTCCCGCGGTGGCCTGACCAGCAAGGTCCACCTGGCGGTCACCGCCTCGATGCACGTGCTGGCCGTCATCGTCACTGCCGGACAGCGCGGGGACGCCCCACAGTTTCCACCGCTGATGCAACGCATCCGTGTGGACCGCCCGGCCGGTGGACGCCCACGCACCCGGCCCGACCATGTGTTGGCTGACCGCGCCTCTTCCTCACGCGCGATCCGCTCTGACCTGCGCCGCCGCGGCATCGCGCACACGATCCCGGAGAAGCAGGGCCAGGCCGGACACCGCCTCCGACGCGGTTCGGCCGGTGGACGACCTCCAGGCTTCGACGCGGAGCGATACAAAGCCCGGCACGAGGTCGAGTGCCGGATTGGGCTGTTGAAGCAGGCCCGAGGCGTAGCGACGCGCCACGACAAGCTCGCCTGCCGATACGAGGCCACCATCCAGGTCACCTTGATACGCCAGTACCTGTGAGCGGACCGAACACATCTCAAACAGGCCCTAGTACTGCAACGGTGCTTGCCGTGACTGTTGGCCAGGTGGGTCGTTGGTGTGGTTATGGGTGGGGACCTTGCTGATGTCAGGTTGTGGGCAGGTGAGCTGGACGCTCTGCATGAGCGGTTCGTGCACCGGTTCAGCAGGTCGGAGCCGCGGGAGTCGGCGCTGGCCTATATGCGGGGGCTGATCGCTCCGCTGCAGCGCAAGAACGGCTGGACGCTGGCGGAGGAGGCCGGTCATGAGGGTCCGGACCGTATCCAGCGGATGCTGAACCGGATCGAGTGGGACGCCGATGAGGTCCTCGACGACGTGCGGGACTACGTCGTCGAGCATCTCGGCGACCAGGACGCGGTGCTGATCGTGGACGACACCGGCTTCCTGAAGAAGGGGACGCGCTCGGCCGGGGTCCAGCGGCAGTACTCCGGCGCGGCCGGGCGGACGGAGAACTGCCAGGTCGGCGTCTTCCTCGGCTATGCGACCGCTCGCGGCAGGACGTTGATCGACCGCCGGTTGTATCTGCCCACGTCCTGGACGGAGGACCGGGAACGGTGCCGGCGGGCCGGCATCGGCGACGAGGTGGCCTTCGCCACCAAGGTGGCCATGGCCAAGGCGATGGTCCGCCGCGCGATCGCCGATCGCATCCCGTTCCGGTGGGTGACCGCGGACGCCGCCTACGGCTTCTCCAAGGGCTGGCGCTCCGAGCTGGAGCAGGCGGACGTCTTCCACGTCATGGCCACCACCCGCCACGACACCGTCGTCACCCGGTGGTCCATCGATCACTCCGTCCACGAGTTGTTTCCCGGCCTGCCGCGGCAGAAGTGGAAGCGCCGTTCCTGCGGCGAGGGCGCCCACGGCCGGCGGATCTACGACTGGGCCCGCGTCGAGGTGAGGCCCTGGCACCGCGAGGACCGCCGGCACTGGGTGCTGGCCCGCCGCAGCGTCAGCCGCCCCGAGGAGATCTCCTACTACATCGCCTACTGCCCGGCCGGCACGACCCTGGACGAGCTGATCCGCATCGCGGGCAGCCGCTGGGCGATCGAGGAGTGCTTCCAGAGCGCGAAGCAGGAGTGCGGCCTGGACGACTACCAGGTCCGCCGTTATCCCGGCTGGCACCGCCACATGACCCTGGCCATGGCCGCCCACGCCTGCCTGACCGTCCTGCGCGCCCGCCAGCTGGATGCGGAGAAAGCAGAAACGGATCCTCCCAGCTCATCCACCTCAGCCTCGCCGAGATCCGACGCCTGATCACCCGCCTCACCAATCGCCGGCCCACCCCGGTCGATCACATCCTGCACTGGTCGACCTGGCGACGACGACGCCAGCACCAAGCCCGCGTCAGTCACTACAAGCGACGCGGACACAGTCCCTGAACTGGTCAGCAATCAACACAAACACCGTTGCAGTACTAGTACCGCGACGGTGCCCGCTCCGACTGCCGGCCGCTTCCAGGGGCGGCGCCCGCGCCCATCGGGTGCGCGGGCGCACAGGACGGCCGGACGGACCCGGGCCGCCGTGGCCGGGGGCGGCGGACTCAGGCGCCCACGGTCCCGTCGACGCCCTCACGCAGGAAGTCCGCGTGCCCGTTGTGGCGGCCGTACTCCAGGAGCACGTGCATCATCACCATCCGCAGCGATACCTCCCGGCCCCATCGCGGCTGATGTCCCACCTGGTCCAGGGACTCCGCCTCGCGCTCGATACGGCGCGAGTTCTCCACCTCGGCCTCCCAGGCTCCGAACGCCTCGTCCCTGGTCGACGCGCTCGCGTCGTACGCCGCCTGGAAGTCGATCTCGTCGGACCAGACCATGGGCGCGTCGTGGTCCTCGAACACCCGACGGAACCAAGCACGCTCCACCTCCGCCATGTGCCGCACCAGGCCGAGCAGCGAAAGCGTGGACGGCGGCATCGGCCGCCGTCGCAACTCCTCGTCGGTGAGACCTTCGCACTTCATGGCGAGGGTCGCGCGGTGGTAGTCGAGGAAGGCCCGCAGCGTGTCGCGTTCGCTGCCACAAGTGGGCGGTGCTGTGCGGTTGTCGGTGGTCACTGCTTGTGCTCCTCACCCGTGCCTGCGTCGAGGGCCGGTACCCGCTCCCGTCGGCTGTCCCCTGCGAGGGCCGCAACCGGACCTGATTGTCCCCACAGAGGCCGCCGAACGCAGCCACCGGAAAGGCCCATTGGCCCCCGCAGCCGCACCTCCTGCTCGGAATCGAGCATTCGGGCGTCACCGCACCCGTACGGGCCGCCGCCCGGCCGGCCGAGGAAGCACGTGGGCGGTTGCACCGCGCGGACGCCGGATCAACCGGCCTCGCACGTCCACTGCCGGGCGACCGCGCCGGTCGCAGCCTCGACGAGTGGCGGTGGCCGGAGGTGCCGGCATGCTGACGTCTCCCCGGATGCCCTGCCCCGCGGCCCGGCCGGAGGTAGGGTGCGGATGTGCGTTGATCTCCCGGGCGGCGGCCCCGTGCAGCCGCGGACGGTGCGGGGCGCCTCTCGAAGAAGGGGCCGCTCCGGCAGGCACACCTGTCGTCACCTCAGCGGAGATCCCCACCATGACTGCTCAGCAGCCTCTCACCTACGACGCGCTCGTCGAACTCGCCACCGCTGATCCAGCCGTCGTCGGCCTCGTCCTCAAGGGTTCCCGAGCCCACGACGGCATGATCACCCGGCACTCCGACCACGATCTGTACGTGGTCGTCGCCGATGACGCCACGACCGGCCTCACCCGGTTCGCGGGCCACCGCACCACCGAGCTGGACCTCGTCATCGTCTCCCTCACCGGGTTCCGCGCAGCCGGAATGCCCGGTTTCGAGCGCTACGCCCTCGCCCGAGCCCGGATCGTGCTCGACCGGCTCGACGGAGGCATCGCCCGGATCCTCGCCGACAAGGCCCGCCTGGGCGCCGATGAGGCGTTCCAGAACGCCAGTGGCTGGCTCGACGCCTACGCCAACTCGCTCTACCGCTCCGTCAAGAACCACCGGGACGGCCAGGTCCTCGCCGCCCGCCTCGACGCCGCCGACAGCATCCGGTTCCTGCTCGAGCTGCTCTTCGCGCTCGACCGCCGCCCCCGCCCCTACAACAAGTACCTCGAGTGGGAGCTTGACCGGCACCCGCTTCCGGGCTGGGACACCGAGGTGCTGCTCCGCGCCGTGGACCGCGTCTCGGCAACGGGCGACGTGTCCCTGCAGCGACACCTGTTCACCTCCGTCGAGGCGGCGGTCCGAGAGGCCGGGCACGGCGAGGTACTGGATGCATGGGGCGAGGACCTGGACCTCATGCGGCCGCAGTGAGGGGGCGGGGAGGCTCCCCGCGGCCGGGCTCGCAACCGGTACCCGGGTACGGGCTTACCGTCGGAGGTGTCCCCGCCCGCACCGGGCGCGGAGATGACGACGGGAGTGGTCACCATGACGGATCCGGACCGGGTGCCGCGGTCCTGCAGGCTGTCCACCACCGAGCGGCCGCTGCGGGTCGGGGAATTCGACGCGTTGTTCGCCGGCCGGCTGGCCGGTGCGGACCGGCCGGCGAGGTCCTCGCTGTCACGGGCAGGGGCGGCGTCCGCGAGGTGGGTCCACCGGCAGGCTCCACCTGAGTGCGGACGGCCGCTGCCGCCCGCTCTCCCTGATCGTCCGACCGCTCGAAGCCGTCCCGGGCGGTCGCCGCTCGCCACGACGAGCGCGGCCACGTCTTCGCCGGCACAGCCGCAACAGCAGCACTCGCCCTTCGGCTAGGAACCCGACCGCCCGGACGGATCCTGGGCGTACCGGTGAAGGATCCGTGCCGCGAGCTCGCGGATCCGGTCGCGGGCTTCGGGGGGATCGGTCACGGTGAGGTCGTCCGCGAAGGGCAGCAACTGGCGCACGTCCTCGATCTCCCGGCACGCCACCGTGATCGTGACCTCCTCGCCCTCACGGGACCGCACGGTCAGACGGGAGCCGAGGATGCGCCCGGCACGATCGAGCTGGCGGGCGGCGAGCCGTGCGTGTACCCGCACGGCATCGACCGTCTCCCAGCGCGAGGTCAGTTCCGTCACCACGTCGGCGAGGGTCGTCCCGGGGCGCAGCCGGCGCGGGGCGCGCATCGGCCGCCAGTCGACGAGCCGTTCGAGGGCGTACAGCCGGGGGACTCCCGAGCGGTCGGCGACGAGGTACCACCGGCCCGCTTTGGCCAGGAGACCGTACGGATCGACGACCTGCCAGGCCGGCTCGACCTCTTCGGAGCGCCGGTAGCGGATGCGCAGCCGCACGCCGCGGCGTACGTCACCGACGACGGCGCTCGGATCGGCCCCCTCGGCGTCCCGGCCGAACCAGGGTCTGTTGTCGGTGGTGACGACGGCGCTGATCGGCAGGCGAGACGTCGCCGGCTGTGGTCGTGCGGCGACCTTCGCGCGGGCCCGGCGGCTCTCGGCACCGGCGCCCAGCTGGTGTCGCTGCTCGTCGTCCAGGCCGTGGAGCGCGAGGTGGTCGCGCTCGGCCGGAGTGAGCCGCGAGGTGTCGAGTGCGCCGCCGGGCAGCAGCGTCACCCCGCCCCAGCGGCCGCGCTCGACCAGTACCGGAAACCCCGCCTCCTGCAGCCACCGCAGGTCTCTCAGCACGGTGCGCACCGAGACCCCGAGCCGGTCCGCGAGATCGGCCGCGGTGACGGCCTCTCGGGTCTGGAGGGCCAGCAGCAGGGAGAAGAAGCGATCCGGGGTCATGACGCCGAGCGTCTCACGGGAACACGACAGGATCTGTCATGTATGACCGGCAGACTCCTCTCGTCCGGATCGACCGGAAGAACCGGAGGAGCCGCTCATGGCAGTCCCGAACATGGTCATCGTCTACGTCTCCGACGCACCGGCGTCCGCCCGCTTCTACGCGGAACTGTTCGACATCGAGCCGAGTTTCGAAACACCCCGGTTCGTCTCGTTCCGCCTCACCGACGGGTTCGACCTGGCCCTGTGGAGCGGGGTCCCGGACCGTTTGACGGCGCCGCGCACCAGTGAACTGTGCGTGACCGTGGACGGCGGTCCCGAACAGGTCGACCAGCAGTTCCAGGACTGGACCGCGAAGGGCGTCAGGACGGTGGAGGAACCCCACGACGAGGTGTTCGGCCGCACCTTCGTCGTCGCCGACCCCGACGGCAACCTGATCAGGGTGGCACCCGTCGACTGACGCGTCGGGCCCGCCAGGGCGAGGCGCCGCCGCAGCCGGGGGAGCACGACGGGACGAGACGGATGCCGTCCGGCCGCACCCGGATGCGTACGGGCTCGGGCCGGGCGGCCGCCGCGCGGTCAGGAGGGCACACTCGCCGGCCCCGGGGATCCACGAAGCCCACGCCCGCCCCGGCCCGTTCCCCTGGGCCCGGCGAAGCGCCCCGGAACCGGCGGAGGCCCGGATGCGCCCCGAGCCGAGGAGAAGCCCGGGGCACGACGGAAACGGGCCGGGGCGGCTCCAGGGCGGTTCTCCACGCCCTGCGGCTCAGGGGCACGCCGGGCTCGACGGCAGCCGTCCGCGGGGGTGGGTGCGGGGCCGGTCAGCCGCCTCCCCGGCGGGCCGCCGTGCGGATCGCCAGTTCCGCCTCCGCCAGGGCGGTGATCGGGGCCGGGTCCTCGAGCCCCGGTACGCACACCACCTCTCCGGCGTCCAGAGCGGCCAGCGAGGCGTCGACCACCTGGTCCACGGGCATGCCGCCCTCCTCGTGCACGGACTGCTCACGCCCCCGGACCGGCTCGTCACCGCGCGAGCGGTGGAACTCGGTGGCGGTCAGACCGGGACACAGCACCTGGACGCGCAACGGGGTGCCGGCCAGTTCGGCGGCGAGGGTGCGGGTGAAGGTGACCACGTAGCCCTTGGTGCCGCCGTACACCGCGCGCTCGGGCAGCGGATGCGGCGGCAGCGCCCCGGCGAAGGCCAACTGCGAGGCCACGTTGACCAGGGTGCCGTGCCCGCGTTCCAGCATGGCCGGGACCGCCGCCCGCGTCAGCGCGGTGACGGCGAGGACGTTGACGCCGAGGACCTTCGTCATGAGTTCCGGTTCGAGTCCGGCGAACGGACCGTAGCCGTTGATCCCCGCGTTGTTGAGGAGGAACCCGATGTCGTCGCCCGCCGCACGCCGCGCCACCCGTGCCAGGTCGTCGGGCTCGGACAGGTCGGCCACGAGGGTCTCCACCGTGGTGGCGGTCTCCTCGCGCAGCCGCTGTGCCAGGTCGTCGAGCCGTTGCGCCCTCCTGGCCACGAGGACGGTGTCCCATCCCCGGACGGCCAGTCGTCGCGCGTAGGCCGCGCCGATACCGGAGGAGGCCCCCGTCACCAGGGCCGTGTCACGTCGTGTGCTCACTTGTCCGTCGCCTCCCACCCCGCCCCCTGCGAATGCCGTGCCCGCCGACGAGTACCCGGCCCGGCACGACCACCAACCGGAGTATCCCGCCGGGGCGCCCGAGGCGGCGCCCGCGGCGCGAGCGCACGGTGGGGACGGCCGTGACCAGCAGCTTGAGGACAAGGCCGTCGCGGGCGTCGGCGGCGGAGACCGCGGTGACCAGCGGCAGGCCCTGGGCGTCGGTCAGGATGCGGAACGGAGCCCGGCGCCGGTTTGTCCTGGTCGACCGGATTCGACCCGAGGAGCCGGCCCCCTTTTCGCCCGGACCGAGGCAGAGTCGACCGGGGCGGCGGACCAGTCGATCGCTCCTGCGGCGCCGAGCCGGCCGAGAACCTCAGTGTGGAGGCGTCGCCACAAGCCGGTGCTCCGCCGGCGCGGCTGAAGCGGCGGTATCAGCGGTACTGCTGTCTTCCACGGCCCATCAGGAACCGGATCACACTCAAGATCCACAGCTGCAGTGGACGATCATGCCTCAAGGCGGCCGCGCCCGATGCCTGCCCTGCCCGTCCGAGAAAGGGGGTTGGCTGCCCAGCCCGCTCTTCTGATCTGTTCGCGTGATCGACTACGACGATTCCGGTCGCCCTGTGGTCCGGGTGGGAGACCCCGGTTCCGCCCGCCTACTGCTCTCCGAGCCGATACGACCGTTCGAGGACGAACCAACGCTCGACTTCCTCGTCAGGGCCTGCGGGCCATGGGGAAATGTCGAGACCTCGGTGCAGACCTGGGACGGCGACGGCCTCGACACCTTCCTCGCGTCGCTTGCCGAAGACTTCCGGGGCCGGGAAGGAGTGCGCACCTGGCACTCCCTTTGCTGCGACCTGACTCTCTCGGCGGAGCACCGTCCCGGTGGCCACGTCCAACTGACCTGGGGCATCCACGACCGAGCGCCCTCCGAGGAATGGCATTCCGCGACCACCACGGTGCACGCGGCAGGCGAAGACGTGCGCAACCTTGCCGCCGAGATTCATACGCTCATCGCGAGCGTCGCGAAGTGGCCGAAAGGGCCCCAAGGCGGCGCCCCACCACGTGAGATGACGTCTCAGGGCAAAGGGCCCGGACCGATCATGATCCGAGGCCTTTGACGTCCACTTCTGACATCAACGTGAGCGGTCACTGATGACCTGGGTCCCTCTTCCTGAGCGGTCGGCCCATATGGCTTATGGCTTCGCTCTGCGTGTCCTGGACGACACGGGTATAGGTGTCCAAGCCGACCTGGGCGAACCGTGCGACCACGAGATCAGAGGGACCCCAACCGTGCCCGCTCCATAAGATCAATCACGTAATGGACCAGTTCGACCGGCGTGGTGGTGGCAGCGAAGATTCTTCGATCAACGCCCCTCTCGGGATCGAACCGCCCTGTATAGATCAACACGGGCACGTCAATTCCGTACTGGTCCAACACGCGCAGCATCTTGATGCCTGCCTGCCGATCGCCGTCCCGATCCAGATCGCTGATGAGGATGTCGTATGGCCTCCGGCGGAACAGGGGCGTGGCTTCCTCCGTCGACAGAGCTACGTCGATGTGCATGCCGGCCGTCCGGAAGAGCTCAACAAGCGGAGCATTTCCTTCCGGGTGATCGTCAACCCACAGCATCCTCCCGCCCTGCAATACATCGGCAGCGTGCTCCAGCCTGCCCAGTGCTGTGCGCCTGGCGGTCGCGGTGACAGTCGTCCGGCTCTCATCCTGAGCGCGATCGAGCAACTCGGCAGCGAGTTCGATCTCGACACCCAGGGCTCGTACAGCAGTCAGCCGTGGCACCATCCGTTGGATGAGCGTCCCTCGCAGGGTGAAGTACACGGTGGCGGCGAAGGCCACCCAGAGTATTGCAGGGACCGTTCCGATGAGCTTGATCCATAAGGCGTCGGACATCCCTATATGGTCGGGGACAGGACCCTCGCGGCGTGGCCACTTCGCTGAACATCGTCGATGACGAAGCGCTGAGCCGGGGCGGGGCGTGCCGGCAGACGTCACGACACTGCCCAAAGCGGGCAGCAGAACCGAACTCGAGATGTCAGGGCACGGACCTGTGACGACATCGGCCCACTGCCCAAAGCAGCCAAGCAACACATCCGAGGCCCTTGCAGGCGCGCCAGTTCGCGGGGACCAAGCCGATGGTGCCCGCCCCGCGAGCGCGCCAGATGGAGTGGGGAACAGCGGGGAATCACGGGGAAAGCAGCCGAGCCGCAGGGACCGTGAAGCGGCTGTTCGAGCAGGTCAGCCCTTACTGCACCCCCTGGTGTCCACAGCTTGTGAAGCTTCGGCCTTGTCCGGTCGAATCGGGGCCTGCCGAACGAGCCGTGTGACTGGGATGGCGGGGTTACTGGCGGACTGCTGAGAGCCGGCTATCGAAGGTGATGTCGAAGGCGTTCAGCATGGTCTTCCAGCGCATGGTCCAGCAGGCCTGGACCTCACCGGTGGTCGGGTCCTTCCCGGACGGCGAGATCACCGTCTCGTCGACACCGGTCGGACGCCTCTGCCGCTTCCTGACGGTCTTGGGCTCGAACGAGCCGTCCCGGGCGCGGGCCCCGCGAGCTCCACCGGTCCGACGTCGGTCAGTACGGTCCTGGAGCGTTTGCCGCTCATGGGAGTTGCCGCCGTCCTTGCCGGCCGGATCATGCTCGTCATAGCCGAGGTGGTCGGTGATCTCGCCTTCCAGCACGGACTCCGGCAGCCGTTCGGGCAGCCGCTGCCGGCTCGCCGACCTCGTCCTCGGACATGTTCTCACTGGTCATCGATGCATCCTCCATGATCGGGAGTTGCACCGAACGATTCACAGTTCCCCATCGAGCTCGCCCTCGGCGATCTTGGTCGATTACCTGGTGCGGTCGTCGGCGTGCACGGCCGCGATGAACGCGATCTGCGGGTGCTTCTGGCCGATCGCACCCTCACGACCAGCGAATTCATGCTGCGCGAAGCCCGCAGGGATTCGTCGGACATGACTCGGGAGCGCCCGGGAAAGGGCCGCAGCCGGAGATCGAAGCTACTGTGCCAGGCCGGGCAGAACTGATTAACTTCCCTGACTACCAAGAAACCTGACGGACCGGCAGAGAGGTCATTGCGTGTACCTGAGTGTCCCCTTCGAAGACGGTGAGGTCTTCGTAGTCGAGTTGTCCGACGAGCAGGGTTCCGGGGTGATCCGGGCGAGTCGCGGTGAGGAGCTCTTCGAGACGTCCGCCGATACGTTCGAATCGGGCATGGCCCGGGTGCAGCGGGTGGCCGCGACCATGCTGGAGCGGCTGGCGGATCTGCCGCGCAGTCCTGATCACGTCCGTGCGGAGTTCGGACTCCGGGTCACGGCGGAGGCGGGCCTGGTCGTGGCGAAGGGATCCGGGGACGCGCACATCAGGCTGGAGCTGGAGTGGAACCGCCCAGAAGGCGGCACGTGACGTCGGCGGGCGAGCCGGGTTCCGCGTGGGAGCGCGGAACGGCCCGGGTACTGGACGACGGCCGTCCGGTCGGGGTGGCGTTCCTGATCCCCGGACGGATGCTGCTCACGTGCGCCCACGTCGTCGCCTCCACCGCGAACCTCCCGGAGGACGAACCGCTGCCGGATTCCCTTCCGGTCACCCTTGATTTTCCGCTGCTGCCCGGGCGGTCCGAGGTCACGGCCCACGTGCACTTCAGCGTGCCCGTGGCCGGTGACAGCAGCGGCGATGTCGCCGTCCTGCAGCTGAGTGGCGAGCCCCCGGTGGGTGCCGTGCCCCTGCGGATCGTGGAGGCGGAGGATCTGGCCGGGCACCGCTGGCGGGCCTTCGGCTTTCCGAGATACCCGGGGCGAGGCGGCAGCAGGGACGCCGGGATCTGGACCCGCGGCATCGTCGAGGGCCGCGAGGGTACCGGCTGGTGGCAGCTGACCTGCGACGAAAACGCACCGTTTTCACTGGCAGGAGGCTTCAGCGGGGCGCCGGTCTGGGACGAGGAACACGGCGGTGTCATCGGCGTCGTCGTCGCCGTCGAGGGGGACCAGCGGCGCCGGACCGGCTACGCCCTCACCGTGGAGTCCCTCACCCGGGAGTGGCCCCAGCTGCGCAGAAGGCTGCTGGCGGACACCCCGTACCGCGAACTGCTGTCGTTCACCGAGCGCGACCGCGCCGTTTTCCACGGCCGTACGAACGAGACGCAGCGGCTGATCGAACTCATCGAGCAGCAGCAGGTACCTGTCCTGCCCGTGCTCGGACCCTCCGGAGTCGGCAAGTCCTCGCTGGTCGGCGCCGGCCTGCTCGGACACCTCGACAGCGACCGGTATGTGATCGCCCGCCTGCCCCACGGGCTGCGCCTCACCGCCGAGGAGTTGCTGGCCTGGGCCCTGGCCTCGGCGGGAGATGCGGACACCATGCAGCCGGGCTGGCACGACCGCTGGTCGGCACTGGCCCGGCAGCTCACCGACGAGCAGGGCATCCGTGCCGCCGTGGAGCAGACACTGGCCCGCCACGGTGGACGATCCCGGCTGGTGCTGGTGGCCGACCAGTTCGAAACGCTGCTCGCGGACGCGCCCGACACCGCCCGCCGGCTGGACGCCGTGCTCGGGGTCCTGACGGCCCGCCGCACGGACGGCAGCCGTCCCGCCCAGGCCGTGGTCGTCACCCGGATCGACTACCTCTCGCACATCGAGCAGCTCCCCCAGCTCCGTACAGCATGGGAAGCCACCTCCGCAGTGGTCCAGCCGATGACGCGGGCGCAACTGCGGGAGGTGATCACCCGCCCGCTGGAGGGGCACGCTGGGGTCCGGTTCGCCGACGGCCTGGTCGAGCGACTGCTGCAGGACACCCCGCCCGGCCCGGCCGCGCTGCCGATGCTGGAGTACGCCCTGAGCCGACTGTGGGAGCGACAGGAACGCGGGTGGCTGACCACCACCGCGTACCAGGAGCTCGGCGGCGTGGAGGGGGCCCTGGCGAAAGACGCCGAGAGCAGGCTGTGGGCCTGGGCGGACGAGACCGAGCGGCAGGCACTGGAGCGGATCTTCATCCAGCTCGTGCGTCCCGGCGAGCAACTGGACGCCGGGGAACGCGGCCCGGACACCCGTCGGGTCGCCGCCGGCACCGAGTTTTCCGCGGGCGACTGGGCGTTGATCCACCGCCTGGCGAGCACGCGGCTGATCGTGGTGACGCGCCGCCCGACGGGGCGGGACACCGCTGAGCTCGCGCACCAGGCACTGGTGGAGAAGTGGCCGCAGCTGCAACGCTGGGTCGAGGAGAACCGGGAGTTCCGCAGCTGGCAGGAGGGCCTGCGCCGTTCCTTGCAGGCATGGCAGGAGCAGGGCCGCCCGCAGGCACGGGTTCTCAGCCAGGAACAGGTCACGGAGGCGCGGCGGTGGATCGGCCGACGCGCCGCCGAAATACCCGTCGAAGAGGCCGAGTTCGTCGAGGCCAGTGCTCAGGTCCAGCAGCGTCGCGCCCGTCGGCGCCGCCTGCTCCTCGCGAGCTTCGCCGTGCTCACCGCACTGGTCCTCGTCGCGGTCTTTCTGGCCACCCGCAGCGCCCGCAGCAGCAGTGAGCAGCGGGCCCTGGCCGCCAGCCGGAGCCTGACGGAGCAGAGCCGGCAGCAGACCAGCGCCGACCCGGCCCTGGCGGCTCGCCTCGCCCTGGCCGCTCAGCACATCTCCCCGACTCCGCAGACCCGCGCGCAGCTCCTGTCCGCGGTGTACTCACCCGTACAGGCCACCCTCACGGGGCATACCAAAGCGGTGGAGTCGGTCGCCTTCAGCCCGGATGGCAAGGCTCTCGTGACCAGCGGAAACGACGGCACGGCACGGCTGTGGGACGTGGCGGGGCACCGGCAGCTGGCTTCGCTCGACGGCCGCAGCAGCCAGGTGCACACGGCGGTGTTCAGCCCCGACGGCAGGACCCTCGTCACCAGTCACAACGGGTGGGAGGTACGACTGTGGGACGTCCGCACCCGAAAGCAGACCGCTGTCCTGACCGGCGCCGGAAGCCCGGCCCTCTTCAGTCCGGACGGAGACACGATCGTCACCGGAGGTGAGCAGGGCAAGGTCCTGCTGTGGGACGCCCGTACCCATCAGAAGGTCGACGAACTCCGGGTCCACCGCAGCGACGAGGGGGCCTGGCCCTCCCACCTGGCATTCACTCCGGACGGCACGACCCTCGCCGTCACCGTCATCGGCTTCCGCGCCAGCAAGAGCGACCAGTCCAGGGTGCAGCTCTGGGACGTGCGGGAGGGGCGGCGCACGGCCATCCTGAAAGGCCATACGGGGCAGGTGGCTTCGCTGGCGTTCAGCCCGGACGGCGAGACGCTGGCCACGGGGGCGAGTGACGCCACGGCGCGCCTGTGGGACGTGCGCGGGCACCGCCCACTGGCCACGCTCCCAGGACACAGTGGCACCGTGTGGGCCGTGGCGTTCAGCCCGGACGGCCGGATCCTGGCGAGTGGATCCCAGGACCGTTCCATCTGGCTGTGGGACGTGGGGGAGCGCACGGCCGTGACCGCGCTGAACAGCCATACCGGGGATGTGGACGCACTCGCGTTCAGTCCGGACGGCGCAATGCTGGCCAGCGGGTCCACGGACGCCACGGTCCGGCTGTGGGACATGCGGGTCGGGCAGCCGCTCGCCACGATCGCCGTGGACAGTTCGGTACCACAGACCGTGATCTCGACCCCCCGAGCCGAGTACAGCCCCGACGGGAAGGTACTGGCGGTCAGCGACGACACCGGGGCCGTCCGCCTGTACGACGCCCGTACGCGGCGCACGCTGGGCCGGCTGACCGGGCACAGGGGCAAGGTGAACTCGGTACGGTTCAGCCCGGACGGCAGGTTGGTCGCCGCGAGCAGCAACGACAGTCCGGCGGTCGTGCTGTGGGACGCGCGCACCCGCCGTCGCCTCGCCACCCTCGACGGCCACCGCAGGCCCGTGCAGTCCGTCCTCTTCAGCCCGGACGGCCGGACCCTCGCCACCAGCAGCTACATCGACGGAACGACCCGCCTGTGGAGCGTACGGAGGCACGAGCAGCTGGCGTCCATCGCCGCCGGGGCCGGCTGGACGGTCTTCAGTCCGGACGGCCGGACCCTCGTGACCGGCGGCTTCCAGTCCTCGTCCGTGCAGCTGGTGGATGTCCGGACCCGCCGTCGCCTCGGCACTCTCGACGCGGTCAACAAGATGGTCCACTCCGTCACCTTCAGCCCGGACGGCAGCACCCTGGCCATGGCGAGCGGGGACGGAAAGCTGAGGCTGTGGGAGGTGAGCCGCCGCCGCCTCACCGCCACACTCGTGGGGCACACCGACACGGCGCAGTCGGTTTCCTTCACCCCGGACGGGAAGACCCTCGTCAGCAGCGGCCGGGACAGCGCGGTGAGACTGTGGGACGCGCGCACCCACCGTCGGCTCGCCACCCTCACGGGCCACACCGGCATCGTCTGGTCGGCCGTCGTCAGCCCGGACGGGAAGACCCTGGCAACGTTCGGCGACGACCGCACCATTCGCCTCTGGGACATCGAGTCCCACCGGCAGTTGGCCCTGTACACCGGGCACACCAGTCCCGTGAACTCGGCCCTCTTCTCCCCGGACGGGAACACCCTCGTCACCAGCAGCTCCGATCTGACCGTACGGCTGTGGGACACCCGCGCCTTGCGTGACCTCGCCACCCTCACCGACCGGGCATGCACGCTCGCGGGCCGGTCCCTGACAGAACAGGAATGGGACCGCTACGTCCCCGACGGAGTCGCGTACCACCGGATATGCCCCTGAGCCGTGGCCCGCACCACCGAGCCTCCGGCCTGACGGCGCGGCCCTCCGGCCGCGCTCCCGGGTCGACGGTCCTGCCGGTGGGGCGGCGGGATTGCCGGGCCCACATGGGTAGGCTGCGCCGGTGCGCACAGTCGAGCTCTTGTTGGACGAGGCGGCAGACCTCGCGGTCCGGGAGGCCTGGCGGCGGCTCGCGGACGCGGGACTGCCCAGCCAGGCGCGTCATCGCTCACCGACCAACAGCCCGCACCTGACCCTGGCCGCTTGCCCGGAGCTGACCGCTCCGATCCGCTGGGAGCTTGCCGAGGTGGCCGCCGCCCTGCCGCTGCCGGTACGGGTCACCGGCGTGGTCCGCTTCGAGCGGCCGACCTCGGTGCTGGCCTGGGCGCTGCATCTCGACTCCGCTCTGGCAGCCCTGCACGGCCGGGTGTGGGACGCGGTGGTCTCGGACAGTCCGCCCGATACCCTCAACCCCCTCCACGCCCCCGCGCGCTGGAGCCCTCACATCACCCTCGGCCGTTCCCGGCGGGCCGGTGCCTTCGCCGGCCGGCGGGTCCTCGAACTGCTGCCGGCGCCGCCGTTGTCGGTCCGGCTCACCACCCTGCGCAGCTACGACACGGAAACGGGCGCCCTGGAAGTGCTGGAGCCCCGTCCCTGAAAGCAAGCGCGCGTGCGGGCGGCTGCCGGAGGCGCTCGCCGACCGGTGCTGTCAGGCGTCCGGGGTCGCGTCCATGACGAGGACCACGCCCCCGCGCCCCCTCGACGTCGAGGCGTTCTTCCCGGAACTGGCCGCCTTTCGCGGGACGACGACTCGACTCCCGCCGCGGCCGGGCGGACCAGACCTGTCGGCCGGTTCCGTGGACGGTCCCATGCTGTGGCCGGCGGACGAGCCGTGGACGCGGGCGACGACCTGCCGACATCCGCCGCTGTCGGCAGGTTCCGGCTTCCGCGTGGGCCCGCGAGCAGGCTCCCGGCCCGACGGACGAGGAACGGGAGCTCCTGGGCGAGCTGCGCCGGGAGCATCGGATCCCCGGGGTGTCCGAGACCGACCCGCTGCCGATGACCGGTCTCGCGCAGCTGTACCGGCGGGATGTGCCCGACCTGCCGGCGGGGCCGGGTGACCGCGATCTGCTCCAGGTGTTCCGGTGTCCCTTCCACGCGCACGGGCCGGGCCGGTACGGCCTGGAGCTGCACCTGCGCTGGCGGCGGCCGTGGGAGGTCGGCGAGGTGCTGACCACGCCGCCGCATCCGCTGGTCGTCGGGTCCGGCGGCTTCGTGCCCGAGCCCTGTGCGCTGCACCCGGAGCAGGTGGTCACCTACCCGTTCGCCGACCTGCTGCCCGAGGAACTGTGCGCCCGGATCGACGCCTGGGAAGAAGCCCTCGAGGAGGGAGCCGAACCGTCGGCGGGCGGGAGCACGACAGAGCCGCTCGGCTACCAGCACACCCTGGCACCTCGTCGGACGCACATACCGGACCACGTGACAGTGCGTCCGCGAACGCTCACCCGAGGAATTGCCCCATCCCGCGGGCGGCTTGGGCGGGGGATCAGGGTTGTGTGCGTGGTGGGTGGCGTCGTAGCGGCGTCGGTTGTCGTTGATCTCCTGTCGGTGCAGGGTGGCCCGTTCAGCGAGGGCGGCGACGGAGTCCAGCAGCGTCGCACCGAGTGGGGTGAGGGCGTAGTCGACGCGCGGGGGAACGCTGGGGGGCACGGTCCGGGTGAGGAGGCCGTCGCGCTCGAGTTGCCGCGTTCCTGGCCAACGTGGGCCTGGCCATGGCCGGCTTGCGCAACTGGGCGCACGCCCTGCACGCCGAACTCGGCCCCGAGGGAATCCACGTGGCCACGGTGACGATCGCCTCCGGCGTCGTCCCCGGCGACGAAGTGGCCGACCCCGACGCCATCGGCGCCCGCTACTACAGCCTGTACCGGCAACGGGACCGCGCGGAAGAGGTCATCGGCGACCTGGAGGCGTTCCACGCCCTCGTCGCCGGGCGGGCCGGCGGGCACGGCTGACCGGCTTCGCCGGCGGCGGGCCGGGCGTCGTCGACGTCACGGCCGCCGACGACGCCACCGCGCTGTGTCGTTCGGTCCGGCTCCCTACTCGGCTTCCTGCTCGGCGGACGGGACGGGGATGAGGGTCCATCCGTGATAGAGGGTGGGCTGGTTGTTCCACATGCGGATGAGGCGCATCTCGGCGTCGAGGCTGAGGGCGTTGTCCACCATGCCGATGGCGTAGGACGTGCCGTGGGCGACGATGGCGCGCACCGGCGCCTGTCCGGGCGTGTCGGTGAGGCCGGGGACGGGCACCAGGTCCCAGTGCTGGCTGGAGGAGCCGTCCTCCTTGGGGTGCAGGCGGACCGGGGTGTTGCGGGCGGCTTCGCCGACGCGTGTGACGTGCTTCCTGTCGTGGGTGCTGCTGATGCGGTAGGCGCCGTTCCGCAGGTGGGTGAAGCGCCACAGCACCGCCGCGTTGTCCCACAGGGGGTCGGCGGTGAAGTTCTGCAGTTCGTCCTTGTCGTTGACGTCCTCGTCGTTGACGCGGTCGGGCATCCAGTAGGAGTTCGTCACGGCGTGGACCACCATGACCTGTCCGGTGGGCACCGGGATCGGTGCGGGGTGTTCTGCTTCCTGGCTGGGTGTGGACATGACAGATCTCTCCGTGTGTGCGAGTCGCGTGTGCGGAAACGGGATCGGCGATCGTCCGCCGGCGGGGAGCGGCCACTGGGCGGGACGGACGGGTCGGGCCGCTGCCCGACCTCTCCCCGATGCAACTCGAAGTATTGAAACGAGTACTTTGAGTTGCTGGTGGTCTGCCCGGCCTCGCGTACTGACACTCGCACCCCACCCTTATGAGGGACAAAAGGCAGATCATCACTTCACTCACCGCCCGCCCGGCACCCTGCGCACGGCACTGCCCCGGTCTGCCCGGTGTGTTGAACCGCGGGGTCCGGGGGAGTGCCGGCCTTCGGTGGTGGCTGCCCGTGTTTCCCGGTCGCGGAGAGGCATCTCGCAGGCCTTGCCGCGCTCTTCGGGCCCGGCCCGGCGAAGGGGGGACGCGACGGCCCGACGGCAGGCGTCCGCGCGCTCGTGGTCGGTCTCGAGGAGCGGAGTCCTGTCGGACCGGACGGTCGACGGGTCATTCGCGCGGGCACCCTCCCCGTCCGGCCCGGAACGGCCGGACGACGGTACGGCCGGATGTCCGGTGCGCCTGGTCGATCCTTGATCGGTTCCTGGCCGCGAGGGGGCGCGCGTCCCGTCCGACAGGATGTCTATTCATCCGTGCGAGTGGCGCGGTTTCGCCTGTCCGGCGGTCCCGGCGAAGAATGGCGAACCGTGCAGCCCATCCGCAGTGCCTCGTCCCCGCCGACCACGACTCTCGGGTACGCCCTGTTCGCCACCCGCTGGTTGCAGGCCCCGCTGTACTTCGGCCTCGTGGCCGCCCAGGGGGTGTACGTCTACAAGTTCTTCAACGAACTGTGGGCCTTAATCCTCCGGTGCGTCACCGGGCAGGCGACGGAGACGTACGTCATGCTCGCCGTCCTCAAACTCGTCGACGTCGTCATGATCGCCAACCTGCTGATCATGGTGATCGTCGGCGGCTACGAGACCTTCGTCTCGCGCATCGGCCTCCAGGGCCACCGCGACCAGCCGGAGTGGCTCTCGCACGTCAACTCCAACGTCCTGAAGGTCAAGCTCGCCACCGCGATCGTGGGCATCTCCTCCGTCCATCTGCTCCAGATGTTCGTCGACGTGCACCACACCTCCCGGCACTCCCTGCTGTGGGGCACGGTGATCCACATGGCGTTCATCGTGTCGGCGGCGATCCTGGCGTACATGTCGGGCCCGATGGCGGCCCAGCACGAGCGCGCGCCGCACCGCGAGGAGCCCGAGCACCGGCCGCCGCCCGCCGAGGCCCCGCGCCCCAAGGCGGCCATTCCGGCGCAGGCGACGGCGCCCACCACGGAGACCGGGGCCCACGAGCGGATCCGGGCCGCCGGGTTCCCGGCGCGCAAGCTGCTGGAGGACTTCGACGCGGAGCACCCCCGGACCTTCGACCGGGAGGCGGTGGCCCGGCTCGGCAAGACGGACTTCGTCACCGCCGGCGAGAACGCGGTGTTCTTCGGCCCGCCCGGCACCGGCAAGACCCATCTCGCCGTCGGTCTCGGCGTGCGCGCCTGCGAGGCCGGCCACCGGGTGCTGTTCGCGACCGCCGCCGAGTGGGCGGTCCGGCTGACCGAGGCGGAGGCGGCGGGCCGGCTCACGGCGGAGCTGACCGCCCTCGACTCCTACCCGCTGCTGATCATCGACGAGTTGGGGTACGTCCCCTTCGACGCGGACACCTCCCGGCTCTTCTTCCGGCTGGTCGCGCACCGCTACGAGCGGGCGTCCCTGATCGTGACGGCCGACCGGCCGCCGGCCCGCTGGGACGAGGTCTTCCGCGGCGCGGCCGCCCCGGCGCTCGTGGACCGGCTGGCCCACCACGCCGAGGTCGTACGGCTCGACGGGGACAGCTACCGGCAGCGGCGCGCTACGCCACCCTGGGCAGACCTGGGCTGCTGACCGGCGGCCCCCGACGGCGGGCCCTTCGGTGATCAGGGACCCGGGGTCCGGCAGAGGCGGGGCCGGAACGCATCTCGCGCGGCACGCGTACGGGAGTCGTCGTGGGACACTCCGCTGTCGGACAGCCGCGGACGCGGGGTCACCGTCACGTCCTGCCCCGTGCGACGGACGACGGAGACGAGCGGGTGACCGGATGCCGCGCCCGACGGCCGGCGGGCCGACGACGCGGGCGGTCCCGGCCGGGCCTGGATCCGGGGCCGCCCGGGGGAACCCGCCGCTCCGCAGGGCGGCACGCTTCGCCGCCGTGCGTGCGGCGAAGCGCGGTCCGGCCGCGATCTGCGGGAACGAGGCCGTCATTTCGGTGTCGCGCCTCGAACGCGGCGCCACCCGGCCCGCGTCCACGGGGATCAGGGACCTGAGTCCGTCCCGTCGTGGCTCCGCGGCCCACCTTGCGGGCAGTGCGGGCCTGTTCACGGCCCGGCGGCACGGACGCCACGTCCGGCACACCCCCGATCCGACCGCCCTGACGGTGCCGGGGGCCGACCCGCCGGCGGCCGTACCGCGCTGAGCGGCTTCGGCCTGCCAGGACGCGGGCAGCCGCCGCCTTCGCGGTGTCGTCCGACCGTGCGGGAGGTGGGGTCGGTCCCGCGGCCCGCGGCCCGCTCCCGCACCACGGCCACGACCCCGACGCCTCACCGCCACGACGTCCCCGGCGAAACCAGGGCGGACGCCCCCGCCACGAGCGCGATCCCCGCGACCACCCGGCCTTTCCCGCCCCGTAGCAGCACGGGGCTGCTACGGGGCGGTTCCTCCGCCTCACCCCATGGGCGCGGTGCGAGCCGGGTCCTGGGACCGCGTCGCGCGCTCGGTGCCGCGGCGGGCCAGGGCACTGGGCCACCACGCCCGCGGACCGATGTCGATCATCAGCGCGGGCACCAGGAGCGAGCGGACCACGAGGGTGTCCAGCAGGACGCCGAAGGCCACGATGAAGGCGATCTGCACCAGGAAGGCCAGCGGAATCACCATCAGGGCCGCGAACGTCGCGGCGAGCACCACACCGGCCGAGGTGATCACTCCTCCGGTGGTGGTCAGCCCGCGCAGCACGCCCTGCCGGGTCCCGTGCACGAGGGCCTCCTCCCGTACCCGGGACATCAGGAAGATGTTGTAGTCGACGCCGAGCGCCACCAGGAACACGAACCCGTACAGCGGTACCGAGGCGTCCGTACCGCTGAACCCGAGGAGGTGCTCGAAGACGAGCGCCGAGACGCCGAGCGTCGCCAGGAAGTTGAGCGCGACGGTCGCGACCAGCAGGACCGGTACCAACACCGAGCGCAACAGCAGGACCAGGATCAGCAGAATGATGCCGAGCACGACCGGAACGATCAGGGCGCGGTCCCGGGCGGCGGTCTGCTGGGTGTCGTACTGCTGCGCCGTGTAACCGCCCACCAGCGCGTCCGCCCCGGGCACCGCATGCACGTTCTCACGCAGCCGCTCGACGGTTTCCTTGGCCGCGTCGCTGTCGGCCGCGGACTCCAGGGTGGCGTCGATACGCACGCGCCCGCCGACCACGAGCGGCTCGCCGGTCCCCGGCCGTCCTGAGGCGGAGACGCTGCCGGCCGCCGCCACGCCCTCGGTCTTCCTCGCGGCGGCCGTCACCTGCGCGGCACGGTCGGCGTCGGCGATGATGACGGCCGGGTTGCCGGATCCGCCGGGAAAGTGCTCGCCGAGCGTCTCCTGGGCGGCGACGGAGGGGGCGTCGTTCACGAAGATCTCGTCGAGCGGCACGCCCTTGGAGGACAGGGAGGGGGAGAAGGCCGCGAAGACCGCGAGGACCAGTGCGGTCACCACCCACGTCCGACGTGGCCGGCCGTCCACCCGCGCGGCGACCCGGCGCCACACTCCGTGCCCCTCCACGGACGCGTCCGATGCCCTCGGCCGGGAGGGCCAGTAGGCCGTCCGTCCCAGCAGGGCCAGCACGGCGGGCAGGAAGGTGAGCGTGGAAAGGACGGCGCACACGATGCCGATGGCGCCGACCGGCCCGAGGGCCCGGTTGTTGGTCAGGTCACTGGCGAGCAGGGCGAGCAGTCCGAGCGCCACGGTGGCGGCGCTGGCCGTGATGGCGCCGAACGAGCGGCGTACCGCCGCCACCGCGGCCGCGGCCCGGTCCCCGCGCAGGGCGAGTTCCTCGCGGAAGCGTGCGGCCAGCAGCAGCGCGTAGTCGGTCGCGGCGCCGATCACGAGGATGGAGAGGATGCCCTGTACCTGGCCGTCGACCCGGACCACGTCCCGCTCCGCCAGTGCGTAGACGACGGCGCAGGCGAGGCCCAGGGCGAACACCGAACCGAGGATGATCACGAGCGGCAGCAGGACGCTCCGGTAGACGAGCAGCAGGATCAGCAGCACGGCACCGAGCGCCACGCCCAGCAGCAGTCCGTCGATGCCCGCGAACGCGTCCGACAGATCGGCCTGGCTCGCCGCCGGGCCGGCGATCCGGGCCGTGGTGCCCGGCACGCTCTCCGCCGCCCGGCGTACCTCGTCGAGGACTGTGGGCAGTTCCTCGCCCAGGTCGGGCCGCAGTGGGACGACGGCCTGCGCGGCCTCCCCGTCCTCGGAGGCCAGAGCGGGTGACGGACTGCCGGCGACCCCGGTCGTCCCGGCGAGCGCACCGACGGCGTCGGTGGCGGCCGCCTGCTGGGCCTCGGTGACCCGGTTCCCGTCCGCCGTCCAGACCACGACGGCGGGCAGGGTCTCCGACTGGTCGAACGCCTCTTGAGCCTTGAGCACCTTGGTGGACTCGGCGCTCTGCGGGAGGAAGGCGGCCTGGTCGTTGGTGGCGACCTCCCCCAGCTTGCCCGCATAGGGCCCGAGCGTTCCCCCCACCCCCAACCAGACGAGCAGCAGAACGAGAGGGACGAGCCACCGGGCCCAACGCGATGCGGTTCTCATGAGCATTCCAAACGGAAGGGGAAACAAGTCATCGATTAAGTATCTCAATGATTAAGTTACCTTGTGCCGGGGGGCGTGAGCGGCTCCGGCACGCCCCCGGCATCTCTTCTGGGAGACCGCCCGGTGCGGTTGCAGTCCTCCGCCGTCCCGCTGCGCCGAATGAACGGCGAGTCCGACCGCCTCACCCGCGGGTTCGCCCGGGCACCACCGTGAACCGCCAAGGGCGCGAAACCGCATCCGTTCACCTCGTGTCCGGCGAAACACGGGCATGAAGCTGAAAGACGAGCTCCCGGTCGACCACCACCTGGCGACCGTCTACCGTTACGGCGCCGGTTTCTGCGGCCTTGTCCTGCTCACCTTCGCGGGCCTCGGCTTCGCCGACGCCCTGAGCCCCTTCGACACGGCGGGCGACACGATCGCGGGCATGAGCACCAACATCGCGCTCAGCGTCATCTCCACCGTGGTGGGTCTGGCGCTGATCGCCGGAGCCGTGATCGGCGGCAACTTCGCCTCCACCCTCAACATGACGGTGGGCGCGCTGTTCGTCCTGAGCGGCTTGGCTCACCTCTTCGTGCTGGACCGCCCCGCCAACATCCTCGACTTCGGCATGACCAACGTGATCTTCAGTTTCGTCATGGGACTGGTCATCGCGACGTTCGGCATGTACGGCCGGGTCTCCAGCAAGCTCTCGCACGACAATCCCTACTGGCGACACAGGCATCCCGAGCGGGCGGCACGGGAACGCGAGGCGGCCACCGCACTGCCCGGCACGGGGCGGGGGATGCACCCGCTCCCCGTGGCGAAGCCGGGAGACGGCACGGGCGCACGGCGAGTGCCGGAGTGACACCCACGCGATCCGACCGTGCGCCGGCCGCGTCGCGGGCCCGGGACGGTCATCGCGGACAAGGCGTACTCCCCGCGGGTCGTCCGGTCCGGCTCGCGGCGCCGCGGCCTCCGGGCGGGCGCCCCTGAACGGGCCGGCCGGGCGGCGGGCCGACGGCGTCGGCCGACCCGACCCGGCGACCTGCCCCTCCGGCGGCGACCGGACCGAACAGTACCTGCAGCCTCCGGCCGACGCCCTTGGCGAGTGCGTACGCGAGTTCGTGCGCACCGGCGCCGGGGCCACCGGTTTCCGCACCGGGGCGATCGAGCACGACGGCAACGGCTGCCTCGTGTTCGTCGTCGACGGCGTGCGGGGTCAGGAAGTGCGCGGGGTCACCAGGCCGGACTCGTAGGCCAGGACGACGAGCTGGGCGCGGTCGCGGGCGTGGAGCTTGGCCATGGCCCGGTTGATGTGGGTTTTGGCGGTCAACGGGCTGATGACCAGGCGGTCGGCGATCTCGTCGTTGGACAGGCCCCGTGCGGCCAGGGCCACTGCCTCGCGCTCGCGGCCGGTCAGCTCCTCGAGGCCGCTGCCGGTACGGGAGGGGGGCGGCTGGGTGACGTACCGGTCGATGAGCTTGCGGGTGATCGCGGGCGCGAGCAGGGCGTCACCACGGGCGGCGACGCGTACGGCGTGCAGGAGGTCCTCCGGCACGATGTCCTTGACGAGGAAGCCGGCGGCGCCGGCGCGCAGCGCGTCGAAGACGTGCTCGTCCATGCCGTAGTTGGTCAGCATGACGACGTGTACGCAGGCCAGGGCCGGGTCCGCGGCGATACGCCGGGTCGCTTCGATGCCGTCCACGACCGGCATTCGGATGTCGATGAGCGCGACGTCGGGCAGCTGCTCCCTGGCGAGCGCCAAACCCTCTCGGCCGTCGGCGGCCTCGGCCACCACCTCGATGTCGTCCTCGAGGTCGAGCAGCGCGCGGAAGCCGCTGCGGATGAGCGGCTGGTCGTCGACGAGCAGGACACGGATCACGGTGCTCCGTTCGTGGGGAGTTCGGCCTGGACGGTGAAGCCGCCCGCGCCGCGCGGCCCGGTGCGCAGCCGGCCGCCCAGGGCCGTGACGCGTTCGCGCATGCCGAGCAGCCCGAGGCCGGGCGTCGGCGCGGCGTGCGGGGCGGCCCTTCCGTCGTCGTCGACACGGATGGCGAGGGCGTCCGTCCGGTAGGCGATGAGCACGGAGGCGGTGGTCGCGGCGGCGTGCCGGGTGACGTTGGTGAGCGACTCCTGAACGATCCGGTAGGCGGTGCGGCCCACCGCCGCCGGCACGGCGTGCGGCTGTCCTTCTGTCGTGAGCGTCGTTTCCAGGCCGGTCGCCCGGAACCGTTCGACCAGGTCCGGGATGTGGTCGAGTCCGGGCGGCGGAGTGGTGTCGTCGTCGCGCAGCGCCTCCAGGGTCGCGCGCAGCTCCCGGCTCGCCTCCCGTCCGGCTTCCTGGATCGCCAGCAGGGCCTCCGGCACCTGCTCGCCCCGCCGCCGGGCCACGTGGACGGCGACCTCGGACTGCACCTTGATGACCGAGATCTGGTGGGTGAGCGAGTCGTGCAGCTCCCGCGCGATGCGCAGCCGCTCCTCGTCGGCCCGGCGGCGCGCCGTCTCCTCACGGGTGCGTTCGGCTTCGTCCGCCCGCCGTTCGGCCTGCCGCACCGCCTCCCCGGCGGCGAACGCGGCGATCAGCCAGGCGAGCTCGAGGGTGCTCCGGGCCTGTGCCACGACCTCGCGCGCGGATCCGTCCTGGAAGACCAGGGCGGTGAGGTGGAGCACGGCCAGCAGGCCCGAGGACGCCGCCAGTGCGACCGTGCGGTGCCCGGCGCGCACCGCGCCGTAGACCGCGACCAGGTAGGAGACGGCGAGCACGTCGAAACCGGCTGCCTGGTGGCCCACCGCGCACAGGCCGGTGACGGCCAGGACCACGAGCGGTGACCTCCGGCGCGCGGCCAGCGCCAGCCCGCCGGCCGCCAGCAGCGCGGAGCCGAGCGACTCGCGCACCCCGGCCGGGTGCGGCCCGGACAGCCCGGTGCCCAGCAGCAGCGCCGTCACGCCCACGGCGATCACCCAGTCGGTGACTCCGGCCGGGACAGCGAACCGTCCTTTGCCCATGGGTGCACCGTAGCCGGATGCGGTGGCGGGCGAGTCCGGCTCATGGACGAGCGGTCGGCTACCACATGTGCGGTACCGGAACGCCGTCTGCGGCATCCGCGGTATCCGGGTGCCGCAGCGGCGGCAGCGGGAAGTGCCTGCGCCTGCCGGACGACCGGCAGGAGGACCGGCGCGCATGCTCGAGGCACATCGGACCCCGGAAGCAGCGGGGGAGAAGGAGGAGAGCGGCATGAGCGTTTCAGCAGCACTGATGGCGGCGGCCGCCGAGGGCGGAATCATCGGCGACGGGCGGACCGGCGCCAATCTGGCCCTCGGAGCAGGGGCGCTCGGACTGGTCATCGGCCGGCTGGCCCTGACCCGCGCCGACCGCCGGACCGGCACGGGCAACGCGCGCACCGGCGGGGCGGCGGCCATCGCGGTGGGGCTGGCCGGCACGGTCCTCGCGGTGCTGCACGTGGCCACCTCCAGTGGTGGTCCCGGCACCGGCAACGGGATCGTCGGCGCCGTCGTGGCCGTCCCGCTGGGGCTGGGCGCCGTGCTCCTCGGCCGCCGGGCTCTGGCCCGCTGCCGCCACGCCGGGCGGCGGACCGGCCGGATGAGCGTCTGACCGTCACCGGGGCACGGCGTACGTGCGGCCACCGCGCGCCGGCCGGCACCTCGGCACCGCCCGGCTCCGGTGGCACCCGGCCGGCGAGGGGTTCCGCCGCGCACGGGACGTCCCGGGGCCCGGCCGCGGTCCCGGCGACGTCCGGTACGGGAACGGGCGGCACCACGGTGACCGGCGGGTGCCGCGCGGCCGTTCACACCGTGCGGGGCGGCGCCGGGGGAGGGGCTCCGGGGCGGCCGGGCCCCGGTTCCCCGCGTGGCCCTCACTCCCCGAGCGTGGCGACGGCCTCCTCGTAACCGCCCGTCGGCGGCGCGGTGTCGGGCCCGTACACGAGGTTCAGCACGCCCGTGGTGAACGTCTCCGACTTCAGCAGCTTCAGCGGGATCGACGGCTCGCCCTCGTCGAACAGGCGCATGCCCTTGCGCACGGCGATCGGGTGGACCAGGAGGTGCAGTTCGTCGAGGAGGCCCGCGGCCAGCAGCTGCCGGACGACGGAGACCGAGCCGCTCAGCGCGATGTCACCGCCCGGTTCGCTCTTCAGCGCGGCGGCGACCTCGGCGACGTCACCCTGCGCCTGCTCGGAGTTCCGCCAGTCCAGGTCGAGCCGCCGGCGTGAGAACACGATCTTCCGCATGTCGCCGAGCTGCTGGGCGAAGCCCGCGTCCTCGCCGCCCGCCGCCTCCCGTCCGGGCCAGGCGCCGGCGAAACCGTCGTACGTCCTGCGGCCGAAGAGCAGGACCTCCGCGGTGTTCAGGCCCGCGCCGACGGCGGCTCCCATCTCGTCGTTGAAGTACGGGAAATGCCACTGATCGGGCGCCTCGACGACGCCGTCGAGCGAGATGAACAGACTGGCGATGATCTTCCGCGTCATGGTGTCCTCCGCATCCGGGTGCGTGTACCGGATATGACCGTGCCACCCACCGAAAACCATCGGTGGGCGGCGCGCGGACGGTTCAGACGGTGTCCGGTTCCCTGCGGCGCCCGGAACCCGGTACGTCGCCCGCCGCCCGGCGGGGATCCGTGACGCTGCCCAGCCAGCCCAGCAGGAATCCGGCCGGCACCGTCACCAGGCCCGGGATCGTCACGTCCCAGACCCGGAAGTCGTGCTCCGGGAAGATCGACTCGGGTGTGCCGGACGCGTACGGCGACAGCGCGAGCGCCACGATGCTCAGCACGGTGGCCCCCCACAGGCACCACAGTGCACCGCGGGCGGTGAATCCGGGCCAGTACAGGGCGTACAGCAGCACGGGCGCGAGGGCGGCGCCGCAGACGGCGAGCCAGAGCGTCGAGACGACCACCAGGTTCCAGTCGGCGGCGACGACCGCCGCGACCGCGGAGACCGCCCCCGTCAGCGCCGCCGACCACCGCGACGCGGCGCCGTCCGCCTTGCCGGAGGCACCCAGCACGTCCCGTCCCAGGGCGATGCCGGCGGCGAGGGTCACATCCACCACGGCCGCGAGCGCGGTGAGGAAGAGGACGCAGGCCAGGGCCGCGACCAGGACGCCGCCGCTGTCGAGCGCCCGCCCGAACACCAGCGGCGTGAACACCTGCGCCGCCGGACCCGCCTCGCGCAGCGCCTCGCCGGCGAGGGCCGCCGCGCCGACGCCGACGACGGCGAGCGTGCCGTACAGCAGGGTGAGCTCGCCGAGCATCCAGCGGCCGACGGTGCGGGCGCCGCGCGGGCTCTTCGTCGAGATCGCCCGCATCAGCACGGCGGGCATCGCCAGCGTGGCCATCGACATGCCGAAGGTCTGCCCGATCCGGTTCACGGCCCCCACCCACCCCTCACCGGTGTAGCCGCCCGGACGCAGATACGCCTCGCCCATCCGCGAACCGTGCGCGGCGGCGTCGAGCAGCCGCCCGGGGTCCCCGCCGAAGCGGACGAGCACGAGCACGGCGGCGACCACCAGCACGGGCAGGGCGATCGCCGACTTCGCGATCATCACCACGCCCGTGCCCCGGATCCCGCCACTGACGGCCAGCGCCGTCATCACGCAGCCGATCACCACGATGCAGCCGGTCCGCACGCCGGGCTGTCCGACCAGGGCGGCGGCGACGTTGCCGACCACCACCAGCTGCACGACCAGCAGCGGGAAGCAGACGAGCAGGGTCACCACGCCCCACGAGACGCGCACGGCGGGCCCGCCGCTGCCGCGCGCGTCCAGCATGTCCGCGGCCGTCAGCGAGGCGTGCCCGCGCAGCGGCTCGATGATCAGCACGAGGAGCAGCATGACCCCGATCAGGCTGCCCAGCATGACGCCGAGGCCGTCGAAGCCGAACGCGGCGACCATGCCCACCAGTACGGTGACGGTCGCGACCGTGGTGGTGTCGCCGCCCATCGCGATGCCCTGCTGCCAGGAGCGCAGCCGGCGGCTGTCGGACCGTACGAGGGCCCGGTCGTCCTCGTCGGCGCCGGTGACGATGCACAGCATCAGGCAGATCACGACGAACACCGAGAACACGGCGAAGACGAGGGACCGGGACGAGGGATCGAGCAGCGTGGTCACGACCACCTCCGGGCGCCCGGCTGCGGCTCGAGCCGGTCGACCCGCCGCCCGTGCACCACCAGCGCGTGCACGCCGACGGCGAAGGGCACCGCGGCCAGGACCACGCCGAGGCTCACCGGTCCGGCGATCCGCGTGCCGTACACGGCCGGCATGACGGCGGCGGGCAGCACGTAGAGCAGCCAGGCGACGGCGATCCGGACGCCGAGCCGCAGCCCGACGGCCAGCCGCGCCGCCTCCTCGGCGTCGCGTCGCTCGTGCTCCGCCGGAGGCCGCGCGCCGGCTGCGGGCTCGTCATGGGGCGGCGGCCCGTGCCAGGGCTGCGGTCCGAAGGACATGGGGGCGGCTCCGCTCACGTTGATCCGGCACCCGGAACGGGTGCGCGTACGGGTGGGGGTGGTGGGCGCGGAGTCAATCAGAGACGCGCGCGAACCCGCACGCCCCGGGCACAGATCTTGTTCTCCCGCCCAATCCGCAGTCGTGCGGACGGTGAACGGGCACTCCGCGACCGGGAGCCGGGGCGGCCGCGCCGGCGCCGCTCGAACCGCGACCCTCCGCGGGCGGCGAGGCGTGCGTGTGCGACCTCTCCGGCGTCGCAGTGTCCCGGCCGGCCGTCCCCCTCACCTGAAGAGGCCCGGGGAAGCGGGGCTCCTCACCTCCGGGCGGCGCGGCGCCCGGGACCGCTGCTGACTCGAGCCGTCCGTGCCGGCCGCTGTGGGCAAGCCACTGACCGTCGCGCCGGCCCGCCGGGACGGGTCACGCACAGGGCCGGGGACCGGCCGGAGCGGGATCCCGCACTCGGCGGCCGTCGTCGGCCAGCGTGAGCTGCCGGCGATGGAAGTCGAAGTGCCGGACCGGGTAACGGTAGAGGTCCGCGACGGTCATGACGTCCTGGAAGAGCGGGTCCCAGCGGGTCGGGTAGTGCATGGCGAGCCTCAGGTCCGCCTCCCGCTCGGCGTCGAGACGGCGGTGCAGCCAGGCGATCACGCGGTCGAACGCCGTTCCCGTCCGGCTCCGGCCCAGGACTCTGGCGCCGCCGACCGGGACCAGGTAGTTGATGACGTCGAACGGCCCGGTCCCGGCGTTCAGGACCCGGGCGAAGGCCCGGCCGGCGCCGGGCGGCAGCCGCCCGAACACCCGCAGCAGTGCCAGCAGCGGCCGGATCAGGACGTAGCCGAAGAGCATGTGGAACAGCAGTTGCTCATTGGTCCAGCGGGTGCCCTCGGTGCCGCGGCGCAGGTCGGTGTCGCCGGCGCTGTCGAGGAGTCGGTGGAACGTCGTGCGGGCCCGCTCCAGTTCCTCGTGGACCGCCCGGCGGTCCACTGCTGCCGCGTCGTCCATGAGGCCCACCTGTCCTCCCGGCGTCCTGGGCGTACCGCCGGGAGCGGCCCGCGCTCGCGGCGGCACGGTCCGGACGACCTCGCCACCTCCATGATGACGGCCGTCCCCGCCCGGCCGCAGGGCACGCGGGGACAGGCGGAGGGCTTCGGGACGCCGGGGCCGAGGGGCCACCCGGCGGGTGCCTGTTTCCTCCCCCTGCGGCCGGTGCGGGCCCGGCGGGCGGTGTGCGTCGGGTGACTGCTTCCGTGACCGGGCGTGCCCTCATTCCCGGCGGCCGGCCGGCGCGAGGGCGCCGTCGACGAGGTCACGCAGCTGGGAGCGGGCGGTGATGCCCAGCTTGGGGAAGCTGCGGTAGAGGTGCGAACTGACTGTGCGCGGGGAGAGGAAGAGCCTCTCGCCGATCTCGCGGTTGGTCAGCCCGCGGGCGGCGAGCCTGATGATCTGCTGCTGTCGCGGGGAGAGTTCGGCGAGCGCGTCGGGGGCCGTGTCCGTGACGTCGAGGCCGGCAGCGCGCGATTCGGCCCGCGCGCGCTCGATCCACGGGCGGGCGCCCAGGCGGCGGAAGGTCTCCAGGGCGTCGGTGAGCGGCGCCCGCGCCTGCGCGATGCGCCGACGGCGCCGCAGCCACTCGGCGAGGTCGAGCAGGGTCTGGGCGCGTTCGAAGGGCCAGTGCTCGAGGACCGGGTCGGCCAGGGCGGCCCGGAAGTACGGCTCGGCGTCCTCGGGCCCGGCCAGCAGGCCACGGGCTCGGCTGATCAGCGCGTACAGGCGGGGTGAGGCTCTGTCCGCGAGCACGCGTGCGCAGCGCTCGACGATCGCGGCGGCGTCCTCGCGGCGGCCGCTGCGCACGGCGGCGGCGGCCAGATCCGCGAGGACCGGGAAGGAGGCGTGGTAGTGCACGGGCGCGCCGTCTGCCGTGAAAGCCATGCGCAGTTGGTCGTAGGCGGTCTCGTACGCGCCGTCCGCGGCCGCCGCGGCGCCGAGCGCACGACGGGCATGGACCGAGACCGAACGGCTCTCCAGCGGATCGATCAGGGCGAGCGCCTCGCCGGCCCGGGCGCGGGCCGCCGGCGCGTCCCCCTGGTAGGCCAGCACGACGGCATCCACGGTGGCCGCGCAGGCCGCGGCGTGGTCGAGGCCGGCTGCCTGGGCGACCGCGGTGGTACGGGCGCAGGCCTCCCGGGCCTGGTCCCACCGTCCTCGTTCCACACAGGCCCAGGCGACCGCGCCGCCCAGGCCCTCCGGCAGCGATCCCTGCACCCGCCAGCGGTCGAAGGCCTCGTCGAAGGCGCGGACGGCCTGCGGGGTCTCGTCCAGCAACCACGCCATGATCCCGACGGCGGTGAGCCGCTCCGGCCGGGCTTCCGCCTCGGCGACCGACTGCGCGAGCAGGGAGAGGGATGCGTCCCTGCCGCCGAAGGGGTCCGACACGACCCTGACCCAGGTGCGCAGGCCCGCGGACGAGGCGTCCTCGGGAAGGCGTCCCAGAATGTCCCGGATGCGGCGGAGCTGGGTTTCCTCCCCGGAGTAGAAGCGGACTACGGCGGCGCCGGCCAGGAGGTCCAGCGCGGCGGCGGGCCGGGAGACCGCCAATTCCTCGGCGGCGTCGGTCAGCCGGGAGAAAACCGCGGTGTGGTGCGGGGTCAGGATCGCCAGCCGGCCGGCCTGCACGGTGGCGGAAGCCAGCAGCGACGGGTCGTCCGTGCGCGCGCGGGCCGCGGCGGCCAGTTCCTCGACCCAAGCGAGGTCACCGGTGAACACGGCCGCTGAGGCGGCTTCGACCAGCAGCCGGGCGCTGTCCCCGCGCCGTGGCGCGAGCTCCGCTGCACGCTGGAGGGCCCTGGCCGCCGCCGCGTGACCGCCGCGGCGGCGGGCCCGGTCGGCGGTCCGCTCCAGCTCCGCCGACACGGCGGCGTCCGGGCCCGGGCAGGCGGCGGCCTGGTGCCAGGCGCGCCGGTCCGGTTCGTCCCGCAGCAGTTCGGCGAGCGTGAGATGAGCCTCGCGCCGGGCGCCCGCGGGCGCGGCGTGATACACGGCGGACCGGACCAGCGGGTGACGGAAGCGGATGTTCCGGCCGGTTCGCCGAACCAGCCCGGCCCGCTCGGCCGGCAGCCAGGCCTCGTCCTCGGCGTCCGGCAGCCCGGCCGGGACGGCGATCGGGGAGTCGGCGCTGTCCATGGCGGCCAGGACCAGCAGGGCCCGCGTCGTGCCGGCGGGGAGGCCGTCGAGGCAAGCGGCGAAGATCCCCTCCAGGCGGTCGGCGAGGGGAAGCGGACCTGCGGACGGCAGCGCTGCGGCCGAGTCCTGGGCGGCGGCCGCCCTCGCGAGTTCCACCAGCGCCAGGGGGTTGCCGCCTGCTTGGTCGAGGATGCGCGTCCTGGTGTGGCCGGTGGGACTCTCCGGTTGCCGGTCCAGCAGCCGGTTCGACGCGGCGTTGTCGAGCGGTTCGAGGACGAGCGTGGGCACGTGCCGGTCGAATCCCGCGAGGCGGTCGCCGTCACGGGCCGCGATCAGCATCGTGACCGGTTCACCTTCCAGACGCCTGGCGACGAAGAGCAGCGCGTCCAGGGAAGCGCGGTCGAACCACTGCGCATCGTCGAGCACCACGAGGACGGGCTGCCGGTCGCCCAGGGACGAGAGCAGGCTCAGCACGGCGACCCCGATCAACAGCGGATCGGGCGCGTGCGCAGGCCGGGGCGTGGCCGGTCCCGTGCCGAAGGCGTCCCGTATCGCGGTGCGCTGCCTCTCCGGCAGTCCGTCCACCTGCGCCGGCAGCGGCCGCAGCAGCTGATGCAGGGCGGCGAACGTCAGGTTCGCCTCCGACTCGCTGCCCTCGGCGCGCAGTACTCGGGCACCTCTCACCTCGGCCCGACGCACCGCACGGTCCAGCAGGGCGCTCTTCCCCACGCCCATGCCACCGACGAGCATCACCACGCGGTCGGCCGACGCCGACTCCACCGCACGAAGGAGGCGTCCCAGCTCCGCGTCCCGGCCGACGAACGGCTCCTCCGGATCCGGTTTCGTGACCGCACCGAGGTCGCCTGTGTGCTCGTCCACGAGGCCTCCGCGAACCGTGGCCCACGAACGGGAGCCGCCTTGCCCTGCCCGCCCAGGCTACAAGCGGCCGCGCCCCGTGCCCGGGGCGTGCGCACAGATGCAGTCACGTTACGGATACCCCGGCCGCCGGGGCCGCCCGTACGGTTCGGGAAATCCCCCGAACTCCCAAGGACGCCTCATGGACCACATCACGCTCGGCAAGGTCAGCGTCACCCGGGTGCGGGAATACTTCGGCTCCGTCGAGATGACGCCCGACACCTTCTTCCCGGACATCCCGAAGGGAGTGTGGGAGGACGGCGAACCGTGGCTGACCCCTCATTTCCTGGATCCCGAGACCAACACCGTGAATTCCGCGATCCAGACCTGGCTGCTGCGCAGCGAGGGAAGGACCATCCTCGTCGACACCGGCGTGGGCAACCACAAGGAGCGCCCGTACGCGCCGGTCTGGAGCCACCTCGAGACGGACTTCCTGACCGATCTCGCCCGGGCCGGAGTCGAGCCCGAGGACGTGGACATCGTGATCAACACGCATCTCCACATCGATCACGTCGGCTGGAACACATACCTGGACGGCCGGCAATGGGTGCCCACTTTCCCCAACGCCACCTATCTGGTGCCGAAGGACGACTTCGACTTCTGGAATCCCGAGAACGGCCACGAACCGCTGCTCGGCCGAGGCAACCAGAACGTCTTCGAGGACAGCGTGGCTCCGGTGCACCGGGCCGGCCGGACACTGCTGTGGGAGGGCAGCCACCAGATCGACGCCGGTCTGCGCCTGGACGCGGCTCCCGGACACACCCCCGGCTCCTGCGTCCTGACCCTCACCTCCGGGACGGACCGCGCGGTGTTCGTCGGCGACATGCTGCACAGCCCGGTGCAGATCCTCGAACCGGACGCCAACAGCTGCTTCTGCGAGGACCCCGCGGGCGCCCGCGCCACCCGCCGCAAGGTACTCGGCTGGGCGGCGGACAACAACGCACTCGTGATCCCCGCGCACCTGGGCGGCCACGGCGCCGCCGAAGTGGTGCGGGAGGGAAGCAGGTTCGCCATCAAGGGCTGGGCCCCCTTCGCCCCGTACACCGAGCAGGCCTGAGACCCCACGGAAAGGCACCGCCGTGAACCACCACCCCGACCCCGTCGTGACCACCGCGCAGGGAGCCGTCCGTGGCCTGTGCCGGGGCGGCACCACCGCCTTCCTGAACATCCCCTACGCCGCCGCGCCCCGCGGCGCCGGCCGGTTCGCGCCGCCGCAGCCCCACGAGCGGTGGGACGGTGTACGGGACGCCACCGTGCCCGGGCCGAACGCGCCGCAGTCCGAGCGCAGGCTCGGCCACGTGGACATGTCGCCCTACTTCGGAGCCGGCTGGAGCCGCGGCGAGGACTACCTCACCGTCAACGTCTTCACGCCCGCAGCGGCGAAGCGCGACCTGCCCGTCATGGTGTTCGTCCACGGTGGCGGATTCGTCGCCGGATCGACGCGGTCCGCGCTCCACGACGGCTCCGCCTTCGCCCGCGACGGCGTCGTCCTCGTCACCCTCAACTACCGGCTCGGCGTCGCGGGATTCCTCGACCTCCCCGACGCGCCCGCCAACCGCGGCCTGCTCGACGTCGTCGCCGCGCTGCGCTGGGTGCGGGAGAACATCGCGGCCTTCGGCGGTGACCCGCACCACGTCACCCTCTTCGGCCAGTCGGCGGGGGCGACCATCGTCGGCGGCGTCCTCGCCACCCCCGAAGCCGCGGGCCTCTTCCGCCGGGCGATCGTCCAAAGCGGCAGCGGCCTGGGCGCGTTCACCACCGAGCAGGCCGCCCGCGTCACCCGGGCGGCGACCGAGATCCTGGGCATCGAGCCCCGGGTCGACGCCTTCGCGGAGCTCTCCGACGAGCGCCTGGTCGAGGCCGCCTCCCGCCTCGCGGGCATCGATCTGAGGACCGGGACCCACCGCGACCCGCTGATCGGCCTCAGCCCTTTCAGCCTGGTCCTCGACACACAGCCCGCCGAATCCGTCGCCGCCGGTTTGAGCGCCGGTGTCGACCTGCTCATCGGGACCAACACCGAGGAAGGAAACCTTTACCTGGTCCCCGTGGGCAAGTACGCCACCTCGACCGCCGAGGACGTCGACGACGCGGCGGCACGCTCGCACCCCGATCCGGTGCGACTCGTCGAGACCTACCGCAAGACACGCCCCGAGGCGTCCTTCGGTGAGCTGCGCTCCGCCATCATGGGCGACGCGCTGTTCGGCGCGGGCAGCTGGGCCCTGGCCGGGGCGCACGCCGCCCATGCCCGGTCCGCCACGTACGCCTACGAGTTCGCCTGGCGTTCCCAGGCCCTGGACGGAGAGCTCGGCGCCGCCCACGCGGTCGAGCTGCCCTTCGTCTTCGACCTCTCGCGTCTTCCCCGGCTGCACGGCCGCGCCGCCCTGCTCGGACCCGAGGAGCCACCCGCGGACCTCGCCGCCCGCATGCACGCCACCTGGATCCGGTTCGCCAGGACGGGCGACCCCGGCTGGGACCCGTACGACACCGAGCGCAGGCCGACCATGCGCATCGACGCCGAGTGGACCCAGGTCGACGACCCTCGCAGCCAGGAACGACAGGCCTGGCGCTGACCCTCGTACAGGTCCCTGCGCACCCCCTCGGAGGGCACGCCGTGCCCAGAACCGTCACCACCGAGGACGCCCTCGCCCTGACGGCCCCGCTGTCCCGAGGGATCCGCGGGGGCCCCGTCCCGCGGGTCTCCGGGCGGCGTTGTCACGGTGTGGGGTGCAGGGGTGTCTGGCGGTGTGCCGGGGCGCGGTGGAGCCGGGTTCCGGCCGTGTGGTCACGGCGCGGTGGACACGCCGGCGGCGCAGCGCGCCCGCGCACCGCTGCCGGACTCGGCGCACCGTCTCACGGGAGACGACGGTCCCGCGCTCGAGCATGGGCTCCTCGGCCTCGCGGGACGGCAGCGGGAAGCGGAGGCACAGCCACACAGTGGGGGGATGACCTCGACCGGACAGCCGGTGCCCCTCGTACGACGCGGCCGGACGGGCGGACATCGGCCGGTTTTGGCCGGGAATGTCGTCGACCGGCCACGGCGGATCGGCTCGGTTTGCCGTACTCCGAGTAACAAGATCACAGTTGACGTGTGCGCCTCAGGCAACCGATTGAGGTGCCCTCCCCCGTGCCCGTGATCCGTGGCACCCGGCCGACCATCAGGAAAACCCATGCAGCCGTCATACGACCGCCTCGAGCAGGCGCGCCAGGACTACGAACACCACCTGCGGGCCTGTCGTCAATGTGACGCGGACGGTGCGCAGTGCCCCGTGGCCAAGCACCTGAGGCGCCTGTACAACAACCTCGCCAGAACGGCCCGTTCCGCCCGGTGACCGCACCGGTGCCGTCGCTCTCCGGACGGTGACGCACCGTCCGGAGGGCGACGGCGCACGCGGGCCCCCGCGGCCGGACGCGCCTCGCGCCGGGCACGCGCGCCCGGCTCCGGACCACCGGGGGAGAAAGGCGGGCAGCGCCTCGCCGACCTCTTCGGCGTGAGCCGACGGCGTGCCGTGCGGGGCGCCTTCGCTCTCGACGGAGCCGGCCGGGGGGCACCGCCCCGCGGACGGGCCGGGCGGTGGCGCGGACGGGAAGTACGCAGGCCGGACGCCCTGCGCGTCGCGGGTGCGTCCTGTCCCTGCCACCGATCCCCGCGTGACGGTCTCCCCGGGACGCGAACAGGCCCCGGCTTCCCGAACCCCTTCCGGGACGGATAGCCCGGCCTCTCGCGGGTACGTGGGACCGGCGCCGTCGGTGACGAGCGCCTGCACGAACCCCTCGAGGCGTTGGGAGACGGAATGAGGCTCCGTGAGTCGGCTCTGGCACTGGCCTCCCGGTGCTCCGCCGAAGTGCTCGCCGGACGGTACCGCCTGGACGCGCTCATCGGCTCGGGCGGTGCCGCCGACGTCCACCGCGGACTCGACCTGCGGCTGCGGCGGCCGGTGGCGGTCAAGGTCTTCCGCACCGGCGCCGACGCCGACATGGAGGAGCGCTTCCGGAGCGAGGGGGTGATCCTGGCCCGGCTGCAGCATCCGGGGCTGGTCACCGCGTACGACACCGGACTGCACAACGGCCGTGCCTACCTGGTCATGCAGCTGATCGAGGGCCCCACGCTGAAGGGCCGCATCGCCGCGGGCCCCCTGCCGCCCGAAGAGACCGCCGCCCTCGGCGCCGGCCTGGCCCGGGCCCTGGCCCACGCCCACGAGGCGTCGGTCGTTCATCGCGACGTCAAGCCGTCCAACATCATCCTGGACCGGTCCGGCACCCCCCACCTGACCGATTTCGGTGTCTCCCGGCTGCTCGACGCCACCACCCGCACCGACACCGGCGCACTCATCGGCACGGCGGCCTACCTCGCACCCGAGCAGGTGCTCGGCCGGCCCGTCGGCCGGCCCGCCGACATCTACGCCCTCGGTCTCGTGCTCCTCGAATGTCTCACGGGCAGGCTGGAGTACGAGGGCGCCCCGCTCGAGGCCGCGATCGCGCGGCTCCACCGCCGGCCCGTCCTGCCCGACTCCCTGCCGGAAGAACTCCGGTCCCTGCTGAGGGACATGACGGCCCTGGACGATCAGTCCCGTCCGACGGCGACCGACTGCGCCCGGAGACTGGCAGCCCTGGCGGGAACGGCCGGCCCCGTGCCGTTTCCGTCCCCGGCTGCCGCAACGGCCGCGGCCACGAGCCTCGTTCCGAGCCGGACGCCGGTGCGGGACGCCGGCCCCACCCACCGGGACCCGCCGCCCACCGCGGGCACGGCCGGACCGAAGACCGCGTCCGCACGCGGCCGGGCCCTGATCGCCGGTGGAACCGCCACGCTCGCCGCCGTCATGGCCGCCGCCTTCGTCGTCCCCGACGGTTCCCCGAGCCAAGGGAGCGACGCCCGTGCGCCCCGGGCCGTCGACCGCCCCTCCACGCAGGCCGAACCCCCGCATGCCTCCTCCACGACGAGGAACGGGACGACACCGGCGACTCCGCCGTCCTCCCCCCGCGACACCTCCGCCGGACCGCCGCGCGACACCTCCGCCGGACCGCTCGGTGACACCGCCACCGAACGCATCACCCGTGCCGTCCCCACCGTCCCGGGCCGGACACCGGACACCGGCGCCGCAGACACCGGCGCCGCCCCGGCACCGGACTCCGGCTCGCGCGTGACCCCGAGCGGCCGGACGCCGGACGGGCCGGGTACGGAGGCGGGCGCCTCGTCGAGGACGAAGACCCCCGACGCACGGCCCGGCACGCCCGGGAGGACCGAGAAGACCCGGACCGGGCCCCAGGCGGAGAACAAGCGGTGAGCGGTGAGACGCACACCGGGCCCTGCACCCGTACCGGTGCGCGAACCCGTACGGAACGATCGAGCGCCGCAAGGCCGCGGTCACCTGGTGGCGCCGGAAGGCCGCGGTCGCCCGGTGGACCGTTGCACGGCGTGCCGCCCGGGCACCCGGACCACCGGGCGGACACCCCCCGGCGCGTTCCGGACGGCTCGGCTGGTCACCGCCGTTTCACTCCGGCGGTCGCGGAAACCCGCCGCAGGACGGCGACGGCCACGTGCCGAGGCGGAAGGCGGCTCATCTCATGAAGAAGGCGTTGTGGATGGTCCCGGCGGTCGCCGCCGGGACCGTGGCGGTGCGCAGGGCCCGGTCGGGAAACCGGGCCGACGACCGGGCGGGCGACCGGTGGCTCACGGTGACGGTCAACCGCCCGATGACGGACGTGCGGCCGGACGGGAGGCTGCCCGCTTCCCTGCAGAGGCTCGAGGACAGGATCGACGTGCGGGTCCGTCCGGCACCGGGCGACCGCGGCACGGAACTGGCGGCGCGGCTGAAGGAACCGCCGTCCGACCTGTCGTCCTCCCTGCCCGCGCGCCTGGCCGGACAGGATCCGCGCCAGGAGGTCCGGGTCGCGCTGCGCGAGGCCAAGGCCCTCCTGGAGGCGGGTGAGGTGCTGCGGCCCGACGCGCCGCCGACGACCCGTCCGACCGCGGGCGGCCGGCTGGTCGGCCTGATCGGCCGACGCTCCGGCGGGGAGGGAGTGCTGTGAAGGCCCTGTGCTGGGAAGGCGTGAACAAGCTGTCCGTCGAGAACGTCCCCGACCCGGAACTGCGCAACGACCAGGACGTCATCGTGCGTCTGATCGCGGGCACCACCTGCGGCTCCGACCTGCACCTCATCGGCGGCTACATCCCGGCGATGCGCGCCGGTGACGTGATCGGCCACGAGTTCGTCGGCGAGGTCGTGGAGACCGGGTCCGCCGTGCGCAAGCACAAGGTCGGCGACCGGGTCGTCGTCTGCTCCTTCGTCGGGTGCGGGCGCTGCTGGTACTGCGCCAACGACCTGTGGTCCCTGTGCGACAACACCAACACCAACCCCGGCGCCGGCCAGGCACTGTTCGGCTACGAGACCGCCGGCATCTTCGGCTACTCCCACGCCATGGGCGGCCTGCGCGGCAGCCACGCCGAGTACGTGCGCGTCCCCTTCGCCGACTACGGTGCCTTCTCCGTCCCCGACGGCATCGACGACACCAGTGCCCTGTTCGTCTCCGACTCCGTGCCGACCGGATGGATGGGCGCCGATCTCGGGGGCGTCAAGCCCGGCGACGTGGTCGCGGTCTGGGGCTGCGGCGCCGTGGGGCAGATGGCCGCCAGGGCGGCGCTGCTGCTCGGCGCCGAACGGGTCATCTCCATCGACCGCGTTCCCGAGCGGCTGGCCATGGCCGAGCGGTACGCCGGCTCCGAGACCATCGACTACACCACCACGGACGTAGCCGCCGAACTGCGCGAACGCACCGGCGGACGCGGTCCCGACGTGTGCATCGAAGCGGTCGGCATGGAAGCGCACAGCGACGGCCCGATGCACCTGTACGACCAGGCCAAGCAGCAGCTCCGGCTCCAGACCGACCGGCCCACCGCCGTACGCCAGGCCATCCACGCCTGCCGCAAGGCCGGCACCGTCTTCGTCCTGGGCGTCTTCGCGGGCGCGGTCGACAAGTTCCCGCTCGGCGCCGTGATCAACAAGGGGCTCACCGTGCGCGGCGCGCAGATGCACGGGCAGCGCTACATCCCCATGCTCCTGGAGCGGCTCGCCGCCGGCGAGATCGAGACGGCCCACCTGGCGACCCACACCGTTTCGCTCGACGAGGCACCCACGGCCTACGACCTGTTCAAGCACAAGACCGACGGCTGCGTCCGCGCCGTCATCCGTCCCGGCTCCTGAGGCGCCCCGTGATGCTCGAGAGGGCCGCGCACCGAGTCGCCGGCCGGCTGGCGCGGTGGCGCTCGGCCCCGGCCCTGCACCCTTACGGAGTGCTGTGCTCCGGAACGCTGGACGTGCCCGGCCGCACCGGCGCGGGATGGGGCGTGCCGTGGCTGGACCGGCCCGGATCCTACCTGGTGACCGTGCGCTGGTCCCGTGCGCTCGGCCTGCCCGGACGGCTGCCGGACGGACTGGGCCTGGCCGTACGGGTCACGGATGCCGACGGTCCCGGCACGGTCCTCGACATGCTGCTCACGTCGAGCGGCTCCGGCCGCCTCGGCCGCCGGCTGCCGCTGCTGCGGCCCAGGGCCCTGGCGGGACCGTACTCCACCCTGCTGTCCTACCGGGTGGGCGACCGCGCACGCGTGCTGGCGGCCTTCCCCGTCCCCGGCACCGCCGGCCCGACCGGGGGCTCCGTGCCGGCGCTGCGCCGGGCGGTCGTCGACCGGCCCGTCCGCTTCGACCTGCGCGCGGCCGCCGCCGGCGAACCCTGGCGCACCTTCGCCTCGCTGACCCTGGAAGAGGTGCGCAACGCCCCGGTCACCGACACGGTGTCCTACGACCCCTACGCCCACAGCCTGCCCGGACTGCGCCCCACCGGACGCCTGCGCCGACTGCGCGACGCCGCGTACGCGGGCTCCCGCCGCGGGCGAACCGCAGGGCGCGCGTGACCGACGGCGGGAGGTCGGCCCCGGGGCGCGGCAGCCCCGGACCCGGGCCCGACCGCCTACATGGGGGCCGGTTCCGGTGTGCCGTCGCGCCCGGACGGCAGGGGCGCGGACACCTCGTCCCCGGCGGAGTCCCCGGCGGAACGGCGGGTGTGGGTCCCGGTCATGCCGAAGGAGGTCAGCGCCGCGGCGACGGCGGCCGCCGCGGCGCACACCAGGAACGCGGTGCTGAAGCCGCTGCCCAGGGCGTCCAGGGCCAGACCGTGCGCCGCGGATCCCGGCGCGCCCGGCGGCAGGCTGTTCACGGCGATGGGCCCTCCGGCCTCGGCGGTCTCGCGTGCCGCCGCCACCTGACCGGCCGGCAGGCCGGTGCCGGACAGGTTCGCCGCGAACGCGGACCCGGCGCCGCTGAGGGCGACCGCGCCGACGACGACGGGGCCGAGCGCGAAGCCGAGGTCGCGCAGCATGTTGGCGGTGGCGCTGGCCGTGCCCGCCAGGTGCGGGGGGGGGCACGCTGTTCAGCGCCACGGCCGTCACCGAGCTGACGGTCAGGGCGAAACCGGTGCCGACCAGCAGGGCGGGCGCGACGAACGCGCCGAGCCCCGGGTCGGTGACGTCCAGCCGGGCGCACAGCAGGCAGCCGATCGCCATCAGGGCGGATCCGGAGGTCAGCAGCCAGGAGGCGGCGACCCGGTGGAGGAGCCGCGAGACGACCGGGACGAGGAGGAAGGCGGGCCCCTGCAGGAGCAGGAAGGGGATCGCGACGCGGATCGGGTCCTGGTGCTGCACGGGGCCCAGCCACATGCTCGTCGCGAAGCAGGCGCCGAGGAAGGCGAGCATGCCGATGACGGCGACGGCGGACGACACGGTGAAGGCCCGGTTGCGGAACAGCCCCAGGTCGAGGATCGGGGACTCGGCGCCCAGTTCCACCAGCACGAACCCGGCGAGGAAGCACGCGCCGAGGGCGAAGGCGAGCATGACGGGAAGGGTGGTCCAGCCCGACTCGGGCCCCTCGACGGCGCCGTACGGCACCAGGACGAGGCCGACGGCGAAGGTGATCTGACCGGGCACGTCGAGCCCGCGGCCCTCGGGTGCCTTCGACTCCGCGGCCAGTGTCAGGGTGAGCACCGTGCAGGCCAGGGCGAGTCCGACGAGCACCCAGGAGGAACCGCGCCACGACCCGATCCCGGCGAACATGCCGACGAACAGGGGTGAGACGGCGGCGCCGGCGGACAGGAAGCCGCTCCAGAGCGCCACCGCGTGCGCCCGTTCCCGCATGGTGCGGGTGACGGCGGTGATCGCGGTGAGCGAGCCGGGGAACATGGCGCCGGCGCCCAGTCCGTTCAGGGCGGCGCCGATCCACAGCACCTGGACGGTGGGGGCGAGCGCGGACACGGTGCTGCCCGCGGCGACCAGGGCCGTGCCGGACGCGACGAGCCTTCGCCGTCCGAAGAGGTCGCCGAGGACCCCGAAGGTGAACTCGAAGCAGACCACGGCGATCATGAACGCGGCGGTGATCCACGTGAGCTGGGAGCCGTGGGTGTCCAGGTCCTCCTGGAAGAGGCCGTTGAGCGAGGCGGGCAGTGCGTTCGCGACCTGGGCCACGAGGACCGCGCCGCGGGCGGCGGCCAGTGTTCCCGGTGGCCCTGAGCCCGTACGGCAAGGAGCCGCAGGCCCTCGCGCTCACCACGCCGCCGCAGCGCCGGCCCAGCCCGATGCGGGACGGCTGCATCGAGGCGGGCGACATCGCGCGCGTCGTCGAGGAGGGCTACGTCCACGTCATCGGCGACCTGCGCGGCTCGGGCGCCTCCGGGGGCGAGCACATCGGCAACTACAACGCCGGCGGCGTCCCTCTCGGCCAGGACGCGTACGACTTCATCGAGTGGGTCGCGGCGCAGCCGTGGTGCGACGGCAACGTCGGCATGATCGGCATCTCCTGCTTCGGCTCGATGCAGGTGCTGGCGGCGGCCGAGCGGCCGCCGAGCCTCAAGGCGATCTTCGTCAGCGGCGGCCACTACGACTTCTACGAGACCACCTACCACGGCGGCGTCATGTGGTTCATGCCGCGTGCCGCCCGTGAGGGACGCGGCGGCGACTCCGGCTGGGCCTTCACCGACGGCGTCAAGTCCCGCATGCTGGAGACCTGCTCGCCCGGGGAGATCGAGAGGCGCGTCGCCGAGCGCCTGCGGGACCCGGACGTGGCCGCCTGGCCCAACCTGGTCCATGTGCTCAACCACCCGAAGAACCACGAGGCCCGGTTCGACATCGTGATGAACGAGGTCGACGGCGAGTGGTACGAGGAGCGCAACCCGATCACGCTCGCGCCGAACATCGACATCCCGGTCTGGCTCCAGATCGACCAGGGCCGCGGCTGGACGATGGACGGCACCATCGAGCCGTACAAGGCGCTGAAGGGCTCGAAGAAGCTCGACATCGGCCCCTACCCGCCGATGCAGTCGCGCCCCTTCGTCGAGGAGCACGACAAGATGTTCCGCTGGTACGACTACTGGATCAAGGGCATCGACAACGGGGTCATGGACGAGCCCGCCGTCACCGTCCACGTCGAGGGCTCGCGCGAGACCGTCACCGGCGCGCAGTGGCCGCCGAAGGACGTCGAGTACAGGTCGCTCCACTTCCGCCCGCGCCGGGGCCTCTCCTTCGAGCCCGAGCCGATGGGCGCCGAACACGCCGCCCCCGACGGCTTCTACCGGGCGCCGCTGACGGTGACCGACAAGGTGGAGATCCTCAGCTGGAGCACCGCCCCGTTCACCGAGCCCACCGAGATGATCGGTCAGGGCGCGGCGCACCTCTTCGCCGAGATCGACCAGCCCGACACCAATTTCATCCTGCGCCTGTGGGACGAGGCTCCGGACGGCAGGCGCCGGCTCGTCACCACCGCCTACCTCAAGGCCTCGCACCGCGCGCTCGACGAGGAGCGCACCACCGGGGGCGACCCCCACCACCCGCCCATCCGCGCGGTGCCGGTCGAGCCGGGGCGGATCGAGGAGTACGTGCTGCGCGTCTGCCCCTCCGCGGCGACGTTCCTGCCGGGCCACAGGCTGGTCGTGGAGCCCTCCGACGGCGAACCGCTCGCCGACGAGCACAACGCCCTGCTGCCGCCGGACGCCTTCCACCTGCCGGTGGGCCGTCCCGTCACCCACACGACCTACCGCGATGCCGCGCACCGCTCCCGGCTCGTGCTGCCCTTCACGACGCGCGAGGCGGCGGAGAAGGAGTAGCGGGCAGCCGCGTGCCGCACCCGGCGCCCGTCGCGCCCGCCGCATCCGTGCGGCGGGCGCGACGGGCGCCGTGGGCTTCGTGACGGTGCCGTCCCCGGGTCGACCACGGACAGGGCGCCCGCGGTCCGGTCGGCGGCGCGGACCGTCCCGCCGTTCCGGACGGCGACACCGGGAGGAGACCGCCGGGCCGCCGGATCCGCCGCTAATTTTGCACGACGTGCATCTTTGCATACCATGCAAAACATGTCGGAGAAGAGCGCCTCGGGGGGCGGACTGCGGGAGCGGAAGAAGCGGGCGACGCGTGCCGCGCTCGCCGAGGCCGCGGTGCGGCTGGCCGCCGAGCACGGCGTGGAGAAGGTCACCGTCGAGGCGATCAGCGCGGCGGCCGGGGTGTCCGTGCGGACCTTCTTCAACTACTTCGACACACGCGACGACGCCTTCGTCGTGATCGACGCGGACACGGGCGCCCGGATACGGCGGGCGGTGCTCGATGCGCCGGCCGCGCTCTCCCCGCTGGAGGCCCTGCGCGAGGCCATGGTGGCGGAGCTCGCCGAGGCCGAGCAGCAGCACGAGCTGTGGCGGCTGCACGCCCGGGTGCTGCACGCCTCGCCGCACCTGCTGGTGCGCAGTCTCGGCGCGCACATGGCGGACGAGACCGGACTGGCCGAGGCCATCGCCGCCCGCATCCGCTCCGGCGGCCGGCCGGCGTCCGGGTCCGGGACCGACGAGGAGCGGCGCGAGGCGCTCGACCTGTACCCGCGGCTGCTGGCCGCGGTGGCGGGCACCGCGGTGCGCACCAGCGTGGAGCACTGGTGCGCCCGGCAGGAGGAAGTGGCCTTCCTCGAGGTCTTCCAGGAGGTGTTCGCCCTCCTCGCCGCCGGTCTCCCCGCCCCCTCCGCCTGAGTCACCGCGCAGGCCGCCCGGCCCCCGGCCCCCGGCCGCGGCCGTCACCCCCGCTGTCCGTCCGCGCCCCGAGTGCGCCGACGCGCCGACACGCGCCGGCGCCCGGCCCGCGCGGACCGTCCGACCACCACCGAAAGAGATCTCGTGACCTCACCCCCGGCGCCCGACGACGCGCCTCCCGCCGCCATGACCCACCGGCAGATACTCCAGGCCATGTCCGGTCTGATGGCCGGCATGTTCGTCGCGATCCTGGCCGGCACCGTCGTGTCCAACGCGCTGCCCACGATCATCACCGACCTGGGCGCCAGCCAGTCCTCCTACACCTGGGTCGTCACCTCCGAACTGCTGGCCATGACCGCGACGGTGCCCCTGTGGGGGAAACTGTCCGACCTCTTCAACAAGAAGCTGCTGCTCCAGCTCTCGCTGGGCATGTTCGTGATCGGCTCGCTGCTGGCGGGCTTCTCCCACGGCGTCGGCCTGCTGATCTTCAGCCGGGTCGTGCAGGGCATCGGCGCGGGCGGCCTGACCGCCCTCGCGCAGGTCGTGATGGCCGCCATCATCCCGCCCCGTCAGCTGGGCAAGTACGCCGGCATCTTCGGCGCCGTCTTCGCGGTGGGCACCGTGGCCGGGCCGCTGGTCGGCGGTGTGCTGGTGGACACCTCCTGGCTGGGCTGGCGCTGGTGCTTCTTCATCGGCGTGCCGTTCGCCCTGCTCGCCATCGCCCTGCTGCAGCGCACGCTGCGGCTGCCCACCACGCGGCGCGAGGTGCGGATCGACTGGCTCGGCGCCTTCCTGATCGTCGCCGGTGTCTGCGCGCTGCTCATCTGGGTGTCGCTGGCCGGCAACGAGTTCGACTGGGCGTCCTGGCAGACCGCCGCGCTCGCGGGCGGCGGCGTGCTGCTGCTGGCCGCCGCGGTCCTCGTGGAGGCCCGCACCCCCGAGCCGGTCATCCCGCTCGACATCTTCCGCAACCGCACGGTGACGCTGACCACCGTCGCCAGCCTGCTGGTCGGTGTCGCCATGTTCGGCGGGACCGTCTTCCTCTCGCAGTACTTCCAGGTCTCCCTGGGCAAGTCGCCGACCGTCGCCGGTCTGATGAGCCTGCCCATGATCCTGGGCCTGCTGGTGTCGTCGACCGTCGCCGGGCAGGTGATCAGCCGGACCGGCAGGTGGAAGCGGTACCTGGTGGCGGGCGCGGTCGTCATGACCGCCGGTCTCGGCCTGCTCTCCACGATCGACGCGGACACCTCCTTCGCCCTGCTCAGCCTCTACATGGCGGTGCTCGGCGCCGGCGTCGGCATGCTGATGCAGAACCTGGTGCTCGCCGCCCAGAACGACGTGCCCGCCGCCGAACTGGGCGCCGCGACCTCCGTGCTGTCCTTCTTCCGCAGCATGGGCGGCACCATCGGCACCAGCGTCCTCGGCGCGATCCTCGCCAACCGGGTCACCAGCGAGATGACCGAGGGGCTCAGGGAAGCGGGCGTCACCGCGCCGGCCGGTGAGGGCTCGGGCGAGGGCAGCGTCCCGGACATGTCCGCGCTGCCCGCCCCGATGCGGTCCGTCGTCGAGCACGCCTACGGCGTCGCCACGGCCGACCTGTTCCTCATCGCCACGCCGTTCGCGCTGCTCGCGCTGGTCGCCGTCGTGTTCCTGAGGGAGAAGCCGCTGAAGACCACCAGTGGCATGGAGCGCCTCGCCGAGGAGTCCGGCGGCTCGGACGCCGCCCCGGAGCGGGGACCCGGGCACAGCCCGTCGCCGGCGGGCAAGGACCCGGCGACGCCGGTCGGCTGAGCCGGAACCCGGCAGGCGGGGACGCAGAACCGGACGGGGCCTCCCGCCCACCGCATGGTGGGCGGGAGGCCCCGTCCGGTGAGTGACCGTTCCCCCCGTCGCCGGACCCCGGGAGGCCCGCGGCGTCACCAGCCGGGCGGCTTGGCGGTGCCCAGGGCGCGGGTGACGGTGATCTCGATGACCACCCGGTTCGGGTTGACGCGCGGCTGCCTGTAGCGCTCGGCGTAGCGGCGCTCGGCCTCGGCCACGGACTCGGCGTCGTCCCTGACGACGGCGGTGCCCTCCAGGGTGCACCAGCGCCGGCCGTCGACCTGGCTGACGGCGACCACGGCCCCCGGGGCGGCCCGGCGCACGTTGCGGACCTTCTTGCTCCCGGCGTCGCTGATGACCCGGGCGACACGGGTCTCGGGGTCGTACGTGACCCCGACGGGCACCAGGTGCGGGGTGCCGTCCTCGGGGCGCAGGGTGGTCAGGAAGCACACCCGGCGCTCCTGCCAGAAGCCGGCGTCGGTCTTCGCTCCGGCTTCGGTGCCGGCCGGCGGGGTGTCGGGGGACAACGCTTCTCCTCGGTGCGAACGGCGGCCGTGCGGGAGGGCCCCGTCACGTCCGGGCGGTGCGGGCCCGGGACCCGCACGCCGACCGTACGCCGTGGGCCGCCCCGCCCGCACGCGGGGTCCGCCGGCCGGCCTCAGGGGCTGGTGAGGACGACGAGCTGCCGGGTCGCCCGGGTCATCGCGACATAGCGGTCGACCGCTCCTGCGACGCCCTCGCCGAACGTCTCCGGATCGACGAGGACGACCAGGTCGAACTCGAGTCCCTTCGACAGTTCCGGGGTCAGCGATCGGACGCGTGGCCTCTCCCGGAACGCGGGACCGCCGATGACGCAGGCGATCCCGTCGGCATGCGCGGCGAGCCAGGTGCCGAGGACCGAGTCCAGATCCGCGACGGACCCGTGGACGACGGGAACGCCGCCGCTGCGGATCGAGGTCGGCACGTTGGCGTCCGGGAGCACGGCCCGGACGACCGGCTCGGCTTCCGCCATGATCTCTTCCGGCGTCCGGTAGTTGATGCTCAGGGAGGTCAGCTCGATCCGGTCGAAACCGACCCGCTCGAGCCGTTCCCGCCACGACTCCGTGAACCCGTGCCGGGCCTGGGCGCGGTCCCCGACGACGGTGAAGCTCCGGGACGGGCACCGCAGCAGCAGCATCTGCCACCCCGCGTCGGTCAGTTCCTGGGCCTCGTCCACGACGACGTGGGCGAACGGGCCGGCGAGCAGGTCCGGATCGGCGGCGGGCAGTTCGGACTCGTCGGCCAGGCTGACCCGGGCGTCCTCGCCGCGCAGCATCGTCACCAGGCCCTCGCCCTCGTCACCGTCGGCGCCGGAGTCGGCCGCGGCCTCGATCAGGTCGTCGACCACCTGCGCCATGCGCTCGCGCTGGGCGGCCATGACGGCCTCGTGCCGACGCCTGCGCCGGGCCGACTCCGGGTCGCCGAGCCGCTGCCGGGCCGCGTCCAGGAACGGCAGGTCGGACACCGTCCAGGCACGGGGGTCCGCGCGCTGCAGCCTGCGCACCTCGTCGGGGCCGAGCCAGGGAGCGCACATCCGCAGGTAGGCGGGGACCGACCACAGGTCTGCGACCAGGTCGGCCGCTTCGAGCAGCGGCCACGCGCGGTGGAAGGCCGTGACCAGCTCCCTGTTCCGCGACAGCGACTCACGGAGCAGACCGGCAGGTACGTCGCCGTCCCGCGCCGCGGCCTCGTCGTCGTGCCGGTCCATCAGGATCGTGAGCAGCTCCTCCCAGACCTGCTCGCGCGCCTCGTTGTGCGGCGTACCGGGTTCCGCCGCCCCGAACGCCGCAGCCCAGTCGTCGGGGCCCAGCCGGATGTCGCACCAGGGGGTCGTGACCGTCACCTCCTCGGCGGGCGGCTCCTCGTAGAACCTGACGGCCGTCTCGATCGCCTTCACCAGGTCCGCGGACGACTTCAGGCGGGCCACGTCCGGGTCGGCCTCGGTCCCCGCCGCGGCCCCCTCGGCGACGAGGTCACGCAGGACGCAGGTCTGCACGCCCTCCTCCCCGAGGCTCGGGAGGACGTCGGAGACGTAGGCCAGGTAGGGCCGGTGCGGACCGACGAACAGCACGCCGCCCCGGCGGTGACCGAGGCGGGGGTCGGAGTGGAGGAGGTAGGCGGCGCGGTGCAGGGCGACGACGGTCTTCCCGGTGCCCGGGCCGCCGTCGACGACGAGGGCGCCGCGGGATCCCGCGCGGATGACGGAGTCCTGGTCGGCCTGGATGGTGCCGAGCACGTCCCGCATCCGCGGCGACCGGCCGGCGCCCAGGCCGGCGATGAAGGCGGACTGGGCGTCGAGCGCGGCGTGCCCGACCAGGCCGTCCGAGGTGAACGGTTCGTCCCAGTAGTCGCTGATCCGGCCGTCGGTCCAGCGGTACCTGCGGCGGCTCGCCAGACCCATCGGGTGGGCGTGGGTGGCTCCGAAGAACGGCTCGGCCGCGGGGGAGCGCCAGTCGACCAGCAGCCGGCGGCCCGTGCTGTCCGTGAGGCCGAGCCGTCCGATGTACACGGGCTCGGGGTCGTCCGCGCCGACCGTGCGTCCCAGGCACAGGTCCAGGCCGAAGCGGCGCAGCGTGCGCAGCCGGGCGGTCAGCCGGTGGATCTCGAGGTCCCGGTCCATCGCCTGCCGGCCCAGGCCGCCGGGCGCCCTGCGCGCGGCGTCGAGGCGGCCGGACACCTCGGCGATCGACCGCTCGAGGCACTCCGCGACGGCCGCGAAGTGCTGCTCGTCACCGGCGATCAGCGCCGGGTCGGCCTTGGGGGAGAGGTGGTCGGGAAGGTCGAAGACGCTGGTGGTCGAGGGGTTCACGTCATTGGCTCCGATGTGAGGCCGCGCGGTCGGGGCGCGCGGCGGCCCGGTTCACTGATCCCGCGTGGTTCACGCGGTCACCGACGGCCCGTGTCCGCCGGTCGCGTCGGTCAGCAGCCGCGCGGCCACCGCCGCCCCGTCGGTGCGGACCGCGGCGGCCACGGCGGCCGCCCGGGCGCGGGTCCCGGGGGCCAGGGCCGTACCGAGCGCGGCCGACAGGGACGCGACGGTCGGGACCGGGCCGTCGTGCGCCGCGCCGATGCCCAGCCCGGCCACGCGGCCGGCCCAGTACGGCTGGTCCGCGGCCTGGGCCACCACCACCTGGGGCGCGCCGGCCCGGGCGGCCGTCGTGGTGGTGCCCGCGCCGCCGTGGTGCACGACGGCGGCCACCCGGCCGAACAGCGCCCGGTGGTCGGCCTCGCCGACGACGAAGCAGTCGTCCCGGTCGTCGACCGGGGCCAGGCCGGCCCAGCCGCGGGAGAGGAGGACGCGGCGGCCCTGCGCGCGGACCGCCTCGACGGCCACCCGGCCGATGTCGCGCGAGGCGTGCAGGGGCATGCTGCCGAAGCCCACGTACACCGGCGGCGGGCCGGCGTCCAGGAAGGCCTCCACCTCGGCCGGCAGCGGCCGTTCGCCGGGCGGGAACCACGCGCCGGTCTGCACGACGTCGAGGTCCCGCGTCCTTCGCCACGGGTCCAGGAACGGATCCGTCGCCAGCCACGGCCGGTCGCCGACGACGTAGCCGCGGACGTCGTCCACCGGTGGCAGGCCGATCGCCGCCCGGTTCGTGTCGAGCGCCTCGCCGAACAGCGCGTTCACGTTCCGGGCGTCCAGGTCCCACAGCGCCCGGTTGTCACTCACTCCCGGCGGCAACGGCCGGCCCGGATACGCCAGGGGAGGGCGGTGCGGTGACGGAAGGGTGAGCTGCTGGAAGGTCACGGACACGGCGGGGACGCCCAGTTTCTCCGCCACCGAGAGCGCGCCGGCCGCCGCCGGCAGCATGCCGGTCGCCACCAGCGCGTCGCATCCCTCCGCCGCCGCGGTGACCGCGTCGAACTGATCGGCGATCAGCTCGGCCGCGCGCCGGGGCAGGGACGAGGGCGCCGGCGCCTCGGTCGTCAGCGCGCGCGCCGACCGGCCGACCGGCACCAGCGGCACGCCGGCACCGGCCAGCCGCTGCGCGAAGTCGTCGTCGGGCGGTGCGCACACCCGCGCCTGCGCGCCGAGTTCCCGCAGGCGCACCGCGAGTCCCACCAGCGGTTCGACGTCCCCGCGCGACCCGTACGTCGATAGCAGCACACGCACTGAGCGGCCCCCGTTTTCGTGGATTTCGGTCAAGGCCGGCCATTCTGCGGGAGGACCGGGGCCTTGCCGCAAGCCCCCCGGTGCGCTATACGTTGAGAGTGGCAAGGAGAGGGTCGTCCCTCCTTGCCTTCGTTTTTCTGTGCTTGCCGTCCGCAGGGGGCGGGCGAGCTCCTCGCGAGGCGCCGCGGCAGGGCGTACGGTGACCGCGTCGCCGCGGACCGGGCGGATAGTGTGGCCCCGTCAGCGAAGATCACAGAAGGACGGAGCACATGGCGGACATCATCGAGGCGGCGGCGCGCAAGGTCTTCGAGCGCTACGACGTGGACGGGGACGGCCTGGTCACCGCGGACGAGTACCGGGAGGCCGTGGCCGAGCTGGAGGGCTCCGAGATCACCGCGTCGCAGGCCCGGGAGCTGATAGACGCGCTCGACACCGACGGTGACGGCCGGATGTCCTTCGAGGAGTTCTGGGCGGCCATGAACCGTTGACGCCACCGGCCCGGCCCGGCACGCGGGTGCGCCGGGCCGGGCCGCGGGGACGGACACCGGCCCCGGCCGGTCCCCGGTTCCCGAGCGGGCGGACCGGTGGCCGGGCAGCCGCCGGGACCCGGCGGTCCCGTGCCCGCGAGGTCCGGGCGACGGCGGCCCGGGGGCTCCCGGCCACGTTCAGCCGACGGGCGGCATCCCGGTGGGGCGCGAGTCGAGTCCGGGCCGCCGCGCGTCGGCCCAGGCGCCCCGGGTGAAGTCGGGGACCTCGACCGGGCGGCCCTTCCTGGCCAGGGACGCCGCGCTCAGCGGGATCGCCGCGCACCAGGCCGCCGAGTCGTAGACGTCGATGTCGGGCACCAGCCCGGCGCGCATCAGCTGGACCGTGCGCCACTGCAGGACGTAGTCCATGCCGCCGTGGCCGCCGTTGTTGGCGGCGTCGTCGCCGACCTTCCGCCACAGCCAGTGGTCGAACTCCTTGCGGTAGGCGTCGAAGTCGCGCCACGCGTGGCCGCCGTGGTCCGGTTCGAGGTAGACGCGCGCACCGGTCGGGGCGGGCCCCGCGTAGTCCTCGACGATCCCGCGGCTGCCGGCGAGGGTGTTGATCCGGCTGTACGGCCGGGGCGAACTCACGTCGTGCTCGGCCCGGATGACCCGCCCCTTCTCCGTCTCGATCAGACAGGTGATCAGGTCACCGTTGACGTACGTCTCCTTCCAGGACGGGTGGTCCCGGGGGACGAAGCGCTCGCGGTAGTCGGCCAGTCCCCTCGGGGCGGTCGCGGTGGCGCGCAGCGTGGTCATCCGGTCGCCGCGGTTGACGTCCATGGCCGCCGCGATCGGGGCCAGCCCGTGCATGGGGTAGAGGGAGGCGGTGCTGCGGGTGTGCCACAGCCGCCGCCAGGAGTCGGTGTAGTAGGTGTCGGAGAAGAGCAGTTCGCGCAGGTCGTGCAGATAGCCGCCGTGGCCGTCGGTGATGTCTCCGAACAGACCGGCGTGCGCCATCCTGAGCATGGCCAGTTCGTTGCGGCCGTAGCTGCAGTTCTCCGCGAGGAGCAGGTGCCTGCGGGTGCGCTCGGAGGTGTCGACGAGGTCCCACAGCTCGCGCAGTTCGGTCGCGACGGGGAGCTCCACCACGGCGTGCCGGCCGCTCAGCAGCGCCGCCCTGCCGTGCTCGTGGTGGAACTCCCACGGAGTGGCGACGTACACCAGGTCGATGTCGTCGCGCTCGAGCATCCGGACGTAGGAGTCGGCGGAGCCGCCGTACTCGGCGGGGCGCGGCTCGCCCTTGCCCGCCAGCCGGTCGGCGGCGCGTCTCGCCCGGTCGGCGCGGATGTCGCAGACGGCGGTCACGGTGCAGCCGGGCACGGCCGCCCAGCCCGTGACCATGCCACCGCCCCGGTTGCCCAGGCCGATCACGCCGACGCGGACGGTTCTGTGGACGTCGAACGGCACGCCGGTCATCGGCTTCTGCCCGGGTCTGCGGCGGGGCGCCTGCCCGGACGCGGCCGACGCGGCCGGGGCGGCGGTCATCCCGGCCGCGAGGGCGCCGGTGGCGACGGCTCCGCCCAGGAGCAGCCGGCGGGAGACAGCGGGGTTTTCGGACATGACGGCAACACTCCTCGATGGGGTGGCTTGCATCACTGCCGGTGCACTGTCGGGACTGCGGGGACTGTCGGGGCATGACTCTGCGGGTTCGGCGCATGCATGTCAATATGTGCTCGATAGGAGGCACTTCCGAGCAGGATCGAGCATCCGTGGATGCCGTCACGGTGCGATCACGGTGTCCGCCGGCCGGTCCGGCCGGCGGACGGTGCCGTGCCACCCCGCCCGCCCCGACGCGGACGCGCTCCGCCCCCGCGCGACGGCCACCACCCCGCGCCCCCGTGCCCCTGCCCACCTGGGTGATCACCGGTGGCGGGGCGCAATCCCCGCTCATAGCTTCGGCACATGACCAGACGACACATCGCGTACCTCGCGTGCGCCGCCGCCGTGGCCGCGGGACTGGGCGCCGCCCCTCCGGCCGACACCCCGACCGTGCACCGCGTGCAGCCCGGGGAATCGATCCAGAAAGCCGTGGACGCCGCGGAGCCGGGGGACACCGTCCTCCTCTCGCCCGGCACCTACAAGGAGAGCGTCGACATCACCGTGCCGAGGCTGACCCTGCGCGGCCACGGCGCCCACCGCACCGTCCTGGTGCCCGGCCCGGACTCCGCCAAGGGCGCCTGCGCCGAGGCGGGCAACGGCATCTGCGTGACCGGCACCGACAAGAAGCCCGTCGAGCGCGTCACCGTGAGCGCGCTGACGCTGCGGGGCTTCCGGAAGAACGGGCTGTGGGCCACCGGGACCGACCGGCTGAAGGTCCAGCAGGTGACCGCCGAGAAGAACGGCCAGTGGGGCATCGCCGAGGAACGCTCCGTCCGCAGCGTGCTCAGCCACAACGTGGTCGAGAAGAACGGCGACGCCGGACTGTTCGTGGCCAACACCGTCGACACCGAGGAAGGCGCCCGGGACGCCGGGAAGACGGTGATCCGGTACAACCGGACGGCCGGCAACCGGGTCGGCGTCACCGTGCGGCGGCTGCGGAACCTGACCGTCGACCGCAACGAGGCCACCGGCAACTGCGCCGCCGTGTTCGTGGTGGGCGACGAGACCGAGCCGCGGACCGGCGACCTGAGCGTGACGCGCAACCACATCCACGCCAACAACAAGTACTGCCCCAAGACGCCGCGGCTGCCCTTCCTGCAGGGCTCGGGCATCGTCCTCACCGGCGCCGAGGAGACGCTGGTGGCCTGGAACCTGGTCCAGGGCAACAAGGGCACGTCCCCGCTGTCCGGCGGCATCGTGCTCTTCAAGAGCCTGGTCGGCGTCCCCGGCGAGCGCAACGCGGTCCGCGACAACCTGGTGACGGGCAACGGCCCGGCCGACCTGGTCGACCGGGACACCACCGGGACCAACACGTTCAGCCGCAACACCTGCACGCTCTCCGAACCCGCCGGAATGTGCTGACCGGCCCGCCCCCCACAGACCGCACGACAGCAGAAGCGAGGCAACGGATGACGACCGTTGATCCGGCTCCCCCGCCGCCCATGCGGCTGCGGGAGCTCGTCTTCGGGGCGGCGTGCGCCGCCGCCGTACGCGCGGCCGTCCGCCTGGGCGTGGCGGACGCGCTGGGCGACACCCCCATGACCGTGGACGACCTGGCGGCGGCGGTGAAGACCCAGCCGCACACCCTGCGGCGGCTGCTGCGCGCGCTGGCCTGCCAGGGTGTCTTCGCCGAGAACCCCGACGACACGTTCGAGCACACCGAGACGTCCCGGCTGCTGCGCGAGGACGACCCGCACAGCCTGCGGTACATCGCCCTGTGGTGCACCGAGCCGTGGACCTGGAACGTCTGGCCGCTGCTCGACGAGGCCGTGCGCTCCGGCCGCAGCGTCTTCGAGGACGTGTACGAGCGGGAGTTCTTCGAGTACCTCAACGAGGCGGCCCCCGAGTCCGCGCACGTGTTCAACCGGGCCATGACGACGTCCAGCGAGCAGTCGGCGCGCGACGTCGCCCGGCTGCTCGACCTCGGCGACGCCTCCTCGGTGGTGGACATCGGGGGCGGCCAGGGGCACGTCCTGGCCAGCCTCCTGGAGAAGCACCCCCACCTCCACGGCACCCTGCTCGACCTGCCGGGCGTCGTCGAGAACGCCGATCCGCGGCTGTGCGAGGGCGGTGCGCTCGCCGACCGCGCCGAGGTCGTGGCCGGGGACTGCCGTGAGTCCATTCCCGTCCGGGCGGACGTGTACGTCATCAAGAACGTCCTGGAGTGGGACGACGACAGCACCCGCAGGGCCCTGGCCAACGTCCGCCGGGCGGCGCGGCCCGGGGCCCGGGTCGTCGTCATCGAGAACCTGGTGGACGACACCCCGTCGATGCGGTTCACCACCGCCATGGACCTGCTGCTGCTCCTCAACGTCGGCGGTGCGAAGCACACCCGGCAGAGCATGACCGACCGCCTGACCGACGCGGGCCTGGAGATCCACGAGGTCCAGCCGGTCAACGCCTATCTCCACGCCTTCGAGTGCACCGTCCCCGGCTGAACCGCCCGCGCGACCCGACCCCGAGGCCGCCGGCTCCGCGTCAGACGCGGGACCGGCGGCCTCGGGGTCGGTTCACCGAGCCGGCGCTCAGGAGCCGGCGCCGCGCTCCCAGCGGTAGAAGCACTGCGCCATGGCGTCCTTCGGGCTGCGCCAGGTGGCGGGGTCGTACGCGCTGACGTACGCCTCCAGCCGCTGGCTGATGCCGCGGAACTCGGGGTGCGAGGCCACCTTCGCGATGGCGGGCGCCGGGTCCTGCTCGGCCTCGATGAGGTGCAGGTACACGTCGTCGCCGAACTGGAAGAGGCTGCGCCGGCTGACGCCGATCAGGTGGGGGAGTTCACCGCGGTCGGAGGCGGCGAACACCTCGGCGATCTTCGGAGCCGAACCGGGCTTCATCCGGGCGACGATGAGGGCGTGGTGCATCGGGTGCGTCCTTCCTCTGGTCCGGCGCTCAGCGGGAGGACGCGACGGACGCGCCCTCGCGCTCGCGGGCGGCCTGCTCGATCCGGTCCCGGATGAGGGCCATCTGCGTACGGGAGTTGCGGTTGATGTTGTCCGTCATCCACGCGTCGTCGACCGGGGCGTCGGGCTTCATCGCGAAGTCCTGGACCCAGCGCATCTGGACGCCGCCCGGCAGCTCCGCGTACTCCCACAGGATGTCCATGTGGGCGAAGGGACCCGTCTCGACGCGGCGGGCGCGGACGGTCCGCGCCCGGCGGTCCGGGGTGCGCTCCGAGACCCAGCTCCACACCTTCCCGTTCTCGTCGGGGTGCATGGTCAGCCGGAACGTCGTGGTGTCGCCCTCGCGGGAGAGCACCTCGACCGAGGCGTACTCGCTGAACAGGTTCGGCCAGTTCTCGAGGTCGTTGGTCATCTCCCAGACGAGGTCGAAGGGAGCGTCGATGGTGATGCTGTTCTCGGTGTGTCCGGCCACTTTCAGGCTCCAGCCGTGAGGGTGCTGTTGACGAGGTCCAGGAACTCCCGGGGCGTCCTGCAGCGCTCCGAGTCGGGGGAAGCGACCGGCCGTACCGGTTCTCCAGCTCGCCGACGATGCCGAGCAGGCCGAGCGAGTCGAGTCCGAAGGAGTCGAAGGGGGACTGCGCGGACTGCTTGAGCTCCTGGGGGTCGACGGTGATGCCGGCCGCCTTCTTCATCAGGGCGGCCAGTTCGTCGAAGGTCACTTCGGTGGTGATCATGGGGACTGCTCCTTCCCTGCCCGTCCTACCGGGCGGATTGGCCACCGCGGCGCACGACCAGCGCCGCGTTGGAGCCCATCAGTCCTCGGCTGAGGACGAGGGCGGTGCGCAGCTCGGCGGGGCGAGCGCGCGACGTCACCAGGTCGAGGTCGTGGCAGACGTCGGACACGTTGGGCGTGGGCGGCACCTGACCGTGTTCCATGGCGAGCACGGCGGCCACCGTGTCCAGCACGGGCGCCGCGCAGTGGGCGCGCCCGATGCCGGTCTTGGGCGCGGTGACGGGCACCCGGGTGCCGTGCGCGCCCAGGGCGTCGGCGATCGCCAGCGCCTCGGCGCGGTCCGCCTCCGGGACGCCCAGGGCGTCCGCGAACACGACGTCGACCTCCTCCGGGGCGCAGCCCGCCTCGTCGAGGGCGCCGCGGATCGCGCGGGCGAGGCCCTCCCGGGACTCCTCCCAGCGGGAGGCCCCGGTGAAGGTGGCGGCGTGCCCGGCCACGGTGGCCCGGACCTGCACCCCGCGCTCCCGGGCCCGGTCCTCGTCCTCGACGACGAGCAGGGCGCCGCCCTCGGCGGGCACGAAACCGCAGGCCTGCGAGGTGAACGGGCGGTAGGCGCGCTCGGGGTCGTCGACGGTGCTGAGCTCGGGGTAGCCGAGCTGGCACACCATCGAGTACGGGGCGAGGGGCGCCTCCGCGGCGCCCACGACCATCGTGCCGGTGCCGCGCCGCACCGCGCGGGCCGCGTGCGCGAGGGAGTCGAGACCGCCGGCCTCGTCGCTCGCCACCACCCCGCACGGCCCCTTGAAGCCGCCGCGGATGGAGATCTGGCCGGTGCTCGCCGCGTAGAACCAGGCGATGGACTGGTACGGGCCGACGAACTTCGAGCCCTGTCCCCACAGCTTCTGCAGCTCGCGCTGGCCGAACTCGCCGCCGCCCGAACCGGCGGCGGTCACCACGCCGACGGAGAACGGCTCCGAAGGATCACCGCCGCCGAGGCCCGCGTCGTCGAGGGCGAGGGCGGCCGCGGCCATCGCGAAGTGGCTGAACCGGTCGGTCTGGACCAGGAACCTCTCCTCGACGAGGGCCGCCGCGTCGAATCCCCGGACCTCGCCCGCGACGCGGAGCGGCAGGTGGTCGCAGCCCTCGCGGGTGATCCGGTCCAGTACGGGGACGCCTTCGCTGACGGACTTCCAGTAGGCGTCGGTCCGCAGTCCGTTGGGCGCGATCACACCCATGCCGGTGACGGCCGCGCCCGGGGAGCGCTGATTGCTCATCGTGTCCTCCCGCCCGGCCCGGTCAGCAGCACCGCGGACTGGAAACCGCCGAAACCGCTGCCGACGGAGAGCACGTTGTTCAGCTTCCGCGGGCGGGCGGTGCGCGGCACGTAGTCCAGGTCGCACTCCGGGTCGGGGGTCTCGTAGTTCGCCGTCGGCGGCACGACCTGGTGCCGCAGCGCGAGGACGCAGGCGACCACCTCGATGGCGCCGATCGCGCCCAGCGAGTGCCCCACCATCGACTTGATGGAGCTCATGGGCGTGTCGTAGGCGTGCGCGCCCAGGGACCGCTTCACCGCGGCCGTCTCGTGCCGGTCGTTCTGCCGGGTGCCGGAGCCGTGCGCGTTGACGTAGTCGATCAGCGTGGGATCGATCCGGGCCTGGTCGAGCGTGGTGTCGATCGCCCGGGCCATCTCCAGTCCCTCACTGGTCAGACCGGTCATGTGGTAGGCGTTGCCGTAGGTGGCGTAGCCGCCGATCTCGCAGAGGATCTCCGCGCCGCGGGCCCGGGCGTGCTCGTACTCCTCCAGGACGAGCACCGCCGCGCCCTCGCCCATCACGAAGCCGTCGCGGCGGGCGTCGAACGGCCGGGAGGCGTGCTCGGGGTCGTCGTTGTTGGACGAGGTCGCCTTGATGGCGTCGAAGCACGCCATCGTGATCGGTGAGATCGGCGAGTCCGACGCCCCCGCTATGCAGACGTCGGCCCGGCCCTCGGCGATGGTGTGGAAGGCGTAGCCGACCGCGTCGAGCCCGGAGGTGCAGCCGGTGGAGACCGTCTGCACCGGGCCCCGGGCGCCGAACTGCTCGGCGACGACCGAGGCGAGCGTGCTCGGCTGGAACGCCAGGTGGAGCTTCGGCTCGGCCGCCCGGTGGTCCACGTCCCAGCGCTTGCCGTGCTCGCTGACCAGGACGTAGTCGTGCTCCAGACGGGTGGTGCCGCCGACCGCGCTGCCCAGGGAGACGGCGGTGCGCCACGGGTCCCGGGCCTCGACGTCGAGCCCGGCCTCGCGGACGGCCTCCCGGGCGGCGACCACGGCGAACTGGACGTACCGGTCCGCGTGCTGGCACAGGTCCACGTCCAGGCCGTGCTCGTAGGGGTCGAAGTCGCACTCGGCGGCTATGCGCGAGCGCAGTCCCGCCGGATCGAACAGGGAGATGCCGCGCGTCGCGGTACGGCCGGCCGCGAGGAGGTCCCAGAAGGCCGGCGCACCGATGCCGCCGGGAGCGACCACACCCGTACCGGTGACGGCCACTCGCCGGGTCATTTTATGGCCCCACTGGGCTCGGACGGCCGGCCGTGCTCCGGTCCGCCGACCGTCAACTGCGGCCCGGACGCCGCTTCTTCGTTCTCCTCCGTGTCGACGTGACCGAGGCTCGGATGCGGGGCGAGCGGACCCAGGTGGAAGACCATGCGGGCCTCCTGGTCGCCGACGTTGCGGAAGCGGTGCCGCATGTCGACCGGGATCATCAGCCCCTGGTCGGACCGGAGCGCGAACGGCTCGCCGTCCAGGTCCACCTCGAGCGCACCGCTGACGACGTACACGAACTCCTCGGAGTACGGGTGGTAGTGCTCGCCGATGCGCTCGCCGGGCTGGATGATGGCCAGGCCCATGAAACCGCTGGTGGATCCCACGGTGGCCGGCGTGAGCAGGGTCCTGAGGTCACCTCCGCGCCTTCGGTTGGGTTCCGTCTCGCTCAGGTCCACGATGCGTGGATGCTGTTTGGACATGGTTGATACCTCCGGATGGGAGCGGTGACGTCCGGGCGGACACGGCCGCGGACGTCACCACGGTCGGCCGTCAGGAATCCGCCGAGATGCGGTCGGTGACGGGCATCATGTCGGCGTGCGCCAGGAGCCGGTGCAGGGTGCGCTCCGAGTCCAGGGAGCCCTCGACGCCGATGGCGGCGCCGTCCAGGAGACGCTCCAGCTCGGCCGCCTTGCCCGGGCCCTTGATGCCGAGGGCGGCGGCGGGGTCGCGATCGAGCTCGCCGGTGACGTCGATCATGCGGGTCACGACGTCGTCGCGCTGGAAGACGGTGCTCGCGTACACCGGGGAGTCCGGGTCGTTCGCCGCGGCCTCGTCCTGCCGGGCGAGGAACCGGGCCAGCTCCAGGCCCCGGCCCGCCAGGGCCGGGTAGTACAGCATGTGCCGCCGCAGGCCGGCGGGTTCCGGGCGGCCTGCCATCACGTGCTGCATGGCCGGGAGCGCCGCCCGGGTGAAGAACACTCGCGCGGAGTCGTAGTCGGACAGGTCCCGGTCCTGCTCCAGATGGGGGTTGATGGCCTCCTCCACCGCCTGGACCTCGGGCTGGCCGGCCACGTGGCACAGCGTGGCCAGCAGGTCGCCCTCCACCTCCACGGCCCGCACGACGCGGTTGCCGTGCATGAAGAGCGAGGTGCGGTGCAATCGCGTGATGTCGTTGATCCGCGTCTCGGGGGCGTCGTAGTTGGCCAGGATGTCCACGACCTTGGACTCGGATCCCGGCTTGACGGTGAAGGTGAGGGCGTGGCGGGTCACACTGGCGCCCACGCGGGCCACCTTCTGGAGGCCCGCCTCCGCGGCCTCGGGGGTGAGCGGCCGTTCCGGGTGGGTCTCGTGCAGGACGCTGTAGCGCATCGACCGGGTGTCCCGGACGCAGCTGTGCATCGGCCTGACGATCTGGATGTGCTCCTCGCTGTTCACCCACGCGAGGAACGGCAGGGCGCTCTCCCACTCGCTGGTGATCAGCCACTGCGAGGGGTTCTCGATCGACTGGCACAGTTGGTCACTGATGTGACCGGGTACGGACGCGACCTTGTTGCGCATGTGCTCGTACGCCTCGAGGAACTGCTCCTGGGCGCCCTCGTGCAGGTCGAGCAGCAGGATCACCCGCAGCCTCGAGCCGTCGAACGCCGACTGCGATATACGTGCCGACATGGTCATCCGGCGCACCTCTCCTCTTCTTCGGAAGGTCAGGAACGACCGCCGTGTCCGAAGGGCCGGGGTCGCCATGAGTCGATCGTTGACGGGACTTTCCGGAGTGCGCGAGCGACACGGGGCAGGTGGGTGAACCCCGTGTCATACGGGTGCCGCCCCGACGCGAACCGGCCCGCACCGGGCATGAAAAGTGCGTCCCTTTCCACAGCCCGTCGAGGGCGACGCTGGAGGCGTTTCAATGAATCGATCGGATACGGCCGGCCGGGCGGACCACCGCACGCCGGTCCTCATCGTCGGCGGCTCTCTGGTGGGCCTGTCCATGTCCCTGTTCCTGGGGCGCCTCGGCGTGCCGCACACGCTCGTCGAACGCCACGCGGGCACCTCGATCCATCCGCGCGGCCGGGGGAACAACGTGCGCACCATGGAGCTGTTCCGGACGGCCGGCCTCGAGCAGCGCATCGGCCGGGCCGCGTCGGTCCTCGCGGACAACCACGGCATCCTGCAGACCCCGAGCCTGGTGGGCGACGAGGGGGAGTGGCTGCTCCAGGAGATCGACCCCGGCGGCGGGATCGCCCGCTTCAGCCCCAGCGGGTGGTGCCTGTGCAGCCAGAACGACCTGGAGCCGGTGCTCCTCGAGGGGGCCCGCGAGCTCGGCGGGGACCTGCGCTTCGGGACGGAGATGATGTCCTTCGAGCAGGACGCCGAGGGGGTGACGGCGCTGGTCAAGAGCCGGGAGACCGGTGAGCACACCAGGATCCGGGCGGACTACCTCGTCGCCGCCGACGGCCCGCGCAGCCCCGTCCGCGAGTCGCTGGGCATCGGGCAGAAGGGCCCGGGCGACCTGTTCCACAACGTGAGCCTCACGTTCACCTCCCGCGACCTCGCCGGCGTCGTCGGGGACCGGCGGTTCATCGTCTGCTACCTGACCAACCCGGACGCCGACGGAGCCCTGCTGCCGGTCGACAACCGGGAGCAGTGGGTGTTCCACGCCCCCTGGCACCCCGAACACGGCGAGACCCTCGAGGAGTTCACCGACGAACGGTGCGTCGCCCACATCCGCGGGGCCGTCGGCGTGCCGGACCTCGACGTGAAGATCACCGGCCGGGCCGCCTGGCACGCCGCCGAGCGGGTCGCCGAGCGGTACGCCGACGGCCGGGTGTTCCTGGCCGGCGACTCGGCCCACGAGATGTCGCCCACGGGGGCGTTCGGCTCCAACACCGGTATCCAGGACGCCCACAACCTCGCCTGGAAGCTGGCCGCCGTGCTCGGCGGCTGGGCCGCGCCCGGACTGCTGGAGTCCTACGACGCCGAACGGCGGCCCGTCGCGGAGGCGACCAGCGCCCGCGCCTCCTCCCGGTCGAGCGAACACAGCCACCCCGGGTACACCCCGCCCCCGGGGCCCCCGCCCTCGGCGCTCCCGCGCCCGGCGGTCCCGGTGGTCCCGGCGGTCCCGGTGGTCCCGGAGCCGGCGGCCCCGGCGGTCCCGGCGGTCCCGGGATGAAGCCGGGCGGCATCCTCAACGTGGCGCTGTGCTACCGCTACCCGCGCGGCGCGGTCCTGGGCACCGACCCGGCGACGCCGGTCATCCCCGACGGGGTGATGCTGACCGGTGAACCCGGCAGCCGCGCCCCGCACGTGTGGCTGGACCGCGCCGGCACCCGGATCTCCACGCTCGACCTGTACGAGCGGTCGTGCGTGCTGCTGAGCTCCGCGGACAGCGCCTGCGACTGGCACACCGCGGCGGCGAAGGTCGCGGGCGACCTGTCCGTACCGCTCGACGCGTACCGGGTGGGCGAGGGCCCCGACGCGGAACTGACCCCCGAGGACGGCGCAGACTGGGCCCGGGCGCACGGGATCACCGCGGACGGCGCGGTGCTGGTCCGTCCCGACGGCTTCGTCGCCTGGCGCTCCGAAGGGGCCGTGCCGAACCCGTCGGCGGTGCTGCGGGAGGCCGTGGCCGCCGTCCTGGCGCTGAACTGACGGGGGAGCGGCGGCCGGTGGGCGTCACGCTCCGCCGACGCCGCCCTGCCGTCCCCGCTCCGCCTTGGCCTGGTGCTGCTCGAACCGCTGGATCGCGGGTCCGTCGGCGTTCCACGGCCAGGGCGTGACCATGCCCTGCAGCGTCTGGAACACGTGGTGCGCCTCGGCGGCGCGTCCGGCCGCGCACAGCGCGTACGCCAGCACGTTCAGATCGGCCGGCGCCGCCGCGTGCTGGAAGAAGCCCGGCTTCGCCCACAGCGCGGCGGCCTGGTCCAGCGCGGCCGCGACCTGGCCGCCGTCCCACAGCTGACCGGCCGTCATGGCGCGGACGCCGCCCTGCGCCACCAGCCCCTGGTACTGCCGGACGGCCGCGGTCAGTTCGACCGCGGCGCACGGAGCGTTGGCCGGGATGCGGGTGCGCACCACGTCGACGAAGTCGAGGACGGCCGCGCTCGAACCGCCCTCCTCCGGTGACAGGTAGGCGAGCATCTGCAGGTACGCCTCGCGGTGCCAGCGGTCGCGTCCGGTCGCCTCCCGCCAGATGGCGTTGACCTCGTTCTGCGCGTACCGCTCGACCCGCGCCACGCCGAGCAGGACCACCCACGGCAGCGGGTCCTCCGGTCTCAGCTCGGCGGCGCGACGGCACTGGGAGATCACCTGCCCGGCGTCCTCGAGCCGTCCGTCCCGCAGACCGCGCGCCAGGCAGGTCCACGCGTGCAGCACCAGGGCGTCGGCGTGCTCCGGCTCCCGGGCCAGCCAGGCGGCCGCGATCCCCGTGTCGGCCGTCGCCTCGGCCAGCACGGACGCCCGATGGGCGCGGCGGTCCCAGTCGTCCCCGGCCTCCTCCAGCGCCGAGGAGACGAGCGCCACGTCCTGGGCCCGGCCGCCCCCGCTCCGCTTGCTCAACCGCCCCAGTACGCGCGCCAGCCCGGCGTCGTCGAGTTCCGGGGCGATACGGGGACGTCTGCTGGTGCGACTGCTGAAGAGGGGCATGTCCGAAGACTAGGAACCACGGGCGGCCGGGCAACCCGTTGAAGACGATCGTTACCGATCCGCCCCTTACCGGCCGGTCGCCCGGCCCGCCGCCGCGCACGACGGGGCGGGGCCGGGCGTCCCGCCCCGGCCCCGCCTTCGTGTCCCCCTGTGTCCCCGGATCAGACCGCCGGGGCCGGGTACGTCGGGTACTCCACTCCGGAGACGTGCTGCACGACGCGGACGACCTGGCAGGAGTAGCCGAACTCGTTGTCGTACCAGAGGTAGAGGATCGCGTTGTCGCCCTCGACCTTCAGGGCGCCGGCGTCGACGATCGAGGCGTGGCGCGAGCCGATGAAGTCGCTGGAGACCGCGTCGGGGGCGCTGATGAAGTCGATCTGGCGCTTCAGCGGCGAGGTCAGCGACACGTTGCGGAGGTAGTCGAGGACCTCCTGGCGGTCGGTCGCCCGGCCCAGCCGGAGGTTGAGGATCGCGATCGAGACGTCCGGCACGGGGACCCGGATCGAGCTGCCGGTGATCGTCGCCTTGAGGTCGGGCAGCGCCTTGGCGACGGCCGAGGCGGCACCGGTCTCGGTGATCACCATGTTGAGCGGCGCCGAACGGCCGCGGCGCTCGGACTTGTGGTAGTTGTCCAGCAGGTTCTGGTCGTTGGTGAACGAGTGGACGGTCTCCACGTGGCCGCTCAGCACGCCGTACTCGTCCGCCATCGCCTTCAGCGGCGGGACGATCGCGTTGGTGGTGCAGGACGCGCAGGACAGGACCCGCTCGTCCGGCTTCAGGGTGTCGTGGTTGACGCCGTGCACGATGTTGGGCACGTCGCCCTTGCCGGGCGCGGTCAGCACCACCTTGTCGATGCCCGGACGCAGGTGCTGCGAGAGGCCCTCGCGGTCGCGCCACTTGCCGGTGTTGTCGATGAGGATGGCGTTCTTGATGCCGTACGCCGTGTAGTCGATCTCCGTCGGGTCGCCCGCGTAGATCACCTTGACGGTGTTGCCGTTGGCGACGATCGTGCTGTTCGCCTCGTCGACGGTGATCGTGCCCTGGAACTGGCCGTGCACGGAGTCGCGGCGCAGCAGCGAGGCCCGCTTGACGATGTCCTGGGCGCCGCCCTGGCGGACCACGATGGCGCGCAGCCTGAGGCCGTTGCCGGAGCCGGCCTTCTCGATGAGCAGGCGGGCGAGGAGCCGGCCGATGCGGCCGAAGCCGTAGAGGACGACGTCGCGCGGCTCACGCCGGTCGATCTTGTTGGCGCCGGTGGCGCCGGCGACGGCCTCGGCGGTGAACTCCGCGACCGACAGGCCCCGGTCGTCGGCGCGGTAGGTCGCGGCGAGCATGCCGATGTCGATCTGGGACGGCCCGAGATCGAGCGTGGTGAGCGCCTGCAGGAAGGGCAGCGTCTCGGTGACCGAGAGCTCCTCGCCGGCGATCTGCCGGGCGAAGCGGTGGGTCTTGAGGATGCTGACCACCGACTTGTTCACCAAGGAGCGGCTGTGCAGCAGGACGGTGACGTCCCGCTCGCGGTGCAGCTTCCCGATGATCGGGATCATCGACTCCGCGATCTCCTCGCGGTGCTTCCAGTTGGTGAACGAGTCTTCGTTGACAGTCACAGGATCATCTTTCGAGCTAGACGGCGCTCATATGATAGCCACGGTGTCGGCGGGGTTCGGAGGGGGTGCCGTTCCGGCCGTGCGGACCCCCGCACCCCCGGGTGGCCACGACCGCGACACCCCCGGAAGCAGGCGGGCCGCAGGTGACGGGCACCGCGCGTTCCCCCGACGGCTCGCCGCCATCGGCGCGCGGCACGTGTTCGCGGCCCCGGGAGCCCCGGCTGTTGCGGGACATGACGCGGTGACACGGGCCGGCGCCCGGCGACACCGAGGTGCCTCGACGGGCGCCGGTCCGGTAGCGTGCGGGCCATGTCGAGTCCTGAGTCGGACGATGCGGGGGCCTCCGGTCACGCCGTCGGCCCCCTGAACCACTGAGTTCGCAGTCCTGTCGTCGCGCCGCGTTCCGCGGCGGGACGGCGTGTGCCTCCGGGGCCGGCCGCGGTGACGAGATGACCTTCTCGTGCTTCTCCTCACCTCGGAGCCACTCGATGCCCCTCCCCTTGTACCTCCTCGCCCTGGCCGCCTTCGCCATGGGCACCTCGGAGTTCATGCTCGCCGGCCTCCTGCCGGACATCGCCTCGGATCTCGGCGTCACCGTCGCGACGGCAGGCGTTCTCACCTCGGCCTTCGCGATCGGCATGGCCGTCGGCGCCCCCCTCGTGGCCGCGCTCGCCCGTGACTGGCCCAGGCGCCCCTGTCTTCTCGGTTTCGTCCTCGCCTTCGCGGCGGCTCACGTCACGGGCGCCGTCACCACGAGCTTCCCGGTCATGTTCGCCACCCGGGTCGTCGCCGCGCTCGCGAACGCCGGCTTCCTCGCCGTCGCCCTGACGGCTGCCGCCGCGCTGGTCCCGCCCGACAGGAAGGGACGCGCCCTGGCCGTGCTGCTGTCGGGCACGACGGTGGCCACGATCGCCGGTGTCCCCGGTGGGGCGGTGCTCGGCACGTCGCTCGGCTGGCGGGCCGTGTTCTGGGCGGTCGCCGCCCTCTGCCTGCCCGCCGCTCTCGGCATCCTGAAGGGGATTCCAGCGGGACGCGTGAAGCAGGAGGCAACGGGCGGGCCGGCCCTGCGGGCGGAACTCGCCCAGCTCACGAGGCGGCGGCTGATCCTGGCGATGCTGCTCGGCGCGCTGGTGAACGCGGCGACGTTCGCGAGCTTCACCTTCCTCGCCCCCGTGGTGACCGGTACCGCCGGGCTGGGCGAGTGGTGGGTCTCCGTGGTCCTGGTGCTCTTCGGTGCCGGTTCCTTCATCGGCGTCACCGTCGCCGGCCGGCTGTCCGACCGGCGTCCCGGTCCGGTCCTCGCGGTCGGCGGTCCGCTGCTGGCCGCCGGCTGGCCGGCCCTGGCGGTGCTGGCCGACGAGCCGGCCGCCCTGCTCGTCCTCGCGTTCGTGCAGGGCGCGCTGTCGTTCGCGCTGGGCAGCACCCTGATCACGCGGGTCCTCCACGAGGCCGCGGGCGCCCCCACCATGGCCGGCGCGTACGCGACGGCGGCGCTCAACGTCGGCGCCGCCGTCGGCCCCCTCCTCGCCGCGACCACCCTCGGCGCCGGGCTCGGGAACCTCGGGCCGTTGTGGGCGAGCGGCCTGCTCGTCGCGCTCGCGCTGCTCCTCGCGTTCCCCCTGCGCACCGCGGTCGCGGCCGGCCGGAGCACCGAGGTGCTCCGGTGAGGCGTGCGGACGCTCCCGGGACATCGACGGACGGCGTACGACGGCCGCCGCCCGACTCCGGCGGGCGCCTCGCCCCCGCCCGTTCCGTGCCGCCCGCCGAACCCGCCGGAGCCCGGCGCGCCCGCCACGCGCGGTGGACCTCCACCCGTCCGCTGCCCCGGAACACCCCGGGGCCCGCAGGATTGTGCCCCGTGCGATCGGGTACGCGTCCAGCACCGTGCTGGGGCGGATCTTGTCCCGGGCGGGCCGCACGACCGCCGCTACCAGGGAATCTGTCATGGAAACACCCGCGCACGAGAACAACGTCCCCACACTCGCCCAGCGGGCGCTGGACGCCCTCGTGGAGAACACCGAGGACACGGCGGCGCTGGACGCCCTCGCGAACAGCGACGTCCTGATCCCGGTCCCCGACGACACCGGTGACGAGGAGGCGGCCGACCCGGGCGCGGTGGCGCTTCCGGTGCTGGAGCAGCCGGGCGGTACGCAGGTGGTGCCCGTGTTCACCTCCGAACTGGAGATGGCCGGGCTGCTGCCGTTCGTGTCCCGCTACCGCCTGGTCCCGCTCGGCGCGCTCGCCGCGCAGTGGCCGGCCGAGGACCTGTCCCTCACCATCGACGGCAGCTCCGAGCACCGTCTGACGCTCACCTCGGAGGGAGTGCGCACCCTGCTGGCCCGGCCGTAGCCCGGCGGAACCCCGAGGACCGACGACCTGTACGCCTACTCGCCCAGCGCACGGGCCAGGGCGGCGCGCTGCACCGGCAGCACCTCGGCGTGCAGGTCACGGCCCTTCTGCGTGAGCGCCACGTACACGCCGCGCCGGTCCTCCACGCACACGCTGCGCTCGACCAGGCCGTCCTTCTCCAGCCGGGCGATGAGGCGGGACAGCGCGCTCTGGCTGAGGTGGACCCGGCCCACCAGGTTCTGCACCCGGCACTGCTCGCCCCCCGGGGCAGCGCGGTCGCGAGCAGGTCGAGCACCTCGAAGTCGGAGGCGCCGAGACCGTGCGGGTGCAGCGCGCGGTCGATCTCGCCCAGGGTGCGCGCGTGCACCGCGAGGATGTCCCGCCACCGCTCCTCGAGCCCGGCCCCGGCCGTGTTCGCTGCCATACTCGAACGGTAACACTCGTTTGATATTCAATGAACGTGCGACGACGGTGCAGCGGCACGGCCGTCGAGGAGCGTCGGCGCAGGTCAGACGGGTGGTTCCCGGATGGGACCGGCGAGGTCGCCGGCCGGGTCCCGCACGGAGGCGCCCGGCTTGCCGCCGCCGGCGCCCCGGAACCCGGCGGTCGCCGGTGCGGTGCGCCGAGGCCCGCGGAGACCGGGAAGCCTCCCCGCCGCTGCGGCCACGAGAACCGGGAAGGTCCCTCGCCGTTCCGGCCACGTCGCTATGTCGACTCCCGCTTCACCAGCTCCGTCGGCAGGATCACCGCCGCCGGGTCCTCGCCCCCGATCTGGGCCAGCAGCACCCGCACCATCTCCGTGCTGATGCGGTCCCAGGGCTGGCGGATGGTGGTGAGCTCCGGGCTGGCGGCGACGGCCGCGGGGGAGTCGTCGAAGCCGCCGACCGCGACGTCCTCCGGGATCCGGCGCCCCGCCCGGTGCAGTGCCGTCAGCACGCCCTGGGCCATCAGGTCGGAGGCGACGAACACGGCGTCCACGTCCGGCGCCTGCGCCAGCAGCCGCTCCGCGCCCGCCTCACCGCTGGCGCGGCTGTAGTCGCCGGAGACGACGAGCCGCTCGTCGATCTCCACGCCCGCCTCGGAGAGCACCTCCTCGTAACCGGCGAGCCGCTCCACACCGCCCGGGGTGTCGAGCGGGCCGGTCACCACGCCGATCCGCCGCCGCCCCAGCGCCAGCAGGTGCCGCACCATGTCGCGGGCGCCGTCCCGGTCGTCCGCGGCCACGTAACTCACCTTCGAGCCCAGCCCGATCGGCTTGCCGCAGGCGACCAGCGGCACGCCCGCCGCCCGCAGTTCCTCGGCCACGGGGTCGCCGGAGTGGCTGGAGACCAGCAGCACCCCGTCGACGTGCCCGGCGGTGATGTACCGCGTGATGCGCCGCCGCTCGTCGTCCGTGCCGGCCAGCATCAGCAGCAGCGGGATGTCGTGCGCGGCCAGCGCCTGGGTGCAACCGCGCAGCAGGACGTTGAAGTTGGGGTCCTCGAAGAACCGCTCCTGGGGCTCGGTGAGCAGGAAGCCCACCGAGTCCGAACGGCCGGTGATCAGCGAGCGGGCGTGCCGGTTGACGACGTACCCCGTCCTGCGGATCGCGGCGTTGACGGCTTCCGCGGCCGCCGGGCTGACGTAGTGGCCGCCGTTGAGCACGCGCGAGACGGTGCCGCGCGAGACACCGGCCTCGCGCGCCACGTCGTGGATCGTCGGCGGCTTGCGCCTGCCCCCCGTGTTGCTCATGGTCATGACTTTACGGCCCCGGAGAGCAGGTCGAGGCTCCAGAACCGCTGGATCACCAGGAACAGCGCGACCAGCGGGAACACCGCGAGGAACGCGCCCGTGACCACCAGCGTGTACAGCGCCGGGGTGTTGGCGCCCTGTTCGAGCAGGGTGTACAGGCCGAGCGTGATCGGGAACTTCTCGTCGTCGCTGAGCATGACGTACGGCAGCAGGAAGTTGTTCCAGACGGCCACGAACTGGAACAGGAACACCGTCACCAGACCGGGCACCATCATCGGCAGCGCGATCCGGGTGAAGATCCGCCACTCGCCCGCGCCGTCCATCCGCCCGGCCTCCACCACGTCGGAGGGGACCGCGGCGGCCGCGTAGATCCGCGAGAGGTAGACGCCGTACGGCGACAGGATCTGCGGCAGCAGCACCGACAGACGGGAGTCGGTGAGGTCGGCCTGCGCCAGCAGCAGGTACTGCGGGACGGCGAGGATCACCGGCGGCATCAGCACGCCCGCGAGCAGCACGTTGAACAGGGTCTCGCGCCCGCGGAAGCGGTAGGTCGCCAGCGCGTAGCCGCTGAACGCCGACACGGCCGTCGACAGCAGGGCGCCGACGACGGCGTAGAGGGCGGAGTTGCCCATCCACTGCCAGTACACGCCGTCGCGGTAGGCGCTGAGGTCCGACAGGTTCTCGGCGAACCCGGTGCCCGGCAGGAAGGTGAACGTGGAGAACAGCTCGCTGCCCGACTTCGTGGACGCGATCACCACCCAGGCCACCGGCAGCAGGCAGTACAGGGCGCCGATCAGCAGCGTCACCGTCGGGATCAGCGCGATCCTCCGGCGCGGCGGGGGGGCCTGGGCGGTGCCCGGCGCGGTGCCGGCCGCCGGGGCGGACTTGCGGACGGCGAGAGAACTCATCGTACGGCTCCTTGACTGGCGTCCCGCTTGTTCCGCCGGTTCGCGGCCCGCAGGAAGCCGAAGGACAACACGAGGGTGACCAGCGCGATGATCGTGGCCTGCGCGGCGGCGGCGTGGATGTCGCCCTTGCCGAAGGCGTCCTGGTACACCTTCATCAGCGGACTCCACGTCGTCGACACGGAGTTGGTGAGCGGCTTGAGGGTGGTCGGCTCGTTGAACACCTGGAGCGTCGCGATGATCGAGAAGAAGAAGGTCAGCACCAGCGAGGGCGCCACCATCGGGATCTTGATCCGCAGCGCGATCTGCAGCGGGCCGGCGCCGTCCAGCCTGGCCGCCTCGTACACCTCGGCGGGGATGGCCCGGAGCGCGGTGTAGATGACGATCATGTTGAAGCCGGTGCCGCCCCACACCGCGATGTTCGACAGGGCGAGGTACAGCGGACCGCCGTCCAGCAGGTCCGGCTGCGGCAGGCCCAGCCTGTCGAGCACGAAGTAGAAGGGGCTGACGTCCGGCAGGTACAGGAAGCCCCACAGCAGCGCCGCGACGACGCCCGGGACGGCGTACGGCAGGAAGATCGCGAGCCGGGTGAAGGGGGCGAGCCCGACCCTGTCCGAGTCGAGCATCAGCGCGAGGACCAGGGCGAGGCCGAGCATCACCGGGACGACGATGCAGCCGTAGCCGAGCACGCGCAGCGCCCCGTCCAGCAGCTCGCTGTCGGTGAGGGCGTCGGCGTAGTTCTCCAGGCCGGCCCAGACCTCCTTGCGGGCGCCGGAGCCCAGGCCGAGGCCGGAGACCCGCACCTTGCGGAAGCTGAGCCAGACCGCGTACCCGATGGGCAGCGCGAAGAAGAGCGTGAAGAGGACCGCGGCGGGGAGGAGGAAGAAGTAGGGGGCGCTGCGCGCCCGCCGGAGGACGGTGGGGGACGGGCGGCCGTACGGGGCCTCCTCGGCCCCGTACGGCTTCCGGTGTGCCGTGCTGGTCACTCCGCGACCTCGAAGCCCTGCTTCTTCATGTCGGCGACCGTGTCGTCCTGCATCTTCTCCAGGGCGGCGGTGAAGCCCGACTTGTTCTTCGCGGCGGCGCCGAAGGCGTCCTTGAAGGTCGTGTAGGCGACGTTCACGTTCGGGCCCCACGCGGACGGCGCGGTGGTGCCCGCGATCTCCGCGGCCTTGCGGTAGAAGTCGGGCTGGTTGGAGAAGTACTCCGGCGGGTTGGTGAAGGCGCCGCTGAGCTGGGCGGACGTGGAGGCCGGGTAGATGCCGCTCTCCTTGGCCAGCGCGTTCAGGGCCTCGCCGTCGGTGTTCAGCCAGGCGGCGAACCTGGCGGCGGCCTCCTTGTTCTCCGAGTCCGTCGTCACGGCGGTGGAGGAGCCGCCCCAGCTGCCGGTGACGTTCTCGCCCGCGGACCACTGGGGGAGCGGGGCCATGGCCCACTTGCCCCTGGTGTCGGGCGCGGCCGTGTTCAGCGTGCCCGGCGCCCACACGGCGCTGATCCAGGCGATCTGCTTGCCGGTGTTGAGCGCCTTGTTCCAGGCCGGGGTGTACATCGGCTGGTTGTCGACGGCGCCCTCCTCGACGAGGCCGCCCCAGAACTCGGCGACCTTCCGGGTCGCCTCGTCGTCGATGCCGACCTTCCAGCGGTCGCCGGAGGCCGTCCACCACCGGGCGCCGGCCTGCTGGGCGAGGCCCGCGAAGAGACCGGAGTCGTTGGCGGAGAAGGTGGTGAGGTCCGTGCCGGGCGCCGCCTTCTTCAGCTTGCGCGCGGTCTCGGCGAACTCCTCCCAGGTCGCCGGGACCTCCAGGCCGTACTTCTCGAACAGGTCCTCGCGGTAGTAGAACATCATCGGCCCGATGTCCTGCGGCACCGCGTAGACGGCGTCCGTGCCGAGCGTGGTCTGCTGCCAGACGCCGTCGGCGAACTTGCTCTTCGCGTCGCCCACCTCCTGCGCTATGTCGGCGAGCGCGTCGTTGCTGACCAGGGTGGGCAGCGCCTGGTACTCCGCCTGCACCAGGTCGGGCGCCTTGCCGGCCTTGTGCGCGGTGAGGATCTTGGTGACCAGCGTGTCGCCGGACGCCTGCTTCTTCACCGTGACGGTGATCTGCTCCTTCTTGCCCGGCCCCTTGTTCCACAGGTCGACGACCTTGTCCATGCCGGGTGCCCAGCTCCAGTACGTGAGCGAGACGGGACCGGACCGGGCCTCGTCGTCCTCGGACGAGCCGCAGGCGGCGAGGGCGGTCGCGCCGAGGGCGGTGGCGACCGCGGCGGCCACGAGGCGACGGCGCTTCGTGTGTGGCATGGAACTCTCCCCTGACCAGGGCCCCCGCCTGCTGCGAGGACCTGCCATGCTTCTGTGAGCGTTCACAGTAGAGAAACATCCCGGACACTTGTCAATGGTTGTTGCTGTGCGGTTATGTTGGGCTCACATCGCTGATGATGTGTGTGCACGTTCCCAAATGATCGATTACCGGGAGACACCCATGCCGGACACCACCCCCAGGGGCCTCACCAGGCTCGCCTTCGGCGGGGACTACAACCCCGAGCAGTGGCCGGAAGACGTCTGGCGGGAGGACGTCCGGCTGATGCGCGAGGCCGGCGTCTCGATGGTGAGTGTCGGGATCTTCTCCTGGGCCCTGCTGGAGCCTGCGCCGGGGGAGTACGACTTCGGCTGGCTCGACCGCGTCCTCGACCTGCTGCACGAGGGCGGCGTCCGCGTCGACCTGGGCACCCCCACCGTGGTGCCGCCCGTGTGGTTCTACCGGGCGCACCCCGAGGCGCTGCCGGTGCGGGAGGACGGCACCCGCTACGAGTTCGGCTCGCGCGGCGCCATCTGCCACAGCAACGCCGACTACCGCGCCGCCGCCGCGAACATCACCACCCGGCTCGCCGAACGCTACGGCGACCACCCGGCACTGGCGATGTGGCACGTCCACAACGAGTACGGCGTGCCCGTCTCGGCCTGTTACTGCGACTCCTGCGCCGCGCACTTCCGCCGCTGGCTGGCGACGGCGTACGGCACCGTCGACGCGGTCAACGAGGCCTGGGGCACGGCCTTCTGGGGCCAGCGGTACACGGACCTGGAGCAGATCAACCCGCCGCGCGTGACGCCCACGGTCGGCAACCCGGGGCAGGCGCTGGACTACCGGCGGTTCGCCGACGCCACCGCCCGGGAGAACTTCCGCATGGAACGGGACATCCTGCACCGCCTGTCACCGGGCGTTCCGGTCACCACGAACTTCATGACCGCGCTCAGCCAGTGCGACTCCCTCGACTACTGGGCCTGGGGCCGCGAGGTCGACCTGGTCACCAACGACCACTACCTGATCACCGACGGCCGCCGCACCCACGTCAACCTGGCGATGGCCGCCGACCTCACCCGGTCCGTCGCGGGCGGCGCCCCCTGGCTGCTGCTGGAGCACTCCCCCTCGGGCGTCAACTGGCAGCCCCGCAACCCGGCCAAGGCCCCCGGGCAGATGGCCCGCAACTCGCTGGCGCACGTGGCCCGCGGCTCCGAGGGCGCGATGTTCTTCCAGTGGCGGCAGTCCCGGCGGGGCGCCGAGAAGTTCCACTCGGCGATGGTGCCGCACGGCGGCACCGGGACCCGCGTGTGGCGCGAGGTGGTCGAACTCGGCGGCTCCCTGGACGCGCTGAACGAGATCCGCGGCACCCGCACCGTCGCCGACGTGGCCGTCCTGTGGGACTGGCAGTCCTGGTGGGCGCAGAACCTCGACTGGCGCCCCAGCGAGGACCACAACGCCCGCGAGCGCGCCGACGCCTTCTACGAGGCCCTCTACGACCGCCACCTCACGGTCGACTTCGTCCACCCGGAAGCCGACTTGTCGGCTTGTCCCCTCGTCGTCGTGCCCGCGCTGTACCTGATGACGGAGGCGGCCGGCCGCAACGTCACCCGGTACGTGGAGAACGGCGGCACCCTGGTGGTGTCGTACTTCTCCGGCATCGTCGACGAGCACGACGCGGTGCACGACGGCGCCTACCCGGGGCCGCTGCGGGACGCGCTGGGCCTGACCGTGGAGGAGTTCTCACCGCTGCTCCAGGGCGAGCGGGTCCGCGTCACCGGCCCCGGCGGAGCGGAGTTCGACGCCGACGTGTGGACGGAGTTCGTGGTGCCGCACGGCGCCGAGACGGTGTGGACGTACGCCGACGGCCTCACCGCCGGCCGCCCCGCCGTCACCCGCCACCGCCTCGGCGAGGGCACCGCCTGGTACGTCTCCACCCGCCTCGGGCAGGCCGGCCTCGACGCGCTGCTCGGCCGGGCCGCCGAGGACGCGGGCATCGCCCCGCGCGACGGCCTGCCCCGCGACGTCGAAGTGGTGCGCCGGACGGGCGAGTCGGGCACCTTCCTGTTCGCGATCAACCACACCGCCACCGACGCCAAGGTGCCGCTGGAGGCGCCCGGCACCGAGCTGCTGACCGGAGAGCGGGCGGCGGGCCGCCTCGCGCTGCCCGCCGGAGCCGTGCGGGTCGTCCGGCTCGACGGCTGAGCCGACTCCCCTCCGCCCGCGCGCGCCACGAGAGCCGCGGGCGGAGGGGGCCGCCCCCCGCCGCCCGCGGACAGGGGCACCCTCATCCCCCTCACGTCGAAGGGACGACGGACGATGAAGTTCCATCCCAGACGCACCCTCAGGGCCCTGCTGCCGCCGCTGGCGGCCGGGCTCGCCCTCACCGCCCTGCCCGCCCAGACCGCGCAGGCCGCGAGCACGCTCACCAACGGCGGTTTCGAGACCGACGGCACCGGCACCGCCACGCCGAGCGGCTGGTCCGAGTACGGCTCGGCCGCCGCCTCCTTCGTGGAGTCCGGCGGCCGCGGCGGCGGTCACCGGCTGAGCCACTGGGCGTCCACCGCCTACAAGGTGGAGACGTACCAGTACCTGTCGGGGCTCGCCAACGGCGACTACCGGCTGACCGCGTGGGTCCGCTCCGGCGGCGGCCAGAAGTCGGCCCACATAGCCCTGAAGAACTGCGGCGGAGCCGAGCAGCGCACCGACATCCCGGTCTCCTCCAGCGGGTGGATCAGGATCGTCGTGCCGGTCAGGGTGACCGCCAACCAGTGCACCGTCAGCGTCAACAGCGACGCGAACGCCGGCAACTGGATCAACGTCGACGACCTGACCCTCACGCCGGGCACGTCCGGCACGACGATCAGGGGCGCCGACATCTCCTCCCTGCCCAAGAGCGAGGCCATGGGCGGGGTCTACCGGAACGCCTCCGGCGGCACCGGCGACGGGGTCGCCCTCCTGAGGTCCGCCGGCATGAACTACGCCCGCCTGAAGGTCTGGGTGGACCCGGCCGACGGCTACAACGACAAGGCGCGTGTGCTCGCCATGGCCAAGCGCGTCAAGGCGCAGGGCATGAAACTGCTGGTCGACTTCCACTACTCGGACTCCTGGGCCGACCCGGGCAAGCAGAACAAGCCCGCCGCCTGGGCCGGACACGGCTACGGGCAGCTGAAGGAGGACGTGTACGACCACACCTACGACGTGCTCGGCGCGCTCAAGGCCCAGGGCACCACCGCCGACATGGTCCAGATCGGCAACGAGATCAACGGCGGCATGCTGTGGAGCGAGGGCTCCACCGACAACTGGCCCCAGCTCGCCGGCCTGCTCAACTCCGGCTACGCCGCGGTCAAGGCGGTCAGCCCGTCCACCGTGGCCGCGCTGCACCTCGCCGAGGGCGGAGACCTCGAGGGCACCCGCTGGTGGTTCGACAACGCGGTGTCCCACGGCGTGAGGTTCGACGCCATCGGCCTGTCGTACTACGGCTACTGGCACGGCACGCTGCACGACTTCCAGACCACCCTGGACGACGCGGCCGCCCGCTACGGCAAGCCCGTCTTCGTCGCCGAGACGGCCTACCCGTTCCGGCTGGACAGCGAGGACGCGCTCGAGAACATCATCGACCTCGACGGCGAACTGGTGCCCGGCTACCCGGCGTCCCCGGCGGGCCAGACCCGCTGGATGAACGATGTGACGAGCATCGTGGAGGCCGTCCCGAACGGCCGCGGTCTCGGCGTCTTCTACTGGGAGGCGACCTGGACCGCCCGCACCGGCAACGGCTGGGACCCGGCCGACCCGTCCTCCGGCAACGGCTGGGAGAACCAGGCGCTGTTCGGCTACGACGACCGCGTGCTGCCCGCGACGGCGTGGTTCCGCCACCGGTGAGACCGGCGGGCCGGCGGGACCGCGAGGTCCCGCCGTGGCCGGGCCCGTGCCACCGGGGCCCGGCCGCGCCCGCGTCACCAGGGACCCGGCCGCGCGGGCGCGGCCGGGTCCGTCCGCCGGGCCGGCGACGGCGCCGGGCCGCGCCGCCGCCCCGGGCCATCGGGTCCCGGACAAGCTGCCGGAGTCCGGGACACGGGAACCCCGGCAGGGGGACAGTGGAGGCGCCCCGGGGAGAGGAAGCCCGGGGCGGAGGTGGACACGATGCTGAGGAATCCCGTCGACGGGACACGGCTGCGCATCCTGGCGTGGCTGAAGGAGCCGGCCGTCGCGGAGCACGGCGCCACGGTGGACGCCGTGGCCACCCGGTTCGCCCTGCCCCGCCCGGTCGCCCTGACCCACCTCCGGCTGCTCACGGCCGTCGGCCTGCTGCGCGCCGACCACGCTGCCGGCCGCCCGCACTACCGGCGCGACGAGGTGCGGATCGCCGAGACGGCGCGGATGTTCGAGAAGGGCTGGTAGCCGGCACGGTCCCGAGGTGACCCGTCCGGCCCCCCGCGGTTACGCTGGTTCCCGGCCGCGGCCTCGCGATCGCGGCGCGGCGGTGGGGCCCGCGGTACCCGGACCGCGGCACCGGCGCCGCCGACGGTGCCCCTGTCCGGGGAGGCGCGCGCCCGCACATCCGGGCCGCCCGGCGAGCAGGAGACGTACGCCCATGACAGCCCCGCCCCTCGACGGCCACCGCGTCCGCCCCGCGGCACGGGGCCAGGCCCCCGTCGTCACCGTGGTCGCCCTCGGCGGGGGAGCGGGGGCGGCCGCCCGGTACGCGGCCTCCCTGTGGTGGCCGACACCGGCTGCCGGGTTCCCCTGGACGACCCTGTGGGTCAACGTCGCCGGCTGCGCCGTGATCGGTGTGTTCCTGGTGGTCGTCACCGAGGTCCGTCCGGCCCACCCGCTGGTCCGCCCCTTCTTCGGCACCGGTGTCCTCGGCGGGTTCACCACCTTCTCGACGTACGCCGTGGACGTCCAGAAGCTGCTCGACGGCGGCAGGACGGGCGCCGGACTCGCCTGTCTGGCGGTCACCCCGCTCGCGGCGCTCGCCGCCGTGTGGGCGGCCGCCTCGGCGACCCGCCGTGCGCTCAGGAGGCGGCGGCCGTGACGCGGCCGACCGGCAGGGCCCTGCGGCTGACCGTCCTCGTCGGGGAGCACGACACCTGGCACCACCGGCCCCTGTACGCGGAGATCGTCCACCGCGCCCACGCGGCGGGGCTCGCGGGCGCCAGTGCGTTCCGCGGGATCGAGGGCTTCGGCGCCTCCTCCCTCGTGCACACCTCCCGGCTGCTGTCCCTGAGCGAGGACCTTCCCGTGGCGATCGTCGTCGTCGACACCGAGGAGCGGGTACGGGCCTTCCTGCCGGAACTCGACGAGCTCGTCACCGGGGGACTGGTGGTCCTCGACGACTGCGAGGTCGTCCGGTGCCCCGGCGGTGACGGCGGGCCCGGTGCGACGGACACGAAGGGCGGGCAGCCGCGGTGAACTGGCTGTACGTGGTCCTCGGGGCCATGGTCGGCGCGCCCCTGCGCTACCTCACCGACCGCGCGGTGCAGTCCCGGCACGACTCGGTCTTCCCCTGGGGGACCTTCACGGTCAACGTCGCCGGCAGCCTGGTCCTCGGCCTGCTCACCGGCGCGGCGGCCGCCGGCGCCGCGGACCCCCGCCTCCAGTCGCTGCTCGGGACCGGTCTGTGCGGCGCCCTGACCACCTACTCCACCTTCTCCTACGAGACCCTCCGCCTGGCCGAGACCGGCGCCCGCGGCTACGCGGGCGCGAACGTCGCGGCGAGCGTGGCGGCCGGCCTGGGCGCGGCGTTCGCGGGCGTGGCGCTGGCCCGCGCGGTGCTGGGGTAGCGGACGGCCGGGACGGGGAGCAGGAGGGGCAGGGGGGCAGGGGGACAGGGGGATCGGGTCAATCCGTGGGGAGGGGGCCCCACCTGATGCGCATGTAGAGTGCCATCCCCGCGCCGCCCAGCAGCGCGGCGCCCGCGATCATCCAGGGCACGGGCCGGTCCGGGCGGCCGGCGTCGCGGGCCGCCGGCGCCGCTGCGGGCTCCGCCTGCTGTCCGGGCAGCGGCCGGGCCCGCAGGGCGTCCAGCGAGCCCACCGGCTCGACCCGCCCGGCCGCCTCGAACCCCCAGTCCAGGAGCGAGCGCGCCTCCTCGTAGACCGCGTGCGCGCCGCCCGAGCGGGGGTTCATGACCGTCACCACCAGGGTGCGCCCGTCCCGGCGCGCGGCGGCCACGAGTGTGTGGCCGGCCTCGCTGGTGTAGCCGTTCTTGACGCCGATCAGCCCCCGGTAGCGGTCGACGCCGTCCGCCCCGGTGAGCAGCCGGTTGGTGTTCCGGATCCCGTACGAGCCGCCGTCACGGTCCGGGAACCGCGTCTCGACGAGGGCGCAGTACCGCGCGAACTCGGGGTTGCGCAGCCCCGCCCGGCCGAACACCGCCAGGTCGAACGCCGACGACACCTGGCCGCGCGCGTCGTAGCCGTCGGGCGACTTCACCCGGGTGTCGCGGGCGCCCAGGGCGCGGGCCTTGGCCTGCATGCGCTCGGCCGTGGCGCGCCAGCCTCCGCTGAGCGCGGCCAGGACGTGCACGGCGTCGTTGCCGGAACTGAGGAAGACCCCGTTCCACAGGTCCGACACCCGGTAGGTGCGGTCCTCGGCGACTCCGACGAGGCTGCTGCCGGAACCGATGCCCCGCAGCTCCCGCTCGTCGACCCTGTGCCGGATACCGGCCGGCAGGGACGGCAGCACGGTGAGGGCGAACAGGGTCTTCAGCGTGCTGGCGGGCGGCAGTCTGCGGTGTGCGTCGTGCGCCGCGAGCACCGTGCCGGTGCCCGCGTCGGCCACCAGCCACGATCTGGCGGACAGGTCCGGGACCTCGGGCGCCCCCGCGCGCGGCCGGACGTGTGTGCCGGGCCGGTACAGCAGGGACGCCGGTGGCGCCCCCGCCCGGGGTCCGGCGCCGGGCGGCGGCCCGGGCAGCACGCCCGTGCCGGCGGTCGCCGTGGCGGGTGCGAGCGTCAGCAGGCCCGCCGCGCAGAGGACGCAGGAGGACGCGACAGCCCGCGAAGTAAATCCGATAGTCATACCGCAAACGTAGGAAGGGACGCCCGGAACACCGGGCTGCCCCGGCCGGAAGCCGTCCGGGAACACCCGGATGCCGCACGTCCGCGCGGTGTCAGCCGCCGGGCAGGGTCGGCCGGACGCGCTGCAGGAACGCCGCGTTGTCGGGGGTCTCGCGCATCCGCCCCAGCAGCGTCTCCAGGCCGGCCCGCCCGTCACGGGACGGGGCCCGCAGGGCGCGCCGCAGGCCCTGCACGGCGGCCGACTCCGCCGGAGTGAGCAGCAGTTCCTCGCGGCGGGTGCCGGAGAGGGCGATGTCGACGGCGGGGAACAGCCGGCGGGACGCGGCCTCGCGGCTGAGCCGGAGCTCCATGTTGCCGGTGCTCTTGAGCTCTTCGAAGTAGAACTCGTCGGCGCGGGAGCCGGTCTCCACCAGGGCCGAGGCGAGGATCGTGAGCGAGCCGCCCTCCTTGGCCCGGCGGGCCGCGCCGAAGAACCGCTTCGGCCCGGTCAGCGCGGACGCGTCGACGCCGCCGCTGAGGGTGCGGCCACCGGAGGCGGCCGCGTTGTTGTACGCCCGGCACAGCCGGGTCAGCGAGTCGAGCAGCACGACGACGTCCTCGCCCGCCTCGACGCGCCGCTTGGCCCGTTCGATCACCAGCTCGGCGAGGGCGATGTGCTCCTTGGCGGGCCGGTCGAAGGTCGAGGCGTACACCTCGCCGCGCACCGAGCGCCGCATGTCGGTGACCTCCTCGGGCCGTTCGTCGAGCAGCACCACCATCAGCCGGCACTCGGGGTGGTTGCCGGCGACGGCCGCCGCGAGCTGCTGGAGGAGGACGGTCTTGCCGGTCTTGGGCGGGGCCACCAGCAGCCCGCGCTGCCCCTTGCCGACCGGCGCGAGCAGGTCGACGACCCGCCCGGCCGTCCCGGACGCCGGGTGCTCCAGGCGCAGTCGCTCGTGGGGGTGAAGGGGCGTCAGGTCCCGGAAGTGCCGGCGGCCGTGCAGCGCGCCGGGCGCCCGGCCGTTGACCCGCGCGATGGCGGACAGGCCGTTCCGGTCGCCGAGGGCGCCCTCGACGTGGTCTCCCGCGCGCAGGCCGTACCGGTGCAGCAGCGCGGGGGAGACGGCGGGATCGGAGGGGGAGGGCAGGCAGTGCTCGGCGCGCAGGTGCCCCTTCCCGGCCGCGTCGACGTCGAGGACACCGGTGACGAGCCGGGGCTGCTGCCGGACGGGAGGGCCGGCGGGTGCGGTGATGGTCATGGGGGTCGGTCCTTTCGTGGACGACGGGCGGGAACACGCAGGGGGAAGGAGAGGGACCGCGCGGGGAGGGCGGACGCGCGCCTCCGGGCGGCGGGAACAGCACCTCGGTCACGGCGGGAGAGGCCCCTGGCCGACGAGGTGGTGGGGAGAGCCGATGCGCCGGCCGGAACGGCGGGCGGGTCGGCGAACCGAAGGGAAACCGGGAAGAAGGGCACCGGCGCCCGAACGGGGCGTACCACGGGTGCTCTTTGCACTGTACCACCCGGTGCGGTGGTGCGGGCGGAGGAACGGAGGAAGGGCCCGCCGGTGACGACCGGCGGGCCCGGAGCGCGGTGCGCGTGGCGTGCTGCGGTGTGCCGCGGTGTGCGGGCGTCGGCGCGCCCGCGGGCGGAAGCCCTCGCTCCCGCGCCCGTTCAGGCCGGGCGTCCCCCCTCCTCCCGCGCGATCCGTTCGAGCCGTGCCCCCATGGCCGCCGCCAGTGCCTGAGCACCCGACAGCGGGCGCACCATCACGGTGAGTTCGTCGATGAGCCCGTCGTCGCCGACGTGGACGAAGTCGCAGCCCTCGATCTCGCGGTCACCCACACGCGCGGTGAAGACCAGCGCGTGGTCGCGGCCGCCCGCGTCGTCGATCCCGCGCACGTAGCGGAAGTCCTCGAAGACCTCCGCGACCGTCCGCAGGATCACTTCGGTGACCGGCTTGCCGGTGTACGGCTTGAACACGACGGGACTGGTGAAGACGACGTCCTCCGCCAGCAGCGCCACGGCGGCGTCGAGGTCACCGGCCTCGACCGCCTTCCGGAATGCCTGCATCGCGACTCCCATAGTCAACTAATTGAATAGGTGCATAGGAGACTAGTCATCCGCTGTTAACGTGTCCACATGTCCCTCAAGTACGCCGTCCTGGCCGCCCTCCTGGAGGGCGAGGCCTCGGGATACGAGCTGTCCAAGATCTTCGACGTCTCGTTCGCCAACTTCTGGGCCTCCACCCCGCAGCAGCTCTACCGGGAACTGGAGCGGCTGACGGCGGACGGGCTCATCGAGGCCAGGGTGGTCCGGCAGGAACGGCGGCCGGACAAGAGGATGTTCACCCTCACCGGGGCCGGCCGCGAGGACCTGCGCGCCTTCGCCGCCGAGCCGCCCCGGCGGCCCACCGCCATCCGCGACGAACTGCTGATCAAGATCCAGGCCATGGACGGCGCGGACCCCGCGGCGACCCGCGCGCTGGTCGAGGAGCGGATGGCGTGGGCGCGCGGCAAACTCGCCCGCTACGCGCGGGTGCGCGAACGCCTGCTGGACGGCCGCTCGGAGGAGCGGTACCTGCGGGAGGCGGACCGGATCGGGCCGTACCTCACCCTGATGGGAGGGATCGCCTTCGAGGAGGAGAACCTGCGCTGGTGCGAGCGCGTCCTGGCGGTCCTGCGGCAGCGAACTCCCCTGGGGTGATCCGGTGTTCAGTCCCGAAGGACCCAGTCTGCGCGAGCTCGCCGTCCAGGCGCTGTCGTCGGTGGAGCGCGGCTACGACCTCCTCGCGCCGAAGTTCGACCACACCCCCTTCCGCACGTCCGAGTCGGTGCTCGACGCCACCGCCTCGGCGCTGCGGCGGATGGGCCCCTTCGACGCCGGGCTCGACCTGTGCTGCGGCACCGGCGCGGGCGTCGGCGTGCTGAGCCGGGTCTGCCGGGGCGGCGTCACCGGTGTGGACTTCAGCGCCGGCATGCTGGCCGTCGCCCGGGAGCGGACCCGGCCGGCCGGGCCGCCGGTCGCCTGGGTGCGGGCGGACGCGCGGGCCCTGCCGTTCCGGCCCGTCTTCGACCTGGTGGTGAGCTTCGGGGCGTTCGGGCACTTCCTGCCGCGTGAGGTGCCGGGGCTGTTCGCGCAGGTGCGCTCGGTGCTGCGGCCGGGGGGCCGCTTCGTCTTCCCGGTGGTCGCGCCGCCCCGGCCGGGATCCCCGGAGTACATGGTGCTGCTCGGGTTCGACGCGGTGATGCGGGTGCGCAACGCCGTGTGGCGTCCGCCGTTCGTCATGTACTACCGGGCGTTCCGCTTCGGCGCCGCCCGGCGCGAGCTGGCCCGGGCGGGCTTCCGGGTGGAGCTCCTGCCCCTGCCCGAGTTCGGACGGCGCCGGGACGGCAGTCCGCGCGTCCGCCTGGTCGTCGCGGAACGTCCGCGGGCGTAGCGGGGCGGAGTTCCGCACTCGGGCCCCGAGTGCGTTGGCTTTTCCAACTCACCTGGTTAGGGTGGGTCGCGTGACGATGACTCCGCATGTCGAGACCTCTGTCGACCCTCTGTGGCGGTCCTGGGAGGGAGCGCACGGCGGCTGGGTCGCCGGCGCGGCGCTGACCGCCGTGCGCGACGGGTTCGCCGGCGGCCGCCGGCCGGTCCGCTCGCTGACCACCCACTTCCTCGCCCCGGTCGGCGCCGGCCCGCTGCGCTTCTCCGGAACCGCCCCGGCGACCGGCCGCCGCACGGCCGCCTGCCTGTTCACCGGCCACCAGGACGGCGAGCCGGTCGTCCTCGGCTCCGCCCTGTTCGGGCCGGGGCGCGCCGGCCCCGCGTACGAGGGCCTCCCGGCCCCGGACGTGCCGGGACCGGACGACTGCGCCCCGCTGGACCTGCCCGTCGAGCTCGCCCTCTTCGCGCGGCAGCTGGAGATGCGCCCCGCCACGGCCGACCGCCCGCTCGCCGGCGGCCCCCGCGCCGAACTCGTCGCCTGGGTGCGCTTCCGCGACGGCCGGGCCCTCGACGCCGCCGCGGTCGCCACCCTCGCCGACGCCCTGCCGCCGGCCCTGTACGCCCGCTGGCGCGCACCCCGCCCGGTCCCCACCGCCGAACTGACCGTTCACTTCACCGACGCCCTCGACGACGGGGCCCCCGGGGGCTGGGGTCTGGTGCGCATCCGCACCGACCACGCGGGCGGCGGCTGGGCGGTCGACGACAGCGCGGTGTGGTCGGCCGGCCGGCGACTGCTGGCGACGGGCCGTCAGGCCCGCGTGGTGCGGGCGCGGCAGGACCGGGGGGCGTCCGGCGCCCGTCCCGGGTCCGGCCGGGCCGCGGCCGGCACGGTGAACTCGTAGACCAACGCGTCCTGCTGGGCGTCCACGAGCAGTTCCGTGATCTCCAGCGGCCGGGCGTGCTGGTCGTGCACCCGCCGGACGACCCGCACCGACGGGGTCCCCGCGATCCGCGTGATGGTGTCGCGGTGGTGCAGGGCCAGGCCCGCCCGGCGCATCCAGTCGTAGGCCCGCCGCAGCTCCGCGGCGGCGGTGCCGTCGGCGCGGTCGCGGTAGCGGGCCAGCTCCTCGACCTCCGCGAGGGCCACGGCGGAGAACGACGTCACGGCCGTCCGCACTTCCCGTCCGTCGGCCGACACGGACCAGTAGCGGTGCACCAGCGTCGGCCGGGCCGGGGCCACTCCCAGGGCCTCGGCGTGCCCGGGCGGCGGGATCTCCCAGGCGACGGTGGCCCGGGCGGCCGCGCCCCGGGCGCCGACCGGGAAGCCGAGGGAGGCCGGCGTCTCCCTCGGCGGGCCGGGCAGGGTGGCGTGGCTGCCCCGCCGGTCGGTGGCGACCAGCCCGTCGCGGCGCAGCACGCGCAGCGCCTGCCGCACGGTCTCCCGGCTGACCCCGAAGTGCTCGGCCAGCCGCCGTTCCCCGGGGAGCCGTTCGCCGGGCGGAATGGTCCCGTCGCGCAGTTCGTCGAGCAGTTCCGTCGCGATCCGCCGGTAGAGGGGACCTCCTTCGTCGAGCGGATGGTGGTGCGGGGTGGTGCGGGCCATGCCGCGCCTCCTGGTGGTGACGTTCCGTGTCCGTGCGGGCTCGTTGCGCCACCACATCTACCATTGGTCTAAACCAGCAGGGAAGGGCGGGCCGGCGGATCGGCCGGAACGCGTCCCGGCGCCACCCTCCGTCACAGCGCGCCGTACAGGGCGCCGACCAACGCCATCTTGCGCGGGTCGTCGGCGATGTGGGGCCCCATCCGGTTCATCGTGTAGCCCAGCGAGACACCCGCCTCCGGGTCGGACAGCCCGCAGGAGCCGCCGAACCCGTCGTGTCCGAAAGCCCGCGGGTTCGGTCCGTACGAGCCGTTCGGCCCGCTGAGCCACAGGCCGAGCCCGGCCTCGGTCTCGTGCCGGAAACCGGCGCCGAGCACCAGGTCCCGGCAGCTGCCCTGCCCCTCGCGCACCCGCTCGGCCGCCGACGGCGAGAGGAGGCGGCGGCCGCCGTACGCGCCGCGTCCGGCGAAGACCGCGTACAGCTCGGCGACGGCCCGCGCGGTGCCGTGGCCGTTCGCGGCCGGTATCTCGGCGGCCCGCCACTCCGGCGTGTTCGCCTCCGCCGCGCCCACCGCCGGATTGGTCAGCGCCGCGACGGCCGCGGGGTCCAGCCGCCTGAACAGGTCCGCCCGCCCGTCGCCGCCCGGGGCCGGGGGCGGCACCAGCTCGGCCTGCCGCCCGGCGTCCCCGGCCGGCAGGCCGATGGTGAAGCCGATGCCCAGCGGCCCGGTCACCTCCCGTGCCAGGAAGGCTCCGGGCAGCAGTCCCGACACCCGCCGCACCACCTCGCCGACCAGGTGGCCGTACGTCAGCGCGTGGTACCCGGACCGCGTGCCCGGCTCCCACCAGGGCGCCTCCGCCGCGAGCCGCCGGATGGTCAGCTCCCAGTCGCAGAGCTGCGCGAACGAGTGCGGCTCGCGCAGTCCGGGCAGTCCCGCGCGGTGCGAGAGCAGATGGCGCACGAGGACCTTCTCCTTGCCCGCCGCGGCGAACTCCGGCCAGTACGCGGCCACCGGCGCGTCGAGGTCGAGCAGCCCCCGGTCGGCGAGGACGTGGGCGCACAGGGCCACCGGACCCTTGGAGGTCGACCAGACGTTGACCGGCGTGTCCCGCTCCCAGGGCCGGGTGCGCGCCGCGTCGGCCCAGCCGCCCCACAGGTCCACCACCGTCCGGCCGTCCACGGTGACGGCCACCGCGGCGCCCAGCTCCCCCCGTTCCCGGAAGTTCTCCTCGAACGCCGCACGCACCGCCGCGAAGCGCGGCTCGCAGTGACCGTGGACTCGTACCCCGTGCTCGGACATGGACCCTCCGTCGGCCGTCGGAAAGCCCGGGCCGTGGTGCCGCGACCCGGGCAGCAGGAACGTACCGACTGGTCGGACCGGGCGGAAGGGCGCCGACGCGGCGCGGGCGGCCGCCTCAGGCGTACGAGCGCATCCAGCGCAGCCTGGCCGCCTCCTGGAACGGGCCGCCGCCCTCGTGGTCGTTGAAGTCGTACACCTCGATCGCCTTGTCCTCGTGCGCCCAGGCGTTGAAGGCCGCGAAGACGGTCGAGGGCGGGCAGGTCTGGTCCTCCAGGGCCGCGGAGAACAGCGCGGGCGCCCGGCCGCGGGCGGCGAAGTGCACGCCGTCGAAGTAGGACAGGGTGCGCAGGACCTCCTCGAAGCGGCCGCGGTGCGTCTTGAGGTAGAGGCCTATCTCCCGGTACGGGTGCCGGTCGGTGAGCGTCGTCGCGCGCGGGAAGTCGCACAGGAACGGCACGTCCGGCGCGACGCCCACCAGGTCCGGGACCAGGCCGCCCACCGCGAGGGCGATGCCGCCGCCCTGGCTGGCGCCCACGGCCACCGTGCGCCGCTCGTCGGCCAGCGGGTGCGACCGGGCCGCCTCCACCGCGCGCACGGCGTCCGTGAACACCCGGCGGTAGTAGTAGTTCTCGGGCGCGTCGATGCCGCGGGTCATGAACCCGGGGTACGCCGGAGCCCCGCCCACCGGGTCCGGGGTGCCGCCGCCGGCGCCCCAGGCGCTGCCCTGGCCGCGGGTGTCCATCACGAAGTGGGCCCGGCCCGTGGACGCCCACAACAGGTGCTCGTGGGGCAGCCCGCGGCCACCGCCGTAGCCGATGAACTCCACCACCAGCGGCAGCGGGGCGTCGGCGCCGGCGGGCAGCGTCAGCCAGCCCTTGACGGGGTGGCCGCCGAACCCGGCGAACGTCACGTCGAGGACCCGCACCGTGGACAGTCCCGTGTCGACCGGCTCGAAACGGGCGTCGAGGTCGTGCTCGCGCGCCTCCTGGAGCGTCTTGGACCAGAAAGCGTCGAAGTCCTCGGGCTCCGTGGACCCGCTGCGGTACTCGCGCAGTTCGTCGAGGGGGAGGTCGAACAGGGCCATCAGGAACCGCCTTTGCGAAGGGACAGTGCGCAGCGGTGACACCGTACGTGGATCATGGGCGGGACTGCCAGGGTTCCCGCGGTACTTCCCCGCCCGATCCCGGTGGAAGGACCCGCAGGTGGACGGTGCAGTAAGCGATTTCACCCGAGCGGTGTCCGGCGGCGTTCCGCGGGGCGGCCGGGGCGGCGGCCGGCCGGGTCGCCGGCGCCCGTGCCGGCGGTGGCCCGACGGGCCCGTGACGCGGGCGGGCGGGAGGCGGTTGTCGCCCTCAGACCCCGCGGTGGGTCCACTCCGGTTCCGTACGGGCCCACGCCCGTTCCCACTCCGCCAGCCGGCGGCGCAGCGTCACCCCGCGCACCCCCCGGTGCACCAGGAGCACCCCGGCCGCCGAGACCCCCGCGGCGCAGACGCCCATGCCGATGCTGTGCTGCCACACCGAGGCGCCGTCGACCGGGGGCGGCACGTTGCGTCCCCGGGAGTCGATCCACACGTGCACCACGTCCCCGGGGCGCGCGTCCGCGGGGACCCGGGCGAGCGCGGTGCGCCGCCCCTCGCCCGGCTCCGTCCAGCGCACGGTCGCGCGGGGCACGCGCTGCCCGCCCGCCTCGGAGGAGGACCGCGCCCCGGCGGACCGCTCCACGACCTCCGCGCGCACACGATGACGGTCGGCGCGCTGCTCCGCCGCGGTCGCCCGCGCCTCGCCGTGGGCCCACCGGGCGACGGCCGCCCCCACCAGGGGAGCCCCCACGCACACCAGCACGGTGACGGCCAGCACCGTCCACGCCTCGATCACGTCCGACCGGCGCCGCAGCGGATTGCGGCCCCGGGGCCGGCCGCGCAGCCGCGTCCGCATGTCGACCTCCTCGCCCTCGCCCTCACCGTCACCGCCGCCGGGGCCGGACGGGACGCCCTGCCGCTCCCGTGGCCGCGCGCCGCACGCGCGACCGGCCCCCGGTCAGGGGTGCCCGGACGCACCGGCGCGAAACGGGGGGTCCGCGCCGTCCGGAAACGGCGCGGGACGGTCAGCCGAAGCGCTCGATACGGATCCGGTCCACGGGCTGTCCGGCCGCCACCAGCAGCCTGGAGGCGTGCTCGGCGAAGGCGTTGGAGCCGCACACATAGGCCTCCCACCCACCGGGAGGCTGCTCGGCCAGGAGCGGCGCCACATGGGCGGCCGCCATACGTCCCACGGGCACACCCTCCGGCGCGCTCCGCGTGAACACCGGCGTGGTCTCCGTGCCGAACTCCCGCGCGTAGATCAGCTCCTCGGGGCTGCGCGCCGACACCAGCAGCCGCAGCGGCACGGTCAGGTCCCGGGCCCGGTGGTGCCGGACCATCGACATCAGCGGAACCACGCCGGAGCCGGCGCCCACCAGCAGCGCGGGCCGGTCGCCCGGCCAGGCGAAGAAGCCGCTGAGCGGGCCGCGCACCTCCACCCGGTCGCCGGGCCGGGCCACCGTGTGGAACCAGCCCGAGACCTCGCCGTCCTCGACGTGGTCCAGCGTCAGCTCGATGTGCCCGGAGTCGTCCGGCGCGGACGCGATCGAGTAGTGGCGCTGGGCCGTGTAGCCGTCCCCGGCGGTCAGCCGCAGCAGCAGGTGCTGGCCGGGCAGGTGCCCCGGCCAGCCGGGCACGGCGAACCGGAAGGTCGCCGCGCGCGGAGTCTCGCGGCGGATCCCGGTCAGTGTGGCCGTGCGCCACACCGAGGCGGTCTGCTCGCTCACGCCGATGCGCCCGGGCACGGCGAACCGCGTCGGCGGGGTGAAACGCCCCGGCGCGTCCTGCGCCACGGTGCGCGCCGCGGTCCCGGTCACGCTCTCGGTCAGCCTCTCAGTCACCGGAGTACCGCTGCTCCTCCCAGGGGTTGCCGCGCGCGTGGTAGCCGTTGCCCTCCCAGAAGCCCGGCTCGTCGTGGTCCAGGAGCCGCAGGCCCGCGATCCACTTGGCGCTCTTCCAGAAGTACAGGTGCGGCACCAGCAGCCGCGCCGGGCCGCCGTGCTCGGGCGGGAGCGGCCGGCCGTCGTACTCCCAGGCGATCCACGCCCGGCCGCCGGTCACGTCGGCGAGCGGGAGGCTGGTGGTGTAGCCGGTGTGCGCGTAGGCGACGACATGGGTGGCGGACGCGTCGGGCCGGACCGCGTCGAGGAAGGCGTCCAGGCTGACGCCGCCGAACCGCACCCCGAACTTCGACCAGCTCGTCACGCAGTGGATCGCGCCCTCGTACGCCGAGGCCGGCAGCGCGTGCGCCTGCTCCCAGTCCCAGGTGCGGGGCTCGGCCACCAGACCGTCGATCCGGAAGGTCCAGTCGGCGGGCGCGAGGTCGGGCGTGACCTCCGCGGACAGGACGGGCCATTCGTCGCCCGCGTCGTACTGGCCGGGCGGCAGACCGGGGTTGTCCACGCGGGGGCGGCCGGTGAAGCCTCGGGTGATGTTCACGTGATCGGTGTTTCCGTTGCGGGGGTGCTCGAGTGGTTCCGGTATTCAACCGTACGGGGTGCCGGCGGCCGTACGCGCACCCGCCCGGCCCCGCTGCTCAGTGCCCCCCGGAGGCGGACCACGCGTTGTAGCGCTCCAGATAGCCGGCGAACCGCCGCAGGTCCTCCTCCGGCCAGTGGGCCAGCCGCTGCGCGAAGGCCGCGCGACGGCTCTCGGTCACCTGCGCCAGGATGCGCCGGCCGGCCGCCGTCAGCCGCACCACCTGGACCCGGTGGTCCCCGGGATCGGCCCGCCGCTCGACGAGCCCGGCCCGCTCCAGGGCGGCCACCTGGCGGCTCACGGTGGACTTGTCCAGCGCGTAGTGGGCGGCCAGGTCCGTGGCCCGGCAGCCGCCGCTCGTCTCCAGGTGCCCGAGCAGCGTGTACGACACCAGCGACAGCTCGGGGTGCATGCGCCCGGCCGACGCGCGGGCACGGCGGGCGAAGACCGTCATCTCGCGCTGGATGACCTCCACGGCCTCGGCTGCGTCCACCCGGACACCTCCCTCCACGACCCCGGGTCCTCAAGGCACCGTACAACCGAGGAGTTCGTCGGGTAGTGTGACCGTCCGGCTGCGGAGAGACCCAGCCGTGCAGGCCGAGGAGGTGAGACCCATCACCGCTGTGTCAGGTCGGGTGCTCTCCTCTCGAAGCGACGCGGATCACCGGCAGTAGGTGACCGCGGGAGCGCCCTTCGGCTCCCGAAAGGCCCAGGCTCTTGCCGCACACGCCGTCTCCGGCTCCCTCGTCTCCCTCCCGCCCTTCGTCTCCGGCGTCCCCCTCGCCCGTCCCCTCCTCGTCCGTCCCGCCGCCCGCACCCGCGTCCCGGGCCGCCGTGGCGGCCGCGCTGCGCGCCGCGGGCTGCGTCTTCGCCGAGGACGAGGCCGAGCTGATCCTCTCCGCCGCCTCCGCCCCGGACGACATCATCTCGATGGTCGAACGCCGGGCGGCCGGGCTGCCCCTCGAACTCGTCGTCGGCTGGGCCGAGTTCCGGGGCCGGCGGATCGCGGTGGAACCCGGCGTCTTCGTCCCCCGCCGCCGCACCGAGTTCCTCGTCGAGCAGGCCCTCGCGCAGGCGCCCGGCGCGACCGTCGTCGTGGACCTGTGCTGCGGCTCGGGCGCCGTCGGCGCGGCCCTGGCGGCCGGGCTCGGCGAGGTCGAACTGCACGCCGCCGACATCGACCCGGCCGCCGTGCGCTGCGCCCGCCGCAACGTCGCGGACCTCGGCGGGCAGGTCCACACCGGCGACCTGTTCGAGGCGCTCCCCGCCGGGCTGCGGGGCCGGGTCGAGGTCCTGGCGGCCAACGTGCCGTACGTGCCCACGGACGAGATCGGCCTGCTGCCCCCGGAGGCCCGCGACCACGAGCCGCGCGTCGCGCTCGACGGCGGCGCGGACGGCCTCGACGTGCTGCGCCGGGTGGCCGCCGGGGCGCCCGGCTGGCTGGCGCCCGGCGGCTGCCTCCTGGTGGAGACGAGCCGCCGTCAGGCGCCCGCCGCCGTCGCCGCCTTCACCGGCGCGGGACTGCGGACCCGCCTGGCCGTCTCCGAGGAGCGCCACGCCCACGTCGTGATCGGCGTCGGGCCGTAGGGCCCGCGGGCACCGGCCGCCCCTCGCGGGAACCGGGCGGCCGGCGCCGTCGGCACGGGCTCAGTCGGGTGCCCTCACGCGGGCGATGAGCAGGGCCACGTCGTCGAAGTTGTCGGGTTCGTGCAGGGTGCGCAGGAGCAGGTCGCAGACCTCCTCCAGGGAGCGGTCGGGGGGACCGTCCAGCAGGGTGAGCAGCCGGTCGAGGCGTTCGTCCAGCGGGTGGCGCCGCGTCTCGACGAGGCCGTCCGTGTAGAACACGAGCCGGTCGCCCGGCTCCAGCCCGACGGTGGTCGTGGAGAACCCGACCCCGCCCACCCCCAGCGGTACCCCGGTGGGCAGGTCGAGCAGCTCCGGGGCGTGGCCGACCCGGACCCGGACCGGCGGCAGGTGCCCGGCGTTGGCGAGGACGCACTGCCGCGCGCGGGGGTCGTGGACGGCGTAGACACAGGTGGCGATGGCCTGGTCCAGGCCGCCGGTGATCCTGTCCAGGTGCTCCAGGAGCACGGCCGGATCGAGGCCGAGGGAGGCCAGCGTCGTGGTCGCCGTGCGCAGCCGGCCCATGGCGGCCGCCGCGGGGATGCCGCTGCCCATGACGTCCCCCACCACGAGCGCGGTCTTGTCGTCCTCCAGCGGGATCACGTCGAACCAGTCGCCGCCCACCTCGCTGGTGGCGCCCGCCGGCTGGTAGCGGGAGGCGACCTCGAGCCCGCCCGTCACCCGCGGATGACTGGGCAGCAGACTGCGCTGGAGGGTCAGGGCGGTGGCGCGGGCGTTCTGGTACCAGCGGGCGTTGTCGATCTGCACGGCCGCGCGGGAGGCGAGCTCCCGCGCGAGCAGCAGGTCGTCCTCGTCGAACGGCGCGGGATTGTGCGTGCGCATGAGGTCGAGGGCGCCCAGCACCTCGCCGCGCGCGATCAGCGGCACGGCCAGGTACGAGTGGACGCCCGCCCGGGCCAGCAGCTCGGCCGCCCGGGGGGAACGGGCGATCCGCGCCAGGTCCTCGTCCTTCACCTGCGGCACCATCACGGGCCGTCCGGTGCGCACGCACTCGGTGACCAGCCGGTCCGGCGCGTACCGGGCCACCCGGCCCGGCGGATCGGCCGCGCCCAGCACGTCGTCGGCGTCCACGCCGCGCACCGCCAGCGCCCGGATCACCGCGGGCTCGGCCGGGCCGAGGGTGCTGCGGCGGCCCCGCACCACCGCGTCCAGCAGGTCCACCGCCGCCGCGTCGGCCAGCTCCGGCACGGCCACCCCGGCGAGTTCGTCCGCCGTGCGCTCCAGGTCCAGCGTGCTGCCGATCCGCGCGGAGGCGTCGGCGATCAGGTCCAGCCGGCGCCGGGCGGTCTCGGCCTCGACGCCCGCCCGGTACTGCTCGGTGATGTCCACCATCGACAGGGCCACGCCCAGCACCGTGCCGAGCGCGTCCTCCAGCCGGTACAGCGAGACCGACCAGGCGTGGTCCTCGTCCGGGTCGGCCGGGGTGCGGCCGACCGTGTTCCGGTCGACCACGGGCCGCCCGGTGTCCAGCACCTCGCGGGCGGCGGCCTCGAGGGGCCCGGTGTCCAGCATGGGCAGCACCTCGCGGGCCGTGCGGCCCAGGTGCTCCTCGGCCGGAACGCCGTTGATCTGCTCCAGCGCCGGGTTGACCGAGACGTACCGCAGATCGGTGTCCAGCACCGCCAGCCCGATGGGGGACTGGGCGACGATCCGCGTGGACAGCGCCACGTCCCTCTCCAGCCGCCGCACGGTCGACTGGTCCACCGCGAGGCCGAGGGCGTAGACGTCTCCCCGGTCGTCCAGCAGCCGCATGTTGCGGAACTCCACGAGCCGCGTGCTGCCGTCCTTGCACCGGATCGGGAAGGCCCCGGCCCAGCTCTGCCCGGTGCGCATGACGTCGGCGAACAGCTTCACCACGATGTCCAGGTGCTCCTCGTGCACCATGATCCGGGCGGCGTACTGGCCCAGCGCCTCCTGCGCGCCGTACCCGAACAGCTCCTCGGCCTGGGGGCTCCAGAGCACGATCCGCCCCTCGGTGTCCAGGACCACCGAGGCCACGCGCAGTACGTCGAGCAGCCCGCTGGGACGCACCGGACCGCGCACCGGCCCGTCGCCGTCGCCCGGGGGCGACTCCGCTGCACTCATCCCAGGCCCCGCCTTCGCCGATCCTCACGGCACGCCGTCGCCGCGCCGACTCCCCTTGTTCTACCGCGCGTGGGGACGATTTTCCGCCGCTTCCGCCGTCTGTTTCCACCTTCCCGCACCATCGCGCCGGGCGCGCCGCGACGCCGTCGCCACGGAGGGGGCCCGCGGGTAGTGCTCCCCCGCGCGTGGTGCTTTGCTGGGGGAGGGGCGGGGCCACGAGAGGAGCGACCACGATGGCCAGTGAGCGACCGCACCCGGAATCCGTCTCGGTCGAGATCAGTGGATGCAGCAAGCACGACGCCCGGATCGTGTTCGACACGCTGTGCGCGTGCTTCGCGTCCGACCGGTGCGCCGACGACGTGCCGGAGGAGTTCCACGAGACCCGTCCCACGGTGTGGCTCGGCACGTTCGACGTCGCCGAGGCGCACGAGGGCGCCCGCCCGGCCCGGCTGTCCTCGTCGGTCGACGCCGACGTGCACGGCGGCTACTGGGCGATCGACCGGTTCCGCACCACCCTGGACTCCCTGTTCACGGTGCACGACCTGAGCAAGGTCCCCGGCGACCAGGAGGAGGAGCTGCACGTGCGCCTCGAGAGCCGGTGACGCGTCCCGGAGCGCGGGGCCCCGGGGCCCGCGCTCCCGGACACGCGGGCGCCGTGGACCACTGTGCCCTCCGTCACGCTTATGCAACTAGTTGCATAAAGCGGTGGGCGTCCTCTACAACAGAGGCACGACACCGCGCGCACGGAGGGCCCGATGAGCCGTTACCCCCACCTGCTGACCCCGCTCGACCTGGGCTTCACCACGCTGCCCAACCGGGTCCTCATGGGCTCCATGCACGTCGGCCTGGAGGAGGCCGAGGGCGGTTTCGCGCGCATGGCCGAGTTCTACGCCGCCCGCGCCCGCGGCGGAGTGGGCCTGATCGTCACCGGCGGCATCGCCCCCAACGACGAGGGCCGGCCCTACGAGGGCGGCGCCAGGCTCACCACCGAGGCGGAGGCCGACCGGCACCGGGTCGTCACCGAGGCGGTGCACCGCGAGGGCGGGCGCATCGCGATGCAGATCCTGCACTTCGGCCGGTACGCCTACCACCGGGACCTGGTCGCCCCGAGCCCCCTGCAGGCGCCGATCAGCCCCTTCCCGCCCCGCGAGCTCACCGACGCCGAGGTCGAGCGCACCGTCGACGACTACGCCCGCGCCGCCCGCCTCGCCCGGCGGGCCGGCTACGACGGCGTCGAGATCATGGGCTCCGAGGGTTACCTGATCAACGAGTTCACCGCCGCGCAGACCAACCACCGCACGGACCGCTGGGGCGGCTCCCACGAGAACCGGATGCGCTTCCCCGTCGAGATCGTCCGCCGGGTGCGCGAGGCGGTCGGCGAGGACTTCATCGTCGTCTACCGGCTGTCCATGCTGGACCTGGTGCCCGGCGGCTCCACGCTGGACGAGGTGATCACGCTGGCCAAGGCCGTCGAGGCGGCCGGCGCCACGATCATCAACACCGGCATCGGCTGGCACGAGGCCCGCATCCCCACCATCGCCACCTCGGTCCCGCGCGGCGCGTACACCTGGGTGACCAAGCGCCTCATGGGCGAGGTGTCGGTCCCGCTGGTCACCACCAACCGCATCAACACCCCGGAACTCGCCGAGCAGTTGCTCGCCGAGGGCTGCGCGGACATGGTGTCGATGGCCCGCCCGATGCTCGCCGACCCCGACTTCGTCGCCAAGGCCGCGGCCGGCCGCCCGGAGGCGATCAACACCTGCATCGGCTGCAACCAGGCCTGCCTCGACCACACCTTCAGCGGGCAGATCACCTCCTGCCTGGTCAACCCGCGCGCCTGCCACGAGACCGAGCTGGTGCTGTCCCCGACCCGCCGCCGCAAGCGGATCGCGGTGGTCGGCGCCGGTCCGGCCGGCCTCGCCTGCGCGGTGAGCGCCGCCGAACGCGGCCACGACGTCACCCTGTTCGACGCCGCGAGCGAGATCGGCGGCCAGCTCAACGTGGCCCGCAGGGTCCCCGGCAAGCAGGAGTTCGACGAGACCCTGCGCTACTTCCGCACCCGGCTCGCCGAACTGGCCGTCGACGTACGCCTGGACACGCACGTCACCGCCGACGACGTGGCCGGCCACGACGAGGTCGTCGTCGCCACCGGCGTCACCCCCCGCGTCCCCGACATCCCCGGCGTCGACCACCCGAGCGTGCTCGGCTACCTCGACGTGCTCCGCGACGGCGCCCCCGTCGGCGACCGGGTCGCGATCCTCGGCGCGGGCGGCATCGGCTTCGACGTCGCCGAGTTCCTCACCGACGGCGGCGACAAGGCGCACGAGAACCCCGAGACGTACTTCCGCCAGTGGGGCGTCGACCTCGACTACCGCGCCCCCGGCGGCCTTGCCGCGCCCGAGCGCCCCGCCCCGCCGCGCACCGTCCACCTGCTGCAGCGCAAGACGTCCAAGGTCGGCGCCGGCCTCGGCAAGACCACCGGCTGGATCCACCGCACCGAGCTCAAGCACCGCGGGGTCACCATGGTCCCGGGCGTGCGCTACGACCGGATCGACGACGCCGGGCTGCACGTCACGATCGACGGCGAGAGCACCGTCCTGGAGGTCGACACGATCGTCCTGTGCACCGGGCAGGAGCCGCGCCGCGACCTGTACGAGGCGCTCGTCGCCGCCGGGCGCGCCGTCCACCTGATCGGCGGCGCCGACGTGGCCGCCGAACTGGACGCCAAGCGCGCCGTCAAGCAGGGCACGGAGCTGGCGGCGGCGCTGTAGGGGAGCCGCGGGCCCGTCCCTAGGATGAGCCCCATGTCACTCCCGCACGCGATCCTCACCGCCCTGCTCGAGAAGCCGTCGTCGGGACTGGAGCTGACCCGCCGCTTCGACAAGTCGATCGGCTACTTCTGGTCCGCGACGCATCAGCAGATCTATCGCGAGCTGGGGAAGCTGGAGGCCGAGGGCCTGATCCGGGCCCTCCCCGCCGAGCAGCCGGCCCGGGGGCAGAAGAAGGCGTACGAGGTCCTGCCGGACGGCCGCGCGGAGCTGGCCCGCTGGACCGGCGCGGCCCAGGACCCCAAGCCGCACCGCGACGCGCTGCTGCTGCGGCTGAGGGCGGCGGCCGTGGTCGGCACCGCCGGTCTCGAGGCCGACCTGCGGCGCCATCTGGAGCTGCACGAACGCCAGTTGGCGGAGTACCGGGAGATCGAGCGGCGCGACTTCCCGCCCGGCGCGGACGGGCCGCAGGACCGGCTGCGGCACCTGGTGCTGCGCGCCGGCATCGACCTGGAGACCTTCTGGATCCAGTGGCTCGGCCACGCGCTGTCGGAGTTCGCGCACCTGCCGGACGCCGGGGAGGCGTGACGGTCCGGGGAGCCCCGGGACGCCGGGGAGGCACGACGGCCCGGGGAGCCCGGAACGCCGGGGAGGCGCGACGGCCCGGGAGGCCCCGGACGTGACCGCCGCACCCCCCGGCGGGGCGACGCCGGCCGCCCGACCGGAGCGCGTCGGACGTGAGGGCGGCCGGCGCCGGGTCTACGGGTGGCGCAGCCCGCTGCGCCGGCGCACGTACCAGGCCGTGGCGAGGAGACCGGTGCCGACCAGCGCGCCGCCCGCCACCAGCGTCACCGTGCCGTAGTCGCGCGAACCGCCGCCGAGGCCGCCCATCACCCCGAGGGACGGCGAGGCCGTGGGGGTGACCGCCGGCGAGCTGGGCGCGGAGGAGACGACGACGGACTGCGTGCCCGCGGGGTTGCCGTTCGAGCACACCACGATCACCGTGTACGTGCCCGGGGCGACGTCCCCCCACGCGGCGGACTGTCCCGAGGCGGTCCCCGACAGCGCCACCTGACGGCCCTGGGAGAAGCTCGTCTGGCTGCTGGTGAGCAGCGAGGCGGTGCCCCAGTTGCCGTTGGTCTGCGTGCAGGCGCTGGTGGTGACCGAGACCGTCGACCCGGCGGTGCTGACGGAGATCCCGGGACCCGCGGCGGCCGGACCGGTCAGGGCGAGGGTGACCGCGGCGGCGGCCGCCGCGATCGGACCGGAGCCGAGCAGTGGCTTCGAAGTGCGCATGTGGACTGCCTTCCGGCGGCACGGTCGGCGGTACGTTCCTTGCGCCGCCAGAATCGGGGAACGCCCGTGCTGCCACGAGGCCAGCCAAGACGCGCCCGGCCCGTCGCGCACTCCGGCCGCCGCCGGGCAGGTGACGCCCTGCGCCGTCCGGCCGACCGGAGGGCGCGGGTCAGCCCCGCGCGCCCGTCGTCACCGTGCGCTCCGCCGAGAAGCCGCCCCAGGTCCCGTCCGGCAGCATCGCCCGGATCCGGACCCGATGGGTGACCCCCGGGTCCCGCCCCACGTAGAAGCGGTACGTCGCCCGGTCGCGCGGGGCGTCACCGCCCTGGACGAGCGAGGTGGCCGCGCGGCCGTCCAGGTGCACCTCGTACTCGGTGACCACCCCGTCCACCCGCGGCGGCACCCAGCTCAGGTCGAGGGAGTACGCCCCGTCGGACCGGTGGCTCGTGGCGCGGAAGCCGGTGGGCGCGGTGGCCCGGGCGTCCCCGCCGCCGGTGGTGGTGAGGCGGACGGCGGCGCCGGCCGGGGAGAGGTTGCCGGCCGCGTCCCGGGCCCGGACGGTGAACACGTAGCGGACGCCCGGCCGCAGCCCCGTGACCACGGCGGCCGTCTGGTTCCCGCCGACGCTGTGGATCTTCGTCCCGCCCTGGTGGACGTCGTACGACACCACACCCCGGTCGTCCGTCGAGGCGGACCACGCCAGCTGGACCGCCCGGCTCCCGACGGTCCGGCCGCGCAGCTTCGCCGGACGGGTGGGGGCGGAGTCGTCGGCCGCCACCGCCCCGGGAGTCGTCGCCCGGACCTCCCGGCTGCTCGGTCCGAGCCGCCCGTCCGCGTCGCGCGCCCGTACGGTGAAGACGTACGGGGTCGAGGGGCGCAGCCCGGTGACATCCACCATGTGCTTGGAAGCGGGCACTTCCTTGACCTTGGTGGCGCCCCGGTACACCTCGTACCGGCTCACCTCGGTGCCGGCCGCGGCGACCGCGTTCCACATGACGTGCACGCTGGTGGCGCTCCCGGCCTCGGCCGTGACGCCCGTCGGCGCCCCGGGCGGCCGCTCCGCCGCTTCCTCACCCGGCCGGTCCCCTCCGCAGGAGGTGACCAGCAGGAACACCCCGCAGAGCGCGAGAAGGCGGCGCGGGGACACGGTGACGGGAACGCCTCGCACGACTGTCGCCTCCCGGGGCGGCACACGGACGGGTCCGGGCACGCGCCCGGCAATGGTCCGGACCAATATGGCCCCGTCGGCGGGGTCCCATCAAGGGGGCGGCCGCGGGCGGGCGCTCCGGCGCGTTCCGTATGCTGGGCGTTCGAACGGCTGAACTGCCCATGAGGGCTCGGGAGTTCAGGCCCGTGGCGCGGACCGCTGTCGTCGCAGACCCGCGCCGGCGCGGGCGGCCGGGGGCCGGAGCGGACACGGGTCCGGGTCCCCGGCCCTGTCGCGGCCACGGGTGTGATCGTGCGTCGTACGGCCCTGTCGAGATGGCGTCGGCACCACTCCGGGATCAAATGGGGCCGAGTGTGACCGTCAGTGCCCCCGACGAGAGGCTCTTTTGATCGTGTTCCGAGTCCATTCGTTCACCTTGGCCATGGCCGGTGCCGCCCTGCTCGTTCCCCTGGCACTCCCCGCCGTCGCCGTGTCGCAGCCCCGCGCCGGATCGTCGCAGCCCCGCACCGCACCGGTCGCGCGGTACACGACCCCCGTCTCCGCCGCCGAGCTGCTGGCCCGGGTGGACGACTGCGTGCCCGTCTCCCAGGGCCTCTACCGCAAGGACCACGGCTCCCGCGCCACCGTCCCGGTGTGCGGCACGCGCGACGCCGTGTTCTGGAAGGCCGACATGGACATCGACTGCGACGGCCGTCCCGGCCACCGCTGCAACGCCACGACCGACCCGTACTTCTCCGCCGCCACGGCCTTCGTGCAGTCCGACGGCCGCCCGCTGAGCTCGGAGGAGCTGCCCTTCGTGGTGGTGCCCGCGCCCAGTGCCGTGTGGGACTACCGGGCCCACGGCGTGCGCGGGGGATCGGTCGTGGCGGTGGTGTACGGGGACCAGGTGCGGTACGGGGTCGTCGGCGACACCGGCCCCGCGAACGTCATCGGCGAGGCGTCCTACGCCATGGCCGAGGAGCTCGGCATCGACCCCGACCCGCGGACCGGCGGCACCTCCTCCGGAGTCACCTACGTCGTGTTCAGGAACAGCCGGGCGACTCCCGTCGAGGACCGCCAGGCGGCGGTGACGGCGGGGGAGCGGCTGGCCCGGCGGTTCGTGGACGGCGGCTGAACCGGCCGACGGGGACGCACCGCCTCCGGGAACCACCGGCTCGAGGAGCCGGTGCCGGCGGGAGACGGCGCGAGGGGAAGGCGGAGGGGCCCGGGGGCCTCCGCCCCCGGGCCCTCACACCTTCCGGGCCCTCACACCTTCCGGTACGTGTACGCCTCCGCGGCCGCCGCCTCCACCGCCGCCAGGTCGGCCCCCGCGGCCGCCGTCACCACCGCGGCCACCGCGCCCTCCACGAACGGCGCGTCCACCAGCCGGGTGTGCTCGGGCAGCTCGTCGCCCTCCGCGAGCAGCGCCTTCACCGTGAGCACCGCGCTGCCCAGATCGGTCAGGACGGCGACACCGGCCCCGCGGTCGACGGACGCGGCCGCCGCGGCGATCAGCTCCGCGCTCGTGCCGAGACCGCCGCTCCCGGTGCCGCCCGCCGGGGCCACCGGCACCGCGGCACCGGCTCCCGCCAGTCCCTTCGCCAGTTCCGCCACCGCCGCGGCCACCGCCGCGCTGTGCGACACCAGCACGATCCCCACCGGCTTCGCGTCACTCATCCCCGGCCCCCGCGTCCGAGGCGGCGTCGGCCAGCCCGGCGATCAGCAGCGCCGCCGACGTGGCCCCCGGATCCTGGTGCCCGATGCTGCGCTCGCCGAGATAACTGGCCCTGCCCTTGCGGGCCCGCAACGGCGTCGTGGCCACGGCGCCCTCCTCGGCCGCCGTGCGTGCCGCGGCGAACGAGTCACCGAGTGCGTCCACGGCCGGCAGCAACGCGTCGATCATCGTCTTGTCGCCCGCCGCGGCGCCCCCGAGCTGCATCACCGCGTCCACTCCGGCACGCAGCGCCTCGGCCAGCTGCCGCTCGTCGACCTCGGTGGCGTCCCCGAGCGCCTTGCCGGTGCGGCGCAGCAGCGTCCCGTACAGCGGGCCCGACGCGCCGCCCACGGTCGAGACGAGCAGCCGCCCGGACTGGGTCAGCACCGCGCCGGGGGTGGCGGGCGGTTCCTTCTCCAGCGCGGCCCGCACCGCCGCGAACCCGCGCTGGAGGTTGCTGCCGTGGTCGGCGTCGCCGATCGGCGAGTCGAGGGCGGTGAGCCGCTGCGCCTCGCGGTCCACGGAGGCGGCGGTCACCGTCATCCAACGGCGGAAGAAGTCGGCGTCGAGCACGGGATCTCCTTGCCTGCTAGGTGGTCGTGAACCATTGCCCGGCGTGTCTCACACGCCCCAGCGCAGTCCCGGGGTCCGCACCGGCGCGTCCCACAGCCGCAGCAGCTCCTCGTCGATCCGGCACAGGGTGACCGAGGCGCCCGCCATGTCCAGGGACGTGACGTAGTTGCCGACGAGGACGCGGGCGACGGGCACGCCGCGCTCGCCGAGCACCCGCTGCACCTCGGCGTTGAAGCCGTACAGCTCCAGCAGCGGGGTCGCGCCCATGCCGTTGACCAGGACCAGGACGGGGTCGCGCGGGGCGAGGTCCGCCAGGATCGCGTCGACGGCGACCTCGGCGATCTCACCGGAGGTCATCATCGGCCGCCGCTCCCGGCCGGGCTCGCCGTGGATGCCGATGCCCAGCTCCAGCTCCCCGGCGGGCAGATCGAAGGTCGGACTGCCCTTGGCGGGCGTCGTGCAGGCGCTCAGCGCCACGCCGAAGCTGCGGGAGTTCTCGTTCACCTGCCGGGCGATCGCCTCCACCTGCTCCAGCGGCCGGCCCTCCTCCGCCGCCGCGCCGGCGATCTTCTCCACGAACAGCGTCGCCCCCGTGCCCCGCCGCCCGGCCGTGTAGAGGCTGTCGGTCACCGCGACATCGTCGTTGACCAGCACCTTCGCGACCTGGATGCCCTCGTCCTCGGCCAGTTCGGCGGCCATGTCGAAGTTGAGCACGTCACCGGTGTAGTTCTTCACGACGAACAGCACCCCGGCCCCGCTGTCCACGGCCGCCGCCGCCCGCACCATCTGGTCGGGCACGGGCGAGGTGAACACCTCGCCGGGACAGGCCGCCGACAGCATCCCCGGGCCCACGAACCCGCCGTGCAGCGGCTCGTGCCCGGAACCCCCGCCGGAGACCAGGGCCACCTTCCCGGCCACGGGCGCGTCCCTGCGCACGACCACCCGGTTCTCCACGTCCACCGTCAGCTCGGGATGGGCCGCCGCCATACCGCGCAACGCGTCCGCCACGACGGTCTCCGGGACGTTGATGAGCATCTTCATGGTGTCTCCTCGGAGGGTGTGCAGGTGGGCTTCTGACCTGCCTTCTCGCTGGTCGGGCAGGATTCGGTCAGGTGTCGTTCCCGGCGCCCGCGAGCGGGTCCCGGCGGTGCCGGCGCCGGCTCGGCACGGACTTCCCCGGCGCCGTGCCGGGTTTCCGCGAGGGGTCGGCTGCATGTCGGTGGAGGTCCCACGGGGGCAGTATCGGCCTTGTGGCCGTGAAGGTCACGTGAGGCGGCCTCCCGAGCGCGCCGGTGGAGGCCGGGCGGCCCTCGACCGGAGGCCGTGAGGCCCGCGGCTGCGGGGAACGCGTCGCCGAAGCCGGCGACCGGCCGGTACGCCCGCTCGGTGAGGGGTGCCCGTACGATGAGTCCGTGACCTTCAGCACCCGATCGAGCGGCCGCCCGGCCGGGTTGCCGCTCGCGCTGCTGGTCCTGGCGGTGCTGGCCGGTGTGCTGGGCATGCACGCCCTGGCGCCCGGCGGTGTCCCGGCGGCGCAGACGACGGCCGGGCACGAGAGGGTGACGGCCGCGGCGGACGGCGTGCCGCACGCGGACGGCGCCTACGAGCCGGCCAGGAGGACGGCCGGGCAGATCATCACCTCGCGGAGCGCGGAGATCGAGCAGATGGACAAGCTGCTCGGCGAGGACTGACCGGACCCCGTGCGTGGGGACTGACCGGACCTCGTGGGTGCGGGGCGGGCGCCGGCCCGCCCCGCACCCCGTCCGGCTCGGCCCCGGGGGGTGGGGCCTCGGCTCGCGGTCCGGCAGGCGCGCCGGTTCAGACCGCGCGGCCGGTGAGTTCGTAGCCGGCGTCGTCGACGGCCCGGGCCAGCGACGCGTCGTCGGGCTCGGCCGCGGTGGTGACGGCGACCCGGCCGGACTCGAGGTCGACGTCCACCGCCAGCACGCCGTCCAGGGCGCCGATCTCCTCGGTGAGCGTGGCCTTGCAGTGCCCGCAGGTCATTCCCGAGACGTCGTAGACGGTGGTGACGCCCTCGGTGGCCGGGGCCTCGGCGGTGGTGGTGGAGCAGGTGCCGTCGGGGGTGCAGCAGGACATGGGTTCCTCCCGGAGGAGACGGGGCCGGACGTACGCCAGGGGGGTACTGATGACATCCACATGTATACCCCTCGGGGGTATCTTCGGCAAGTGGTCTCCGGAGGCGGTCGTGCGCACCCGGCGGGGGTGCACGACCGGCGAGGGCGGTCACGGAGGCCGGTCGTACCGGGCCGCGCCGTCGCCCGTCAGCCGTCGTTGTCGCGCCACCGGCCGCCCGTCGGGGCCGTGTCGAAGCGGGTCGCGGCCGAGGCGTTGCCGCCGAAGTCGTTGTCGGTGACCCGGCCGCCCGTCCAGGTGGCGTCGCGGGTGATCCAGAGGGCGTGGGTCTGGGTCCGGGGCCGCCGGTCGTCCCGGACGCGGTTGCCGTGCAGGTGGGGACGGACGACGGGGGCGTCGGCGGTGAGACCCGCGCGCGGCGCGGGCGCCTCCGGGAGGCGGTAGGCGGAGCCGGGCGCGGGGGTGCCGTCGCCGACCAGCCCGTGCTCGCGGGCGTCGACGGTCAGGGGCATGGCTGGCAGTGGCATGGCTGTGGGGCCGCTCCTCACCGCGTGACGTCACCGTTCCCGTCCTGCGGGTTCCGACCCGGGTACCGGGTGCCGGCGGGCTTCAACCCTGCCGGGCCGGACCGGCTCGGGGGCGGTCGGGCCGGACCGGTTAGCCGAAGGCGTGTGCGGGGCAGCAGGAGAGGCGGCCCCGGAGGAGGAACAGTGTCGATCGGCCGGCTCACCGAACACGAGCAGCGCGTTCTCGAGGAGATGGAGCGCGAGCTGCGCCGCGACCGCCGCCTGGACCGGCGGCTGCGCGCCCTGCGCCGGCACGGGCGGCCGAACCGGCTCCGGGACGCCTTCCGCGATCCGCGCCCGTGGGCCGTCGTCCTGCTGCTCGCGGTCTGCGTCGCGCTCATGGCGGCCGGCGTCGTCACGTCGGACCCCCGGGTGATCTGGGCCTTCGCCGTCGTGTGGCCGCTGATGCCGTATGCGGTCCTCCGGCTGCTGGGCCGGTGGCCGGACAGGTGAGCCGTCCGTCCCCGGGCCGCGGGAGACCGCTCGGCGCGGGAGCCGGCGGCCGTGCCCGGGAGCGGGGGAGCGAGGCGAGGACGCCGGCCGGAGCCCGCGGGACCGAGCGGTGATGCGGTTCCGGGGCCGCCCGTGAGGAAACCCCGGGGGAGATCGTGTGAGCCGGTCGGTTCCCCCGTCCGCCTCGCCTGTCCCTCCGGTCCGTCCTGCCCGCCTCGTCCGGATCGACCGCCCCGCCTTCCGCGTCGGACCCGTGCTCCGTACGGGTACGGGGCGCCGGGCGTGCCGAGCCCGGACGCCCGGTGACGACCGCCAGAGCGGGCGGGAAGGCGCGGAAGACGGGACACTTCTACTGCGCCACCCACCAGGAAGTCCGCGCGGGGCGGGCGACGGGATTCCGCCCCGCCCCGACGGTGACAAGGAGTCCGAGTCCCGCGGGAACGAGCCGGGCGCCGAGTCCCGAACGGGCCGGCCGGCGGCACGCGGCCCCGGCGACGGGCCCCGGGACGGCCCCGTCCGGCAGGTGCCCGCGCACCCCGTCCCCCGCACCTCGCGTTTCCGACAGGAGATCCGCATGACCACCCAGCGCCCGTTCGTCCCGCCGGAGCCGCGTATCGGAGTGCTCGGTTCGTACGGCGGCCTGAACACGGGTGACGAGGCCATCCTCACCTGTGTCCTCACCTGCCTGCGCGCCCACCGCCCGCGTGCGAGGCTGGTCGTCTTCAGCCGCGACGCCGAGCACACCCGCGCGCACCAGCCGCTCGCGGACGAGGCGCTGGACTGGGAGGGCGTCCCGCACAGGACCCTGCTCGAGACCCTCTCGGGCCTGGACCTGCTGGTGCTCGGCGGGGGCGGCATCCTCTACGACGGCGAGGCGCGCCGCTACCTGCGACTGGTCCGGGCGGCGCAGCTCGGCGGCGTGCGGACCTTCGCCTACGCGGTCGGCGCCGGACCCCTGCGCGAGCCGGACGACCGGGAGGCGGTGCGGACGGTGCTGTCCGCCATGGACGAGGTCGTGGTGCGCGACGAGGAGTCACGGCTCGTCCTGGAGGAGGCCGGCGTCGAGCGGGACGTCACCGTCACCGCCGACCCGGCGCTGCTGCTGCCGCCGGAGCCGTTCACCGCACGGATGATGGCCGCGGAGGGCGTCCCGGCCGGTGCCCGCCTGGTGGGGATGTCGGTGCGGGAGCCGGGCCGGGCGGCGGAGCACCTGAACGAGGGCGACTACCACGCGCTGATCGCCGGCGTCGCCGACTTCCTGGTCCGGCGCCTCGACGCCCACGTGGTCTTCGTGCCGATGGAACGCCAGGACGTCCGGCACGCCCACGCCGTCCTGTCCAGGATGGCGGCACCCGACCGGGGCCGGATCCTGAACGGCGCCTACAGCCCCGGGCAGGTCCTCGGACTGATGCGCCACCTGGACCTGGTCGTCGGCATGCGCCTGCACTTCCTCATCTTCGCGGCGCTCTCCGGCCTGCCGGTGCTGCCCCTGCCCTACGCCGGCAAGGTGTTCGACTTCGCCCGCCGGCTGGGCGCACCGACGCTGGTCGGCGTGGCACGCGAACAGTCCGGGCTGCTGCTGGCCGAGCTGGACCGGCTGTGGGACGAGTTCCCGCAGCGCCGTCCGGAGCTCGTCGCGCGCGTACGGGGGCTGCAGGACCTCGCCCGTGAGACCGGCGTCCGCTGCGGGGCCCTGCTCGACGATCTCGACGACCTCCACGGCCGTGCCGCGCAGGCACCGGGTCCGGAGCGGGAGAAGTCGCTGCTGGCCGTGGACGAGGTGTGAGAACGGCCGAGCCGCACCCCGGCGAAGGCAGGCGGTGCCTCCGTTTGCGCGCGCCCGCCCGGGGATACACGGCCGGGACATTCCGGTCACCGCGGGAGAGAGCGACGTCGCACGGGTCGCGGGGGAGACGGGGCGCCCGGAGCCGGCCCGGACGACGAGGGAGGCACCATGGCGCGTACGGCGACGCCGGACGTCTACACGGGCTTCGACCGCATGCCCCTGGCCGGCGAGTGGCGCGCGGGCAGGGCGGGCGGCTCCCGGCGGGACACCGATCCGTACACCGGGGACGTCCTGACGGAGATCGGGCTCGCCGGTGCCGACGACCTGGACGAGGCGTACCGCGCCGCGCGCCGGGCGCAACCGGAGTGGTCCCGCAGGCCCGCCGGGGAACGCGCGCAGATCATGCGCAAGGCGGCCCGGATCCTGGCCGACCGCGAGGAGGAACTCACCGGCTGGCTGCAACGCGAGGCGGGAGCGACCCGCAACCGCGCCGCCGTGGAGATCACGCTCACCCGCGCCGTCACCGACAGGGCCGCCGACCAGGCCGGCCTGATCAACACCTGGAGCGGCGCGGACTCCGACCTGGAGCACAAGGAGAACCGCGTCTACCGCACGGCGGTGGGTGTCGTCGCCGTGATCAGCCCGTGGAACTTCCCCGTCCACCTCTCCAACCGATCGGTCGCGCCGGCGCTGGCCCTCGGCAACGCCGTGGTGCTCAAGCCCGCCGGCGACACGCCCGTCACCGGCGGGCTCTTCCTGGCGAAGGTGTACGAGGAGGCCGGCCTGCCGCCGGGGCTGCTGAGCGTGGTGGTGGGCAGCGGAAGCGCCATCGGGGACGCGATGGTGGAGCACGAGGTGCCCCGGGTGGTGTCCTTCACCGGGTCCACCCCCGTGGGGCGGGGCATCGCCGCGAAGGCCGGGGTGAAGAGGCTCGCGCTCGAACTCGGCGGCAACGGCCCCCTGGTGGTGCTCGACGACGCGGACCTCGACCAGGCCGTCGCGGGAGCCCTGTACGGCACCTACTTCCACCAGGGCCAGGTCTGCATGGCGACCAACCGCGTCATCGTCCACGCGACGGTGTACGACGCCTTCGTCGAACGCTTCGTCGCCGGTGCCGGGGCCCTGCGGTACGGCGATCCGCGCGACGCCGGCACACAGCTGGGCCCGGTCATCAACGCCGGGCAGGTGGACTCCGTCCGCGAGAAGGTCGCCGGCTCCGTCGGGGACGGTGCCGAGCTGGTCCTCACCGGCGAGCCGACCGGCCCCACCGGGCAGGTGCTGCCGCCGCAGGTCCTGCTCGGCGGCAACGACGTCACCACCGCCCGGGAAGAAGTGTTCGGGCCGGTGGCGACCCTCGTCAGGGCGGACGACGAGGAGGACGCCCTCCGCCTCGCCAACGACACCGAGTACGGCCTGTCCAGCGGCGTGTACACCCGGGCCACCGACCGCGGCCTGCGGTTCGCTCTGCGCATGCAGGCGGGGATGACCCATGTCAACGACACCACCGTCCACGACGACGCGCACATCCCCTTCGGCGGTGAGAAGGCCTCCGGACTGGGACGCTTCGGCGGCGACTGGGTCGTGGACGAGTTCACCACCCACCACTGGGTGAGCCTTCAGCACGCGCCGCGCGAGTTCCGCTACTGAGCGCGGAGCCGGCCACCAGGACCGGGCCGAGGCGCTCTTCGGACACGGCGGTCCCCTCTCGTGAGCCGGCCTCCCGGCGCGGCGTTCCGGGGTACCCGCCACCCCGTGGAAACGGAAGGCCGCCGCACGGGCCCGGCGCGCCGGACCGCCCCGGTGCCCCGGGTCCGTCCGGCGCACCGGCGGGCAGCCGCCCATGCGGCCGACCGGCGATGAACCGGCGACCGGCGATGAACCGGCGACCGGCGACGGCCGGCGACGACCAGTGACCCGGCGGTCGGGTCCGTGTCGCGGACCGGGAGGACGGAAGGTCCGTACCCGGCCGCCGGCCGCGGCGGCGTGGGTGCGGCCGTGTGCGGAGGAGGGTCAGTCCGTGTCGTCGGTGGTGCGGCCCGCGGGCAGGAGCGCGCGGATGTCCGCGGGCAGCGCCCCGGCCACCTTCTCCGTCAGTTCCGGGGCGAGGGCGGCGTCCAGCACCTCCAGTACGGCGGCGGCCTCGCGCACGGCCGTGTCCTCGTCCGTCTCCGCGCGACCGGCGATCCGGCCGGCGAACACGGTGAGGTCGAATCGCTCGCCCGAGGTGCCCGGGTGGTCGTCGGCGGAGGAGCCCACCGTCTCCCGGACGGCGGCGCCCAGTGCCGACGGCAGCTGGGCGGCCATGTGATCCGCGAGCCCGGACGGCAGCCGCTCGGCCAGGGTCCGCAGTACGGCCCGCGTCGCCTGTTCGGCCGATCCCCGGTCCGGCAGCTGAGCGAGCGCCTGTACTTTTCCGATCATCTGATCATGCTGCATGAGATGGCTGTCCTTCCCCATGATGCGTTCCGTCCGAACGCCGGTGGTGGGACAACGGGCGAGTACCCGCAGTGCCGCCGCCGCACCGGAAGCCGGACGGGGCGAGGACGGTGACCGGGTGACCGGCCGCGCGGGTGTCACGCCCCGGTCGCCCCGCGGACACGCTCCGACCGGTGGGGGAGGGGCACGGCACGCGCGTCCGGACCGCCGGTGCCGGCGGGATCGGCCCCGCGCCCGCCGGCCAGGGTCCCGGCGACACCGGGCGGCGTGGCATCGTGGCCGCATGGCGAAGGGAACGGACCTGGCCGTGTTCGTCGGACTGCAGGCGTCCGGGAAGTCCACCTTCTACGACCAGCGCCTGTCCGGCCGGTACGCGCTGGTCAGCAAGGACCTGTTCCCGCGGGGCGCCCGCAACAAGCAGCGGCGGCAGATGCGGCTGGTGGAGGAGCACCTGGCCGCCGGGCGGCCGGTGGCCGTGGACAACACCAACCCGTCACCGTACGAGTGGGCCCCGCTGGTGGAGCTGGCCCACGCCCACGGCGCCACAGCGACGGCGTACTGGTTCCCCCCGGACGTGGCCGGCTCACTGCGGCGCAACGCCGCCCGCGAGGGCCGCGACCGCGTGCCGGACGTCGGTGTCCTGGCCACGCTGAGGCAGCTCCGCAGGCCCTCGGCCGAGGACGGGTTCGACGCGGTGCACGAGGTGCGCTTCGACGGCCGCGGCGGCTTCGAGGTGCGCGCCGGCGGCGGTGACGACGGGGCCGGCCCCGGCCCGCACGGCACGAGAGGGTGAGGTGTCCGGCGGCGACCGGTTCCGGCCGACGGGAGCGGCCGCGGGGCGGCGCCCGTCGGGCCGAATGGCCGAACAGGCGGCAGCGGTGCGGCGGACGGACTGGTAGTCCGTAGGGAGGCGGCTGCCACGCGCGCATGACGGGGACCCGTCCGCACAGAACCCGTGCGGGCGGGTACGAGGGTGTCGGCGGGGGCCGAGGGATGGAGGTACGTCGATGGCGACCACCGTGGACCGGGCCGGAACCGGTGCGGGGACGGCCGATCTGCGATTGCCGGGCATCGTGCTGGGGGTGGGGATCGGCGGCTTCCTGGACGGCATCCTGCTGCACCAGCTCCTGCGGTGGCACCACATGCTCACGAGCACCGACCAGGACCGCATCGGTGTGAAGTACTACGACCCCGGCACGGTCTCCGGGCTGGAGATGAACACCGTCTGGGACGGCCTCTTCCACACCGTGTGCTGGCTCGCGGTCCTGACCGGACTCGCCGTGCTCTACGCCCGGGTCACCCACAACCGGCGCCGGGTGTGGACCTCCCGGGTGCTGTGGGGCTGGATGCTCGTCGGCTGGGGGCTGTTCAACCTCGTCGAAGGCGTCCTGGACCACCACGTCCTGGGCATCCACCACGTCCGCGCCGGGGACGGCCGGCTCTGGTGGGACCTCGGCTTCCTCGCCCTCGGCGCGCTGCTGCTCGTCGGCGGGTGGCTCCTCCAGCGCGGCGGGCGGCTCCTCGATCCCGGCACCCCCGGCACCCCCGGCGCTCCCGGCACCCCCGGCGCTCCCGGCACCCCCGGCGCTCCCGGCACCCCCGGCGCTCCCGGCGCTCCCGGCGGCCGGCAGGCACCGGGCGCCTGATGGACCACCACACGCACCCCGCGCACCACGGCGCGGACAGCGGTCTGCCGGAGATCCTGCCGCCCGCGCTCGCCCTGTCGGCCTGCGCCGTGGGCTACCTGTGTCTCGTCCGCCGGGCCCGGCGCCGCAATCCCGCGCAGGACTGGAGCCCGTGGCGCACGGCCGGGTTCACCACCGGCCTGCTCCTGCTCGCCGTCGCCCTCCTGCCGCCGCTCGCGCCCTTCGCCCACGGCGACTTCCGCGGGCACATGGCGCAGCACATGCTCATCGGCATGTACGCCCCGATCGCCCTGGTGCTCGGCGCTCCCGTCACCCTCCTGCTGCGCACCCTGCCGGTGACCTCCGCCCGGCGGCTCACCGCGGTCCTGCGCGCCCGCCCCGTCCGCCTGCTGTCCCACCCCGCCCCCGCCCTGCTGCTGTCCGCGGGCACCCTGCCGGTCCTCTACTTCACCCCGCTCTACGACACCGTCACGGCCCATCCGGCCGGGCACTGGCTGCTGCACGCCCACTTCCTGCTGTCCGGCTGCCTCTTCGCCCACGTCATCGCGGGCCCCGACCCGGCCCCGGCCCGGCCCGGCGTCCCCGCCCGCCTGGTCTGGCTCGGCTGCGCCGTCGCCCTGCACGCCGTCGTCTCCCAGCTGATGTACGGCGGGTTCCGGGTCGACGTGCACGCTCCCGCCTCCGAGGTCCGGGGCGGCGCGGAGATCATGTACTACGGCGGCGACCTGGCCGAACTCCTCCTGGCCGCCGCTCTCGTGGCCACCTGGCGCCCCGAACGCGGACCGCGGCCCCGTAGGCCGGACACCGTCCCCGTGGCCCGGTGAGCGGTCCTCCGCCGGCGCCCGGGCCCGTTGTCAGTGCTGGGCGACATGATGCGGATCACGACGACTCCTGCAGCAGCGATCGTCGACGCCACCGCCTACGCGCAGGCGGTCGAGAACGCCGTGGGCGCGGCGGCCGCCTACTACGCGGGAGGCACCTCCCCGCTGGACGACGACGCCTACGACCGGCTGGTGCGCGGGATCGCCGACTGGGAGGCGGCCCACCCCGACCAGGTGCTCCCCGGCTCCCCCACGGGGAAGGTGGCCGGCGGCGCGGCGGAGGGCGACGTGCCGCACACGGTGCCGATGCTCAGCCTCGACAACGTGTTCTCCGCGCAGGAGTTCACCGCCTGGACCGCGTCCCTGGCCCGCCGCATCGGCCGTGAGGTGACGCGCTTCGGGGTGGGCCCGAAGCTGGACGGGCTCGCGATCGCCGCCCGCTACCGCGACGGCCGCCTCACCCGGCTGATCACCCGCGGGGACGGGACGGCCGGGGAGGACGTCTCGCACGCGACCGGCACCGTCGAGGGGCTGCCCGAGGAGTTGGCCGAGCCGGTCACCGTGGAGGTGCGCGGCGAGGTCCTCATGACGGCCGCCCAGTTCGCGTACGCCAACGAGGTGCGCACGGGACACGGCGGACAGCCGTTCGCCAACCCGCGCAGCGCGGCCGCGGGCACCCTGCGGGCGAGGGAGCGCGTCCACACGGTGCCGATGACGTTCTTCGGCTACGGGCTGCTGCCGCTGCCCGGCACCGACCGCGCCCTCGCCGGACGGCTGGACGGGCTCGCGCACAGCGACCTGACGACCCTGGCCGCCGAGCTCGGCGTGCACACCAGCGCCCGGACCGCGGTCCCGGACGTCGTCACCGAGACCCCCGAACAGGTCCTGGACCGGGTGAAGGAGATCGCCGCGGTCCGCGCCGGGCTGCCGTTCGGTATCGACGGGATCGTCGTCGAGGCCGACCTCGCCGCCGACCGGCGGGACGCCGGATCCGGCTCCCGCGCGCCCCGGTGGGCGGTCGCCTACAAGCTGCCGGCCGCGGAGAAGATCACCCGGCTGCTGGGGGTGGAGTGGAACGTCGGCCGCACCGGCGTCGTCGCGCCGCGCGCCGCCCTCGAACCGGTGGTCATCGACGGCTCCACCATCACCTACGCCACCCTGCACAACCCGGCCGACATCACCCGCCGCGACCTGCGCCTCGGCGACCACGTGACGGTGCACCGCGCCGGCGACGTCATCCCCCGCGTCGAGGCCCCGGTCGCCCACCTGCGCACGGGCGAGGAGCGGCCCGTGGAGTTCCCCCGGCAGTGCCCCCGCTGCGGGTCGGACATCGACACCGGCGAGGAACGCTGGCGGTGCGCCCGGGGCCGCAACCGCCACCTGGTCGCGTCCCTCGCCTACGCCGCGGGACGCGACCAGCTCGACATCGAGGGACTGGGCGCCACCCGTGTCGTCCAGCTCGTCGACGCGGGCCTGGTCGCCGACCTCGCCGACCTGTTCGCCCTCCGGCGGGACCGGCTGCTCGCCCTGGAGCGGATGAGGGAGACCAGCACCGACAACCTGCTCGCCGCGATCGCCAGGGCCAAGGAACAGCCGCTGTCGCGGGTGCTGTGCGCGCTCGGCCTGCGCGGAACCGGCCGTTCCATATCACGGCGCATCGCCCGGTACTTCGCCACCATGGACGACATCCGCGCCGCCGACGCCGACGCGATGCAGCGGGTCGAGGGCATCGGAGCGGAGAAGGCCCCGTCGATCGTCGCGGAACTGGCCGAGCTCGCCCCCCTCGTCGACAGACTCGCCGCCGCCGGCGTCAACATGACCGAGCCCGGCGCCACGCCCCCGGGCCCCGACGCCGCTCCCGGCGGCCACGACGTGCCCGGCGCGCCGGCGGAGGGCGGCCCGCTGGCCGGGATGACGGTCGTGGTCACCGGCGCGATGACCGGGAGCCTGGAGAAGCTCTCCCGCAACGAGATGAACGAACTCGTCGAAAGGGCCGGCGGACGCTCCTCCTCCAGCGTCTCCGGGAAGACCGCCCTCGTCGTCGCGGGGGAGGGAGCCGGGTCCAAGCGCGCCAAGGCCGAACGGCTCGGCGTCCGCCTCGCCACCCCGGACGAGTTCGCCGCCCTGGTCGCCGGCCTCCTCCCCTGACGCGGCCGTTTCCCGGCGTCGGCCCGGGGAACCCGGCCGGGACCCGACGCCGAGGGAAGGGGCGGACATGACCGGCCGGAAGGACGACCGCGGGGACCGCTACGACCGGGCGCGCAGCCCCGAGGAACCGGGAGCGCACTCGGGCGCGGAGAGCCAGGCACAGGAGCGGTCCGTGCCGGGCACGGCGAGCGCCGGTGAGGGGTACCGGACGCAGGAGGGCACGACGGCGGGCAAGCCGCTGGAGGGCGTCGAGACCGACGAGCGCGACCGGCGGGAGCCGGACGACGAGGACGGGGACCCCGCCGGCCGCTAGGTTCTGTCTCTTTGGTCAGCGTCGGGTCCAGATGAGGACGCCGGCGAGGTGGAGTGCGGCCTGGCGGGCGATGGCGAGTTTGCCGGTCCGTGTGGTCAGGCCGCGCCGCTGCTTGAGGCGGTTGATGCATCGTTCGACGGAGTTCCGCTGTTCATGGGCATCGCGGTCGAAGCCGGGCGGGCGGCCGTCTTGGCGGCCTCGTCGTAGCCGGTGGCCAATCTGGTCGGAGGGCTGCGGGATGACCGCGCGGATTCCCCGGCGTCGCAGGTGGCTGCGGATGGCGCGGGACGAGTAGGCCCGATCGGCCGGCACGGCGAAGGGGCGGGTCCGCGGCCTGCCCGGACCCTTCGAGGCACGCGGATGCGGGCCATCACCGTTTCGAAGGCGGGTGCGTCACCGGCTCGCCCCGCGGTGACGGTGAAGGCCGGAGGTCGTGCACCGCCGTCGGCGGCCGGGTGGACCTTCGTGCCCAGCCCGCCACGAGAGCGTCGGAGTGCGTGACCGGCGGGCCCGCCGAAGCAGGCCGCCCTTTTTGCGTGCCCCGGCGGCGTGCTGGTGGGTCCGGACGACCGTGGAGTCCACCGGTACCGTCCAGTCGACGTCGTCGTCGGCGTCCCCTGCTGCCCGGACGGCGGCGAGGATCTTCTCCCAGTGCCGTCGACGGCCCGTCTGATCAGCCGTTCATGGGCGGTTTGATGCGAGCCGGGCTCGTCGGGCAGGTCCCGCCAGGGCGAGTCGGTGCGGTACTTCCACGCGATGGCCTCGAGGGTAGGGCGGTGATCGGCCCATCGCCGCCCGCGGACCGGATCGGCCGGCATCAGCGGCTCGATCCGGCCCCGCATCGCATCAGTGATCACCAATCGGACAGGCGCATCCGATCGACTGATCAACCCATCAAGGAGACACGCGCCGGGCGACGCCATCCGGGACGGTCGTGCCGCCATCGCCGACAAGACCGGCGGCGGCTATCTCGTCATCGGTCCGAACACCGCTGACATCGATATGGCGCAGTGGCGCGCCGCTGCCCCACGTGCTGGCTGTCGTCGGTCCCGCCTTCTGCTGCTACCGGGTGTCTCCCGGTCCCTGCTGGTGCCGCTGGAGGCCGCTCTCGGCTTCGTCTCGTGACCGGCACCTCAGTCAGGAGCAGCTCAGCTGGGCGTTGATGTCCGTTCGGGTCATCACCTTTCCCGTGTGGGTCATGAACTCGCCCTCCCCGAGCCGGGCGCCCTCCAGCCGGGAGAGGTCGATCCAGCCGTCCCTCCCCTCTTCCTCCTTGCCGTCGGCCTCCTCGAAAACGGTGACGTAGAAGCCGTCAGGCAGCTTCCCCCGGAGAGGCTGTTCCTCCTTGGCGAAGTCGGCGTCGCTGCCCAGGTCGAAGAAGCCCTGCGCCGTCTCGGCCGAGCGAGGGCCGCGCGCTTTCCACAGGGTCGTGAAGTCGTCGTCGTCCGCATAGATCTCTGCTCCGGAGACGGTGTCCCCCGGGCAGATCGGATACGCGATCACGAGGCCGCCCTCCGGGCCCCGGGCGTATCCGAAGTCCGGAGGGTTCGGTGCCTGCGTGTGGCAGCCGGCGGTGACGGCGATCACGGCGAGCGCCGCCGCCAGGACGAGTGCGGTTTTCCTCATGGACATGGGTAGCCACCGTCATCCACGGACCGGATCGGCCGGCATCAGCGGCTTGATCCGGCCCCTATCGCATTGATGATCGTGAATCGGATTTAGGAACCCGATCGGCTGATCAACTCACCAAAAAGACACGCTCCAGCAGCAGGAGTTGGCGTAGCTTGCCGATCAGGAGCGGTGGAGCAGACCGGCGAGACTGCGCGGTCGGTGTCGGTGAACACGCGCTTGCCGACCTGGTGCTGCAGGACCAGCAACTGGTGCCGCAGCGCGAGGATCTTCAATGTCTTTGTCCCGCTCACTCTTCGGTAGCAGACGCAGGAGGGTGAAGGCGTCGGTCACGGCGAGGCAGGCCAGGCGCAGCAGCACAGCAGGTCATGATGCCGCCCGGCCGTCGTCCGCGTGCACGGCACGGGCGCGAGCGGTTAGGCGGCACGGAAGCCTTGGCGCCGACGATCAAGCTTCTGACCTGACCGGATGGTTTATCGGCACCCACAGCCTCCGCGGGACTACCCGAGCGGCAGGCCGGGTCACTTCTTGACCGCGACACCGCAGACGGAGACATCGGCTGTGTCCTCCTCGGCCCGGTCGGCGTCCGGCCGCCAGGCGGCCGTGGCCACGACCCCCGGCTCCACCAGCTCCAATCCGGTGAAGAAGGAGGCGATCTCCTGTGGCGATCGCAGGTGGTAGGTGTTGGCCGACTGCCCGTTGTAGACCCCGACCGCGGTGTTGAGGGCCTCGTTGGTGTTCGTGCCGTCACTCAGGGCCAGGTAGCTGCCCGAGGGCAGGGCCGACATCAGCCTGCTCACCAGGTCGGCGGGGCGCTCGGCGTCGGAGATCTGCCCCATGATGCCCAGCATGGTCAGGGCGACCGGGCGGCTGAGGTCCAGAGTCTTCGCTGCTTCGGCGAGGATGCGTTCCGGGTCCCTGACGTCGGCGTCGATGTAGGCGCAGGCGCCCTCGGTGCTGCTGGTGAGCAGGGCCTGCGCGTGCACCAGGACGAGGGGGTCGTTGTCGACGTACACAATGCGGCTCTCCGGCGCGATGCGCTGGGCCAGTTCGTGTGTGTTGTCGGCGGTGGGCAGTCCGGTGCCGATGTCGAGGAACTGGCGGACACCGGCCTCGCTCGCGAGGAAGCGCACAGCGCGCGCGAGGAACCTCCGCTGCAGCCGCGCGACGGCGGCGAACTCCGGGAAGGTCTTCAGGACGACCTCACCGGCCTCGCTGTCGACAGGGTAGTTGTCCTTGCCTCCCAGCAGGTAATTCCAGACACGGGCGGAGTGCGGGCGATCGGTCTGCAGCCTGGCCCTGATTTCTTCACGCGGGTGAGTCATGGGGAAAGCTTCACACAGAGCTGTGCCTTCGTAGGCCGACTGCCGCGATACACCTCGGCTTCGCTGGGGCTGAGGGACGCCGCCAGGACCGCGGCCCGTAGCACACACTCCGCAAGACGACCGCACACCGGACCGCCCGAGGCCCCGATAGCGACGACCGAACCTTTCCACGGTGACTTCTCCCACAGACCCGGCACGCCGAGGACGGGCATGACACCGTGTCCGCGGGTCCGGTCCGTCGCCCCCGCCGTGGTGGCGGGCCGGGCCTTTTTCGTGCGGTCGCACGGCCGGAGGCCCGCCGCCACCCAGTACGCGGACGCCGCCGCAGGGCCGGCAGAGCGAGGGCGCGCCGCGTTCAGGCTCAACCAGGCCTGCCCTGGCGGTCCTTCGCTTTGCTGCGGAGCGCGAAACCCCTTCCGTCCGGCAAGCGACTCGCCGACCGTGACAGGAACCGATCCCCCTGGCCCGTCGATCTCCTTGTCGCACCCGAACGGCGCCCAGCCCCACCCGTTCACCTCACCGGCCTGCAACACTCAGTGACTGCTTCCAGAAGTTGAGCCGGAACCGTTACCCGTGAACAAAGCCAGACCGAAGAGCAAGACCCCTCCAGACGGTCCTCTCCTTGGCACTTGTCCTTCCCGGGAGGTGGGGGTGTTGCCGGGCTGTCACCTGCCGACCGCAGGCGTCACGGCGTCACCACGGGGACGCCGTCCGGGCGGCCGGCGAGCAGCGCTGCGATGCGGTCGGCGCAGCGGAGGGCGGCCTCGGCCATGGCACGTCGGGCCATCCCGGCGACGTGCGGAGTGAGCAGGGCGTTGGACAGGCCGAACAACGGGCAGGTGAAGGCGGCGTGCTCGTGGGCGAAGGTGTCGACGGCGGCGGCCGTCAGGGGTGGGCCGGGTCGCGTAGTGCGTCAGCCGGGGCTTGCTCGTCGACGATTCCGCCTCGGGAGGTGTTCAGCAGGATCGAGCCGGGGCGCATCAGCGCCAATTCTGCCCGTTCCACCTGGACTTCGCTGTCCGCCAGCGAGCAGTGAGCCGGATCAGGTGAGAAGGCCGGCGAGCGCGCCGGCCACCGCGGCGACGAGGGCAAGGACTGCGGCAAAGGCGGTGGCGGCGCGGGTGAGGGCGACGGGGTAGGTGGCGCCGCCCAGGCGGGCGAGCCCGCCCGCGCCGGCGGCGGCCGGCACCGCGACGACGAGCACGAGCGCGGTGGTGAGGAGGACGACGGTGCCATTCACGGCAAGCTCCCGTCAGCAGGTGGGACGCTGACGTGGACGAAGGTCTCGGAACGACTCCGGCCGCCCTGTGGTCCAGGTGGGGAACTCCGGGCCCCGCACGCCTGCTGCTCCCGGAGCCGACCCGGCGGTACGAGGACGAACCCGCACTCGACTTCCTCATCAGGGCCCGCGGACCCTGGGGAAGTGTCGGAACCTCGGTGGAGACCTGGGACGGCGACGGTCTCGACGCCTTCCTCGCGTCACCCGCCGAAGACTTCCGGGGCTGGGAAGGAACGCGCACGCGGCACTCCCTCCGCTACGAGACGGTGTTCGTCACCGTCGCCGTCGCCGGCTTGCGGGCGGGTGCGGTGGGCGGCTCTCCTGGAACGTGGGCACGGGGCCGGCTGCCCGGGGACCGTCGGCCGTTTCATCGGGGTCGAGCACGTCATCGCCGTAAAGATCGTGCAGCCAATTGGATTGGTAGATAGTGTCGAGGTAGCGCTCGCCGAGATCCGGGGCGATGGCCACCGCGGTGAGTCCACGCGTGTCACGGTCGTCCAGCCAACGCACCGCGCCGCTGACGACCGTGCCGGTGGAGCCGCCGAAGAGGAACCCGCTTCTGGCCAGGCGATGGCACGCACGGATGGTGTCCGTCTCCTCGACGCGTATCACCTCATCCACGTAGGACTCGTCGAGTAGCGGCGGAGGCATGCTCATGCCGAGTCCGGGTATCATGCGGCGGCCCGGCGGACCACCGAAGGTCACCGAACCGACGCTGTCCACTGCGACGATCCGTACCGGCCGGTGCCACTGGCGGAAGTAGCGTGCGCAGCCCATCAGGGTCCCGGTGGTCCCGGCGCCGATGAACAGTACGTCCAGGTGCGGGAAGTGCTGGGCGATTTCCGGCCCCGTCTTGCGGTAGTGCGCCTTCCAGTTGCTCGGATTGGTGTACTGACTGAGCCACACGTACCGGTCATCGGAATCGCACAGCGCACGGACGTAGTCGATCCGCGCGCCCAGGAAGCCGCCTTTGGCGTCCAGGCCGGCGATGGTGTGCACCTGGCTGCCCAATGCCTCCATCAGGAGCCTGGTCGACAGGTTGCAGCGGGAGTCCGTCACGCACAGGAACCGGTAGCCCTTGCTCGCCGCGATCATGCTCAGCGCTACGCCGAGGTTGCCGGACGAGGATTCGACCAGGATCGAATCCGGCTTGAGGTCTCCGTCTCGCTCGGCGGTCTCCACCATCTCGGTCGCGGCCTTCAGCTTGATCGAGCCAGCGAAGTTGAAGCCCTCGCACTTCAGGAGCAGGGAGCGCCCGAGGATGGGCTCAAGGTCGACATAGAGCTGGGACTCGTTGAAGGCATGGGGAGCGGATATGACGGGCATGGCGGTCTCCTCCTCACTGCGGCAGGGCCCTCGCGGACGGTCATCCGTAACGGCTCAGTTCGTGGAAGAAGTTGTCGATGACGTGCAGTTCTCCGGAGCGGACCATTGCGTCGTAGACGTACTTCCCGACCGCGAGGTCGAGCACCCCGAGGCCGAAGGGCGAGAACACCACCGGTCGGTCCGCCGGCACCGTCACCCGCCCGGCCATCACGTCGACCAACGTGCCGTGCAGGAAGTCCCGGCTGCCCGTGAGCTGCTCGGCCAGATGGGGCGAGGTGTCGGCCTTCAGGCAGTGCTCGACGTCATCCACGATGTTGGCCGAGGCGAGAACGACCTCCGGCGCGAGGTCGCGCAGGGACACGTGCAGAACCACGGGATTGTGCGAGAACCACGCGGGATCGCTGACGTGCGGTTCACCGGCGACGGTGGCGAAGACCACCAGGTCGCTGCCACGGATCAGCTCCTCGGCGCTGTGGTGCACCGTGATCCGGCCCGTGGTGCCCGACTGCTCGAGGTAGCGGCGGAACCCGGCCGCGCTGTCGGCGGCCAGGTCGTGTACGCCCGTCTCGTCGAACGACCAGTCGTTGCCGGCCAGGAACGTGTGGATGTAGCGGGCGATCAGGCCCGTTCCGAAGAACCCGACGCGCATGGGCCGTGGCCGGTTCCGGCTGAGCCGGTCCGCGGCCAGCACCGCGGACGCGGCCGTCCTGGTGGCGCTGATGATGGAACTCTCCAGGCAGGCGAACGGGTAGCCGGTGTCCCGGTCGTTGAGGATCAGCACGGCGGACGCCCTCGGGATACCGGCCTGAACGTTCTCCGGGAAGCTGGAGATCCACTTTACGCCGTCCACCCGTAGGTGCCCGCCGATCGAGGCCGGCAGCGCGATGATCCGGGAGGTCGGGCGGTCGGGGAAACGCAGGAAGTACGACGGCGGGTTCACCGAGTCACCGGCGCCGTGCAGCCGGTAGGTGGCTTCGATCAACTCGACGATCTGCTTCTCGCGCCCTTCCAGCACCTGCTGGACCTGGGCACCGGAGATCACCGCGAAGGGTCGTACGGTGTGCGGTCCGCTTGCTGCGGACGCCGTCGCGGTGGTGGGGACGCTGGTCATCGGGCGGTCACCTCGAAGGCCGGCGAGCAGTCGGACAGACGCACCGGGTCGGCCATCGCGACGAGTACGTCGCGCGGTCCCTCGAAGGGCTCCCGGCTGTGCGCGGTGCGCAGGTTGTCGACGATCATCAGATCGCCGGTCTGCCACGGCTCGCGTGCGGTGTGGGTCTCGTAGACCTTGTTGAGCAACTGCACCACGTCCTCGCCGATCGGGTCGCCGCTCCCGAAACGGGTGTTGAACGGCAGCCCGTCGGCGCCGTAGACCTCGACGAGGTACTCGCGGACCTCGGGGGCCAAGGTCCACTCGTTGAGGAACGCGACCTGGTTGAACCAGCAGCGTCGCCCGCTGACCGGATGGCGCGCCACGGCGCTGCGCCGCTGCCTGGTGCGCAGGGCCCCGTCGGGTTGCCATGCGAACTCGATCGCGTTGGCGCGGCAGTAACGCTCGACAGCGTCCCGCTCGTCGGTGCCGAACGCCTCGACGAGGGACGCCCCGATCCCGTCGTTGTAGCTTCGGGTGAGCAGCCACCCCTCGCGCTCGAACCGCTCGGTCAACGCGGTGGGCAGTTCCTCGAGCACGGCCGCCGCGTCAGCCACTCCGGTCGCCCCGCCCTGATGGGGGGCAGCGAGGCAGGCGAACAGCATCAGACCGGGGAACTCGAGCGTGTAACTCTGTTCGTGGTGCATGCACATCGGCTGGTTTGGCGGCCACTGAGCCGAGGAGTACACGCCGTCGGCGTAGGTCCGCCGGGGCGCGAAGGCCTCCCTCTCGGCCATGAGTCCGGTGCTCAGCCGCTCGAAGACGGCACCGGCCCCGGCCACGTCGCACAGCCCGAGGCCGCGGATCAGGACGCAGCCGTGCTCGGCGACGACGGCGCGCAGCGCCTCCCGGTGCTCGGCTGCCCAGCGCGGCGCGTCACCGGTGACCCCGGCCCGCAGTACCGGAGGTCGGCCGGGTCGGATCTCGACCTCTTCGAGCAGCGACGCCGGGGATATGGAGGACATCCTGTTCTCCTTTCGGTGTGCGGCTGTGCGTGCCGCTCAGGAAGAAGGCAGTAGTTCGACGGCGGGCAGCACGGCCTGCGCCGCCTCGGCCGGACGACTGCGCAGGAAGTAATGGCCGCCCTCGGCGAGTTCGTGCAGGTCGACGTGGACCGCGAGGAGCTCCCAGTCGCGGTGGCGTCGCGGGTGATCGGCCGTGATCGGGTCGTCAGTGGTGACGACCACGGTGACCGGCACGGACAGTTTCACCGCCGGGGGAGTGTCGAGGAGATGTGCGAAATAGCGGTGTGCGGACACGCAGTCGTGCCGGTAGGCCGCCCCGATGCGCTCGGCACGCCGTGCGTCCAGCTCGTGGAGCTCGGCGTAGCCGCTGTCCGCGCTCAGCCTCGCGGCGATCTCGGCGTCGCTCAGCCCGGTCAGCTCGGTGACGGCGTCGCGCCGGTCAGCGGCATCGCCGGGCAACTGCGCGCCGATGAAGACCCGTCGGACGTCCACCCCGCGCTCGTCCAGCTGCCTGGCCGTCTCCACGGCGAAAGCCGCGCCCGACGAGTGACCCCACAGCAGGACTCCGGACAGGCCGCGTTCGGTGATCTCGGCGACGACCTGAGCGACCACATCCGCCAGCGACGCGAAGGGCTCGCTCTCGACGGCCACGTCGTGACCGGGCAGTTCAACGGCGTAGACCGCGATCCCGCTGCCCCGCAGCGCCTTGGCCATCGGCTGGAAGTTCACCGCGTTGCCGCCGGCGTAGGGGAAGCACACCAGGGCACCGGTCGGCGCACCGTCCGGTTCGCACAGCGACTGAAGCAGCCCGGAACGCCGACCGGACCTGCCGTCGACCAGCGCGGCCAGATCGGCGAGGACCGGATGCTGGGTCACGTCCTTGAGCGACACCGTGCGGTCCAGGGCGATCGCCAGCCGTACGGCTGACAGCGATGTGCCGCCTCGGTCGAAGAAATGGGCCCGTCGATCGATCTGAGCCCGCGGGATGCCGAGCACCTCCGCCCAAGCGGCCGCCAGCCGCCGCTCGGTCGGCGTGCCCGGTGCGTGGGGACTTTCTTCGTCGTCCTCGACGAGGTCCGGTTCTTCCGCGAGTGCCGCCAGTGCCCTCTTGTCGATCTTGCCGTTGGCGGTCAGCGGCAGCCTTTCCCGCCAGTGGAAGGCCGACGGCACCATGTACGCCGGCAGCGACGCACCCAGCCCGTCCCGCAGGCCCTCGGGGGAAGCGGCCCCGGGCCGGAGTAGAAGGCCACGAGGCGCTTGCTCCCGTCGGGCCGCCCGGCGACCACCACCGCACCGTCGCGGACGCCGGGCACCTGCAGCAGGGTGTTCTCGATCTCGCCGATCTCGATCCTGAAGCCACGGATCTTGACCTGGGTGTCGCGACGTCCGAGGAACTCCAGCTTGCCCTCGGGCAGCCAGCGGCCGCGGTCGCCACCGCGGTAGAGCCGGGTTCCCTCGCGGTGCGGATCGGGCATGAAGGCCTGCTCGGTGCGGTCGGGGTCGTTGACGTATCCACGGCCGACGCAGACGCCGGAGAAGACGATCTCGCCGGGGGCGCCGAGCGGCACCGGTGACAGGTGCTCGTCGACGACGTAGACGTGCACATTGCTGACGGGGGGACCGAGCGGGACCCGTTCACGGTCCGGCACCCGGTCCAGGACCTCGTGGTTGGTGTCGTCGCAGGTCTCGGTCAAGCCGTAGGCGTTGACCAGCTTGATGCCGGGCTCGGCCGCGAACCAGCGCTGCGTGAGCTCCTTCTTCAACGCCTCACCGGTGACGGACACGCACCGCAGGGCGGGCAGCTCGCGCGGGTGCTGCTCCAGGTACGTCAGGACGACTTCGAGGTATGACGGCACGACTTGGAGCACGGCGGCCCGACCGCGGGCGATCCTGTCGACGAACCGCTGGACGTCCAGGATCACCTCCTGCTCGACCAGCAAGGTCCGCCCACCCACCAGGAGGGCGGACAACAGTTGCCACAGCGAAATGTCGAAGCACTGGGGGGCGGTCTGGGCGACCACCTGTCCCTCGTCGAGCTCCAGGTCCTCGATCTTGGCGTAGAGGTGGTTGAGCATGCCCGCGTGTTCGCACATCGCGCCCTTGGGCTCTCCAGTGGAGCCGGAGGTGAAGTAGATGTAGGCGAGTTGGTCCGGTGCGACGGTGATGCCCAGGTCGTCGTCGCGATCGCCCTCGTCGTACGCCATGCCGATGAGGAGCTTCCGGACTCCTGGTAGCGAATCCAGGGCCTGGTCGAGCGAGTCGGTGCTTCCGGGGTCGGTGAGCACGAGCCCGCACTCGGCGCGGGAGAGCACGGCCGCGATGCGATCGGCCGGGAAGCGCGGCTCGACGGGCAGGTACACGCCTCCGGCCTTGAGGACCGCGAGGACCGCGGCCATCCAGTCCAGGTTCCTCTCGGTCACCACCGCGACGACACCTTCGCGTCGCAGCCCTCGCGCCAACAGGGCTCGTCCCAGCCGGTTGGCGCGAGCGTTGAGCTCCTGGTAGGTCCACTCCCGGTCGCCGTGCACGGCCGCGACGGCATGCGGGTGCAGCCTCACCCGCTGTTCGAACAGCTCGTGCATCCGGGCGTCCGGCAGGGTACGGCGCGGTCCGGACAGCCCCTCCAGCTGGAACCGGAGCTCCTCGTCGGAAAGCAGGCTCTGCCGCGCGTGCTCGGCATCCGGATCCGCTGCGATGAGTGCGAGCGCGGTGAGGTGGTAACCGGCGATCCTGGCGGCGCAGTCCGCGTCGAGTACGTCGGTCCGGTACCGCAGTCGCAGCGTGGGACGGCCCCTGTGCTCGGAGAACGCCATCCACAGCACGGTGTCGCCGGCGAGATCGCCGGCGACACCCACCGGACAGGAACCGAAGGCCGGATTCGGACAGAGGACGGTCTCGAACGACGGTTCGGTGAGGTCCAGCTCGCGCCTGAGCTCGTCGACCGGAAAGTCCTTGTGCGACAGCAGTTCCGACGCGACGCGATGGGCGTCGGCCAGGAGCGCCCGCCACGATGCGGGTGCGGTCGTCAGCCGGCAGGGCAACGGCCGGCCGCCCTTCTCCGCGACGTAGCCGGTCGTGACGTCGTGCTCGCCCGACAGCGCGGCGAGTACCTTGGCGTGCGCGGCCAGCATCACGGAGCCGAGAGGCAGCGTGAGATCCTCCGCCAACCGGCGCAAGGCGTTCATGACGTCGTCCGAAATCGTGGCCTCGTGCTCGTCGACGCCCGTCACCGGACGGAGCGTCCACCGAGGGATCGTGGTGGATCCGCCGGTGACGAGCACCCCGCGCCAGAATTCCCGGTCCGCCCCTCGCGTTGCCATCGATCAGTCCCTCTCCACTCGCCGTGGCACCCTGTCCGTCGCCACCTACCAGGTCGGCCCCTCTGTCGTCGTCGTTGTCGGCAGACCGGTCTGCCCGGTCGGCCGAGACGGCTTGACCACGATGGTCCTGCCCTACCCCCGCCGCGCCGGTGCCGGCGGCCGGCCGGAGGCGTCGCTCATCTCCGTGGCCGGGTTTCCACCCCACCGCGCGCGCTGCGGGACTTCCTCGCCCTTCATGAGGAAGGAGTCGGGTGCGAGTACCGATCCGTCACCCATCGTCACTCCGTAGTGGACGTGGGAGCCGACGCCCATGGTGCATCCGTCCCCGATCGTGCTGCGGTCGGACTTGAAGGTGCCGTCCTCCTGCGAGTGGCATTGGATCTTGCTCCCCGCATTGAGGGTGCAGTCGTTCCCGATGGTGGTGAGCATCCGCTCCGTCAGATAGCAGCCGTCGTCGAAGACCCTGCTGCCGAGACGGACACCGAGGAGCCGCCAGATCACGTTCTTGAAAGGGGTGCCGTTGAAGATGTTGAGGTACTCGTCAGGAACCTTCCACAGACGCTCGTGCCACCAGAAGTACGGGTCGTAGATGGAGCACAACTGCGGCCGCAGCCCGCGGAAGGCCACGACGGCACGCTCCACCAGTACGAAATAGAGGGGGGTGAACGCCAGGGTGAGCACCAGGAACGCCGCGATCGCCACGTGTCCGAAGGAGCCGTACAGTTCGACATCCGCGAGGGCGAGCACCGTGAGGACGAAGAAGAAGAACCACCGTACGAGCAGGAAGAGGACCATCGACCGGATGTTGAAGCGGTTCTTGGCAGCGAGATTCCGGCGCAACTCGGCCCCGGTCCGCATATGGTCGAACCGCGAGTCGCGCTCCACCGACCGGGGGATCTCGAAGCACGGCGAGCCGAGCAGACCCACACCCTCGCGTACCTCGCCATCGAGCGGGACCATCACCTTCGTCGCGAGAAGACAGTTGTCGCCCGTCTTCGCCCCGGACGGATACACGATGTTGTTCCCGAGGAAGTTGTGCCGTCCGATCGACGCACGGGACACCCGGAAAGACGTGCCCGAAAAGTCGACATTGACGATCGACAGGCCGTCGGCGATCATCGTGCCGTTGCCGACGGAGCACAGATACGGGGTCTCGTGCTTCACCTCCGTGCCGAAGTTGGACCCGGTCTGCTCCACTCGGGACAGGTCGTATCCGAGGCCGCGCAGATAGTGGACGATGTAGGAGCTGTCACCGAAGAGCCACGTGAAGAACTTCACGTTGGTGATGCGTGCGATCGCCCGATGCGTCGAGTAGTGGAAGCCGTACAGCGGATACACCTTGCCCGGCTTGACGACCAGATTCAGCAGGCGCGGCGCAGTGAACAGAACGGCGACGGCCACGACGACGAAGCCGAAGAACAGAACGCAGGAAACGATCAGCGCATTGACACAGAGCTCGGGCGACACAGGCCCTGCCGTGCCCGGTTCCAGCCGGTCGTTCAGCGCCGGGAGTTCCGCCGACAGCATGTACAGGCCCCCGACGGCCAACGGCACGAAGAGCAAGAACAGCTGACCCACCGTGGCGAGGCCGAATCCGAACCGGCGCAAAGTGCCGCACCTGGCGGGCGGGACCCGCACGTAGTCGAGCTCCGTGCGCTGCGCCGGAGATCCGTGCCACCGCTGGTCACGGGGGACCACCTGGCCGTTGTGCAGTGATGACGTATGACCGAGCTGCGCCCCGTCGCCCATCGACGTGGCGATGTCGAGCACGGTCTTCTCACCGACGAACACATTCCGGCCAAGGGTGACCGGGCCCGTCTGAATGCGGCCGGCGTGCGCCCGGTAGCAGAGGAAGAACGAATCCTTGCGGATCATTGTGCCGGCACCGATCGTGAGCAGGTCGGTGCAGACCGGAACGTTGCGCGAGAGGATCGTGACCCCCGCGCCGATGCGCGCACCGAGTGCCCGTAGGTAGAGCACGTACAGGGGGTTCCCGACGAGGAAGACCATCGGGTTGGCGTGGAGCAGCACCTTGACGGTCCAGAAGCGCAGATAAGTCAGACCCCAGACCGGAAAATCACGCTCTTTCCATCGGCCGACAAGGATCCACTTGGCCACGATCGGGAAAGTGCACATACCGATGAATCCGACGCCGCCGAAGGCGACCGATCGCAGGTAAATGTCCGTCACGTTCGATCCGGCGGATACCCATGCATAACCACGTGCGGTGATGACCGCGGCGAGGAAGGAGTATCCCAGGAAGAGCAGGAACTGCAGCGCTCCGCAGAGGGTGTACTGCAGTGTGCCGGCCGGATTCACAGCCTCCGGGGGTGCCGGGGCCCGCGAGCTGGCAGGCGCGGGTGCGGCAGCGATACCGGTTCCGGCGTCGGTACCGGTATCGGTGACCGCCGTCGCCAGGCTGCGGATCGTCGGGTGACGGTAAATGTCCTTTATCGATACCGGCGGTAGATCCGCCCGCTTCCTGACGCGTGCGCAGAATTGCGTCATCACCAAAGAGTTGGCCCCGAGGTCGTCGAAGAAATTACTGTCGACCGACACCTGCTCGACGCACACGACGCCGGCGAGTACCTCGGCGAGGTTCCTTTCCGTGTCTGTCGACGGGCTGTTTCCTTTTGACAGACCGTGCGTCCTGTGTTTGGATACTCCAGATTCGTCCGGCACGGCCGTCAGGGACTCGGCAGGCTTCTCCAGCATGCAAGCTCCTCGAGCACTCACGGAACCATCACGCTCCAGTCTCTGTCGTCCACCGACGGGATGCCACTCGGCTCTATCGCGGTGGCGCGACACGGGGAGTCGTCGACGCCGGGGACTCAGTTGCAGCAGCCTCGGCGCCGGGTATGCAGAGCGGGTCCGTATTACTGAGCGCTTTCCCACCTCACGCTGACGCGTGGTGAAGAACGAGAACGGTCTTCACGATGTCGGTGATGTGATTGGTGCTGCAGCGGAATTTCCGCAGCAGGCGTCGGCTTGGGAGCGGCCATGGCCTGTTCGCCGACGCAGCGGTCTTGGTGTGGGGGGTGTCGTGCCGGCGCCGCCATCGCCTGAGCCGTCGGCCGCGGAACGGGACGCGAACGGGGCGGCCGGCGCTCTGGTTGCACGGCGTCGGCGAGGCTGGGCGCGAGCGCGGTCAGAACCTCGGTGGCCTTCCGTGTGCGGCGGAACACGGTGGCGATTCCGGTGCCGAACCCGACGGCAGGCTGAGCACGGGTGTCACCACACCGCAGGTGGGCCGGGCCGGCAGGGCCCGCCGTCCAACACGCGGCCGACACCGTCAGGTTGGAAAGAGCTCATTGCTGTCGGATCGGGCACCGCGGCGGGGCGGGTGGGGGTGTGATCACCGGGAGGTGATCGACGCGATCGCGTTCAAGCACCGCACCGGGGCGCCGTGGACAGACCTGTCCGGGCGCTTCGGCTCGTAGAAGGGGGCACCACCGGCTGCGGATGTGGGCCACCGACGGCACTTGCAAGAAGGTCTGCACTGCCTTGCTTGCCCAGGCCGACGACGAGGACGACGTGGACTGGGTCGTCGCGGTCGATTCCACGGTCGTTCGCGCGCACCAGCACGCGGCCGGAGCCCGTCGAAAAAGGTGCCCCTATGGGCTTCGTCAAGCTGTAGCCGGGGTGGGTGGCCGGTAGAAGGTGCCGTCCCGGAGCATCGCGAAGAGGACGTCGATGCGGCGTCGGGCGAGTGCGACGAGGGCTGCGACGTGGTGTTTCCCTTCGCGGCGTTCTCGGTCGTCGTAGGCACGGGACTCGGGTGGGGAGAGCGAGGTGAACGCGGCGAGGCAGAAGGCCCGTTTGAGCTGCTTGTTGCCGCGTCGTGAAGGGTGTTCACCGCGAATGGAGGAGCCGGAGTCCCTGGTCACGGGTGCCAGGCCGGCGTAGGCGGCGAGGTGGCCGGCGGTGGCGAAGCTGCTGCCGTCACCGACGTCGATGAGGATGCGGGCTGCGGTCCTGACCCCGATGCCGGGCATCGAGATCAGGACCGGGGAGAGAGGGTGGGCCTCCAGAAGTTCTTCGATCCTTGCAGCGAGGAGTCTGCGCTGGTCAAGGACGGACTGGAGGGAACTGGCGAGGCTGGGGACGATCAGCGCGGCCGCGTCGGTGCCCGGGACGACGGACGGTCTGTTCGTCGAGTGCGGTGAAGATGTCCTCGACCAGTCGTTCGGCCATCCGCGGTGCCTTCGGCCGTGTCAGGGTGACCAGTCGTCGCCTTCCGGCTTTGCGGATCTGGGCCGGGGAACCGGACTGCTCCAGCATCCTGAGCACGGCCGGGTGCTGGATCCGTGGGCCCAGGACCCGTTCCAGCGACGGATGGATCGGGGTGAGCAGGCCGCGGAGCCGGTTGGCGATCCGGGTGGACTCGCCCGCCAGGTCGTCGTCGAAGCCCGCGATCACCGCGAGCTCGGCGACCGTCTCATCGGCGGGATCGACCGCCCGCAGGGTGTGGGGCATCGCTCTGGCAGCGTCCGCGATGACGAACGCGTCACGGGCATCGGTCTTGGCCTCACCAGGGTAAGGACCGGCGATCCGCCGCATGGTCAGGCCGGGCACGTAGGCGACCTGGCAGCCCGCATCCCGGGCGACTGCCAGGGGCAGGGCTCCGATGGAGGCCGGCTGGTCGACGACCATCAGCACGGTCCCGTGCTTGGCCTGGAGCTTGTCGGACAGCTCCCGCAGTTTTGGTTCGCTGTTGGGCGGCGGCTTGTCGAACACCTTCTTCCCAGCGCGATTGACGGCGGCGGCGTGATGTTCGCCCTCGCCGACACCCAGCCCCGGATGGACGCCGATGTCAGCTTCGTCCGTCACGACCGTCGCTCCCGCCCTCGCCTGCTCCCCGGCCTCACCTGCGGCATCAGCGCGCCGGCATCCACGTTACGAAGAGACTGCCGTGCCCGGTTGAGGGATGGGCGCTCGTGCCTCTGATCAGCGGTCTGCCCATGCCTCCGGCACCGGCGACACCACCTTTTCGATCATCTTGACTGGGGGCTCAAGTCATACCGGGGCCGAAGGCCGGGAGCCTCCTTGCGAGGCCAAGAAGAAGGCAACGGGGCGGTTCACGTGGGGAAAGCGATGGGCGTGAGGCGTTGGGACGCTCAAGAGGCGGACTGACCAGCAAAGTCCATCCATTGGCCGACGACCGGGCCCGTCCGCTGACTTGGCAGACCTCTCCAGGCCGACAGGGCGATGGTCCCATGTTCGTTCCCGTGCTGGAGGGCTTGCGGATCCGGCGGCGCGGGCCGGGCCGACCACGCAGCCGACCGGATCGCGTTCGCGGTGACAAGGCGTGCTCCAGCTCGGGCAACCGCGCTTGTCTGCGGCGACGGGGGATCACGACGGCCCTCGCCCAGCCCGATGACCAGCAGGCGAAGCGCCGGCGAAAGGGCCGGGCCGGCGGACGTCCTCCAGCCTCCGACAAGGCTCACTACCGCCGCCGCAGTGCCGTCGAGCGGTGCGTCAGCAAGTGGAAGCAGTACCGTGCAGTGGCCGGCGGGTACGACAGACGTGACTGCATCTTCAGCGGCACCCTGGCCGTTTGCCGCGATCGTCATCAGGCTCTGCGGCACCATCCAAGAGCCATCAGAAACGGCCCGGGGCCCGTCCGGCACGACCCGCCGGACGGGCCCCGGCCCACCGCACCCGCGCCGTCGGCGCGGGTGTTCCACACCGGCCTCCCGGCCTCCCACGTCCGGGAGGCCGGTGCGGACGCGAACGCCGCCACGGCAGGCGCCTCCCGGCGCGTCCCGGCCTACGGCACGCCGAGTTCGAACAGGACGTACCCCGCGTACGACCCGGAGGCCAGGGCCGCCGTGCCCAGCACCGCGGCCAGCGAGGGCCACTTCAGGCGGCGCATGGCCAGGGCGGGCGGGATGAAGAGCGGGAAGAGGGGGAGCAGGTAGCGGGAGACGTTGCCGAAGTACTGCTGGGTGCTGACGACCATCAGGTAGGACAGCACCGTGTAGACGACCAGCACGGCGGGCGGGCGCAGACCCGCCAGCAGCACCGTCAGCACCGGCACCGTCAGCACCACCCCGACCCCGATGATGTCCTCGAAGGGCATCGCGAAGAGGTAGTCCGAGTGGCCCACGGGGACGGAGGTGAGCACGTCCAGGGTGTGCCGGCCGTAGTCGAACTTGTGGGCCCACGCACCGTCCTGGAGCTTGCTGTACCCGCCCCAGTCGCCCATCCGCCACCCCACCCAGCCCAGGTAGCCGAACACGCCCAGCGGCGCGATCGCCACCGCGATCAGCGGCCGGCGTATGCCCTCCTGACGGCGCCACACCGCGAGCAGCCCGGCGACGGCGAGGGCGGCGACCAGGGTGACGGCGGTCGGCCGGGAGAGCCCGGCGGTGAAGGTCAGCACCCCGGCGGTGAGCCAGCGGCGGGTCATCACGGCGTAGCAGGCCCAGGCGGCCAGCGCCGTGTACAGGGACTCCGAGTACACCGCCCACTCCGCGCCGGAGCCGGGCCACACCGCCCACAGCCCCACGGCGACGAGGCCGGCCCGGCGGCCGCCCAGCCGCGCGGTGACGGCGTAGATTCCGAGCGCCGCGACGAACGAGAAGAGGACCGAGACGGTCATGCCCGCGCCGTACGGGCCGAGGCCGGTGATCTCCGAGACCATGCGCATCAGCGCCGGGTAGAGCGGGAAGAACGCCGCCGAGTTGCTCTTGTGCGTGATCAGACCGGTGGCGCCGGGGATCGGTTCCAGCGCCGGGTCGTAGCCGTGCACGACTATCTGCTGGTACCACCAGCCGTCCCAGCTGCCCAGCACGTCCCAGGGGTGCTCGCCGCCGCCGAAGCGCGGGTGCTTCTTGCGGAAGTCGCCGGCCGAGTCCAGCAGGTACATGAAGACGGCGAAGCCCACGAGCTTCAGCACGCCGTAGGTCGCGAGGACGGGTCCGTAGTGCACGGCGGCGCGGCGCAGCCGCTCGCGCGGGCCCGGGGCCGCGGGAGGGGAGTCGTCGGGCAGGGGGCCGGGGGACGGGGTCGCGGCGGCCTGGCTGGTGCCGGCGGTGGTCATGAGGGGGAGGATCCTGTCGTACGGCGGGAGCGGTGGCCGGGGAACACCCAGGCCCGCAGGAGGAGGAAGCGCAGCAGGGTCGCGGCGAGGTTGGCGAGGACCAGCGTCAGCAGTTCCACGCGGGGGTCGGCGTCGGGCGCGGTGCGGTGCAGGACGGCCAGGGAGCCGCTGGTGAGGGCGAGGCCGACCAGGAAGGCCGCCATGCCCTTGAGCTGGTGGCGGAGCACTCCGCGGCGGCCGCGCACCCCGAAGGTGAGCCGCCGGTTGGCCGCGGTGTTGGCGACGGCGCTGATCAGCAGGGCGAGCGCGTTGGCGGCCTGGGCGCCCGCCGCGGGCCGCAGCCCGGTGTAGAGCAGCAGGTAGAACAGCGTGCTGGCCACGCCCACGGCGGCGAAGCGGAGCAGCTGGCGGACCAGGCCGGGCGGCAGCTCGGGGTCCTCGTCGAACGCGTCGACGCGGCGCAGCGCGGTCAGCGGCAGCCGGCCGCCGGCCAGGGCGCGCCCCAGCCGGGCCATGCCGCGCAGGTCCGCCAGCGCCGTCGCCAGGATGTCGACCCGGCTGTCGGGATCGTCCACCCAGTCCACGGGCACCTCGTGGATGCGCAGGCCGGCCCGCTCGGCTATGACCAGCATCTCCGTGTCGAAGAACCACTCCCGGTCCTCGACCAGGGGCAGCAGCCGTTCGGCGACGTCCCGCCGCACCGCCTTGAAACCGCACTGCGCGTCGGAGAAGCCCACGGCGAGGGTGGAGCGCAGCAGGCCGTTGTAGCAGCGGGAGATGATCTCCCGCTTGGGCCCGCGCACCACCCGGGAGCCGCGGGCCAGCCGGGTGCCGATCGCGATGTCCGAGTGCCCGGAGATGAGCGGGGCGACCAGGGGCAGCAGGGCCGCGAGGTCGGTGGACAGGTCGACGTCCAGGTAGGCCAGCACCGGGGCCCGGGACTGCGACCAGGCGGTGTGCAGGGCCCGGCCGCGTCCCTTCTCGTCCAGCCGGATCCAGTCCGTCCCGGGCAGTTCGCGCGCCAGGCGCGCGGCGATCCGCGGGGTGTCGTCGACGCTGGCGTTGTCGGCGATGGTGATCCGGAACGGGTACGGGAACGTCTCGTCCAGGTGCGCGTGGAGCCGGCGGACGCACGGCTCCAGGTCGGTCTCCTCGTTGTACACGGGGACGACCACGTCCAGGACGGGCTCCGGGTGACGGGCGGGCAGCGGTGCGCGGCGCGGCAGGGCCACCAGGTCCGCGGACGCTGCGGGGGTACGGCGGCCGGTCGGCGTCGACCGCCTGACGGTTTTCATGACGGGTGCACGGTCTCTTTCCGGCGGACGCGCGGCGGGGCCCTGAGGGGGCATGCCGAGGTCGCCCGAGGCGGTGGTCGGGTGGACGGCCCGGGGCCCGGGGGCCCGCGGACGAGGCGGCGGCGCGGTCGCTAACCGCTGCCGGCCGACTCGTGGCCGGCCGCGACGGAGGGCTCCCGCGAGGACTCCGAAGAAGCGGACGGAGACGGCGGCGGGGAGGACACGGCAGGCGTGGGGGCCGGCGTCGCCCGCCCCTTCCCGGCGGCCGTGGCGCCGGCCGGGAGGGAGGTCGGCGTGCCGCCGCCGGCCGGGGCCGTGGTCCCGGCGTCCGCGGTCGCGGCCGGCGGGGCGGTGGCCGGCCGGGACGTGCTCGCGGTGGCGTCCGGGACCGACGCGGTGGGCGTCGGGGCGACGGCCGGGGGCGGTGTCGGGCTGGTCGCCGGCAGGGGCCGGTCGACGGGCCCGGGGCCCGTGCCGGGCAGCAGGGCGAGCCCGACGCCGAGCCCGGTCACCGCGAGGGCGGAGCCGCCGGCCCGCCACAGCGTCCGGGCCCGGCGGCGGGCCCGGACGCCCTCGTACAGGCGGCGCCGGTGCTCGGGCCGGAAGGGGTCCTGCTGCCGGGCCTCGCGCATCATGCGCGCCAGCTCCCGCTCGAAGTCGTCCATCGCTTCTCCCCTCACCCCACGGGACTGACGGTGTCGGACAGGAGCTGCCGCAGTCGCGCCACTCCGCGCGACGCGTGGGACCGGGCGGTGCCCACCGGGCAGCCGAGGGCCTGCGCCACCTGGGTCTCGGGCAGGTCCTCGTAGTAGCGCAGCACCACCGCGACCCGCTGCCGGGGCGAGAGCACGGCGAGCGCGGCCTCCAGGCGCGAGCGTTCCGCCACGGCCGCGGACACGTCGCCCGGCTCGGGCCGGTCGGGCAGCTCCTCCACCGGGCGCTCGCCCCACCAGCGCCGCCGGGCGGAGCGGGCCGCCATCCGGACGAGCACCTTGCGGACGTACGCCTCGGGAGCCTGCTCGGCGACCTTCGGCCAGGCGAACCACAGCTTCACGAGGGCCTCCTGGACCAGGTCCTCGGCCCGCTGCCGGTCGCCGCCGGTGAGCAGACGCGCGACATGGAGCAGCGCCGACCAGCGGGCAGCCACGAACTCGTCGAAGCCGTCTGCCCGAAACCGCTCCATCCCCACCGTCCCGCATCCGAACAAGCCCTTACACCTCAGACAAAGACTCACGACCCCGCGAAACGATGCACCGAACGCGTGTGATCCACCTCACTCCGGGCGCGGGAGGGGGCGGACCGGGCACGACGAAGGGCGGGCCGTGTGCCTTCGACCTCGTGAAAGCGGTCGAAGGCACACGGCCCGCCCCGGGGGGGGGGCCGGGACCGGTGGTCCCGGGTGCCGCGGTCCTAGGTGCGGTCGCCCTTCGGCTTGCCGAACTGGTCCGGAGTGCCGTGCGGCGGCGGGCTGAACGGCTGCGGCGAGGTGGCGGGCGACACCGGGGAACCCGTCCGGCTCGAGCCCTGCTCGGGGCGCAGGGCGCCCGGATCGCCGGACGTCGGCTCGGCACCCGCGCGCAACTGCTCCAGCCGGGCCGTCAGCAGCTCGGTCACCGGGAGCCGGTCGCCGTGCGAGCGCTCGTAGGCCAGGAGCTCCTCGATCTCGCCCGCGGACAGCGAGCGGATCCGGCTCTCCAGGCCGCCGATGGGCAGATGGTCGTAGTCGGGCAGCGGCAGGGTGTTGCGGGCGGGGTCTGTCATGGTTCTCACTTCCCTGTGTACGACGTGGCGGGGCCGCGGCGGCGGACGGGGCCGTGCGGGCGGTCAGCGGCCGCCGGGGCCGCCGCTGCCGAACCCCCCGCTGCTGCCCTCGTCCCAGCGGGGCCGCTCCTGCGGCGCGCCGGTGCGGGTGCCGGAGTTGCCGAGGCCGTCCAGCTCGTGCGGCGTCAGCCGCGTGTCGCTTCTGGGCACCTCGTCGGGCTCCCGGTGCTCCCGGACCTCGCGGACCGGCCCGCCCTCGGGCATCCGGGGCTGCTCCTCGGGGCGGGGCCTGCGTACCTGGTTGCGTGCGACCCGGCGGCTGCCGAAGGCGAACGCGCCGATCAGCAGGGCCACGACCACCACGGCCGCCACCACGAGCCCGATGCCCAGGGCGCCGCGGCCTGCGGCGAGATCGGCCGTCTGCATCCATGAGGTGTTCGTCATGGCTCGCGGGTACCCCCGGTCCTCCCGATGAACCGGCTCACCTCGGCCGCGACGCGCGGGTGCGGTCGGCCCCGCGGACCGCGTCGGGCGGTTGCGCCCCCGTCGTCCGCGGCCGTCCCCCGGCGCCGGGGCGTGCGCCCCGGCCCGGGCGTGCCGGGAGCCGTCGCGGGAGCGCTGCGGGGCGAGGGGGTTCCCGGCGTCCGGGCGTCCGTCCCCCCTCCGTCCCCCCTCGGTTCCGGCGCCGCCCCGGTGCCCGGCGGCGGGTCCGGGAAACCGTGCGGAACCCTGGGAACGCCGGGTTTGGCCGCAGGGGCCGCGGCTACCCGCCCGGTGTGACGACGACATCTCAGGAGGAGCTGTTCCGGTTCCTGGAGGACCGCTTCGCCTGCGCCCAGGCGTGCACCGAGTGCGCGCGGGCCTGTGCGACGCGGGCGAGTCTCGTGGACCCGGACGGCGCCGAGAACCAGGAACTCGTACGACGCAAGGGCATCATGTGCGCGGAGGTGTGCGACGCGACCTGCCGCGTGCTGTCCGAGCAGAACCAGGTGGACGAGGAGACCATCCGGGTCCAGGTCGAGTGGTGCCGGCAGGTGTGCCTGGAGAGCGCGCAGGTGTTCGACGGCTGCCCCGGGACGGAACGCACGGCGGAGGCCTGCCGCGCCTGCGCGCGGGCCTGCACGGAGTTCCTCACCACCCTGAACTGAGCGGCCCGGGGAGCGGACCGGACCCCCCCGTCCCGCCGGGAACGCCCGCCGTGCCGGGGGGACCGGGACGGGGCGTGCCCGCCCGGCGCGGTACAAAATCGGGCGAGACGTCGCCATACTGGACGAGCCAGGGGAGGGCGCGGCGTACAGCGACGGGGGCGGGCGCAGGAGATGGGGGACAGCAGGCTCATCCACGGCCGGTACCGGCTGCTCGACGAGATCGGGCGCGGCGGCATGGGCGAGGTGTGGCGGGCACGGGACGAGTCACTGGGGCGGCAGGTCGCCGTGAAGTGCCTCAGACCGCTCGGCCCGCAGCACGAGCGGTCGGCCGGCCGCGTGCTGCGCGAACGGTTCCGCCGCGAGGCCCGGGTGGCCGCGGCCCTGCAGCACCGCGGGATCACCGTCGTGCACGACTTCGGGGAGTCCGAGGGAGTGCTCTACCTGGTGATGGAGCTGCTCCAGGGGCGTAACCTCAGCCAGCTCCTGGAGGACAACAAGCAGCACCCGCTGCCGGTCGACGAGGTGGTGGACATCGCCGAGCAGGTCGCCGACGCTCTTGCCCACACCCACGACCAGGGCATCGTGCACCGGGACCTGAAGCCCGCCAACATCGTGCGGCTGGACGACGGCACGGTGAAGATCTGCGACTTCGGCATCGCCCGCCTCGGCCACGACATCGGCTTCACCTCCCGGCTGACCGGCACCGGCGTCGCGATGGGCACCCCGCACTACATGTCGCCGGAGCAGATCAGCGGCTCGGAGGTCGACCGGCGCAGCGACCTGTACTCCTTCGGGTGCGTGCTGTACGAGATCGCCACCGGGGTGCCGCCGTTCGACCTCGACGACGCCTGGGCGATCCTCGTCGGTCACCGCGACACCCCGCCCCGCCCGCCGCGCGGCCACCGCGCCGAACTGCCCGAGCGCCTGGAGCGCGTCATCCTGGACCTGCTGGCCAAGGAGCCCGACGGGCGCCCGGACAGCGCCCGCGAAGTGGTCCGCCGCCTCACGGCGCTGCGGACCGCGCCGCAGCCCGTTCCCGCCGCGGTGGCGGCCCGGGAGGAGTCCGGGACGGCGGGGGACGCGGCCGGGCCCGCACCGGCGGGGCGGGCGGCCCGGCTGCCGTCCTGGACCCGTGGCATGACCACCGGGCACAAGGCGGCCGGCACCGGACTGCGCACCACGCCCCCGGACCCCGCGGCCGGCCTGTCCGGCGAGTGGATCGCGCGCTCCGCGGCCGGCCGCGACGAGGAACCCGCACCGGACGAGCGCCCCGCCCCGTCCCCTCCGGCGCTGACCGCCCTGGCCGGACGGCACAACGCGGGCCTGAGCCTGGGACGCCTGGGCCGGTGGACGGAGGCCGGCGAGGTGCACCGCGCGGTCGCCGCCGAGCGCGAGCACCTGCTCGGACCGGACCATCCCGACACGCTCGCCAGCCGCTACGAGGTCGCCTTCGCCCTCAGCCGCACCGGTCGCGCGGCCGACGCGCTGCGCGCGTACAAGCAGGTGGCCGAGGCGCGGATCCGCACGCGGGGCGCCGACCACCCCGACACCCTCGCCGCCCGCCAGGAGATGGCCTACGTCCTCGCCCAGCTGGGCCGCCCCTTCGACGCCCACCAGGTGTACCTGTCGGTGCTCGCCGCCCGCGAGCGCACCATGGGGCCCGACCACCCCGACACCCTGCGCTGCCGGCACAACCTCGCCTTCAACCTCGGCCGGCTCGGGCGGCTGGAGGACTCGTACGGCATGGCGTGCGAGGTGGCCGCCGCCCGCGCCCGGGTGCTCGGACCCGAACACCCGGACACCCTCGTCACCCGCTACGACATCGCCTACACCCTGGGCCGGCTGGGCCGCTGGGCCGAGGCCCTGGAGACCTACCGCGAGGTCGCCGAGGCCCGCGCGAGGGCCCTCGGCCCGGACCACGCCGACACCCTCGCCGCCCGCTACGAGACCGGTGTCGGCCTGGGCCGGCTCGGCCGCGTCCCCGAGGCCCTCGAGCTCTACCGGGGCCTGGTCGAGGACCGCACCCGCGTCCAGGGGCCCGCCCACCCCGAGACCCTGCGCGCCCGGCACGGCCTCGGCGTCAGCCTCGGCCGGCTCGGCCGCTGGGAGGAGGCCCTCGCGGAGTCCCGCGACGTGTGCGCCCTGCGCGAGCGCGCCCTCGGCGCCGACCACCCGGACACCCTGGTCAGCCGCCGCGAGGTCGCCGTCGGCCTGGGCTGGCTCGGCCGCTGGGCGGACGCGCTGACCGAGTACCGGCGGGTGGCCGAGACCCGCGAACGCCTTCTCGGCGCGGACCACCCCGGCACCCTCGCCGCCCGCGACGACGAGGCCCACTGCCTGGAGCGACTGGGCCTCGGCGCCGAGGCCGCCGAGCTGCACCGCCGCGTGGCGGCCCTGCACCGGCGGCGGGCGGCCGGGAGGACGTGAACGCCCCGGCGGGGGCACCCGCCCCCTGGCCGGTCCGGATCACCGCGTGCTACCAAGGACCATGACCGCATCCGAGCCGTCCCGGACGTACGACGCCGTCATCGTCGGCGGGGGCCACAACGGCCTCGTCGCCGCCGCCTACCTCGCCCGGGCCGGGCGCTCGGTGCTGGTGCTGGAGCGGCTGGACCACACCGGCGGGGCGGCGGTGTCCACCCGGCCCTTCACCGGTGTCGACGCCCGGCTCTCCCGGTACTCGTACCTGGTCAGCCTGTTGCCCGGGAAGATCGTCCGCGACCTCGGGCTCGACCTCCGGCTGCGCACCCGGACCGTCTCCTCGTACACCCCCGTGGAACGCGACGGACGGTCCACCGGCCTGCTCGTCGGCGGCGGCGAGCGGCGCACCCGCGAGGCGTTCGCCCGGCTGACCGGCTCCGACCGCGAGCACCGGGCCTGGCGGCGCTTCCACGACATGACCGGCCGGGTCGCCCGGCGCGTCTTCCCGACCCTCACCGAGCCGCTGCCCACCCGCGAGGAGCTGCGCCGCGCCGTCGGCGACGAGGAGGCCTGGCGGGCCCTCTTCGAGGAGCCGATCGGCGTCGCCGTCGAGGAGCACTTCGCCGACGACCTGGTGCGCGGTGTCGTCCTCACCGACGCCCTCATCGGCACCTTCGCCGACGCCCACGACCCCTCGCTCAAGCAGAACCGCTGCTTCCTCTACCACGTCATCGGCGGCGGCACCGGTGCCTGGGACGTACCGGTCGGAGGCATGGGGGCGCTCACCGACGCGCTGGCCGACGCGGCGCGCGCCGCCGGCGCGGTCATCGCCACCGGCCACGAGGCGGTCCGCATCGCCACGGACGGCCGCACGGCCGAGGTCACCCACCGCACGGCCGACGGCGAGGGCGTCGCCGCCGCCCGGCACGTCCTGGTGAACGCCTCCCCGCAGGAGCTGGCGGCCCTCACCGGCGACACGCCTCCGCCGCCCGCCGAGGGCGCCCAGTTCAAGGTGAACATGCTGCTCGAGCGGCTGCCCAGGCTGCGCGACACCTCCGTCGACCCGCGCGAGGCGTTCGCCGGGACCTTCCACGTCGCGGAGGGGTACGGGCAACTGGCCGCCGCGTACGCCCGGGCCGCCGCCGGCGAGCTGCCGGACGAGCCGCCCTCCGAGATCTACTGCCACTCGCTCACCGACCCCACGATCCTCGGCCCTGACCTGGCCGCGCGGGGGTACCAGACGCTCACCCTGTTCGGCCTGCACACCCCGGCGCGGCTGTTCGCGCGGGACAACGACGCCGTACGCGAGGAACTGCTGAAGTCGACGCTGGCCCGGCTCGACGCCCACCTGGCCGAACCGCTCGCCGACTGCCTGGCCACGGACGCGGACGGGCGCCCCTGCCTGGAGGCCAGGTCCCCGCTGGACCTGGAACGCGACCTCAGGCTGCCCGGCGGCAACATCTTCCACCGCGAACTGTCCTGGCCCCACGCCCAGGACGGCACCGGCCGCTGGGGCGTGGAGACCCGGCACGCCAATGTCCTGCTGTGCGGCGCGGGCGCGGTGCGCGGCGGCGGGGTGAGCGGGGTGCCGGGACACAACGCGGCGATGGCGGTGCTGGAGGCGGGGGAGGGCTGACGGGGCGGGCGCCGTCCGGACGGTCCGGCGCCCTGACGGACGCGGACGGGCGCCCCCTCAGTCGGCCGACCGGCTCCACCCCGCCGCCCGGACGCGTTCCGCGTCCGCCGGCCGGGCCTCGTCGAAGAGCACGCCGCCCGCCGCCGTCTCGACCCGCACCGCGTCGACGTAGGCGCCGCGCCCGACGTACAGCTGGTCCGTCGTGTACCGCCAGCGCAGCGTGAGGTCCGGTGCGGCGGGCAGGGCCGCGGTGAGCCCGTGCCAGACGCGGCCCGACCAGCCGGTGGCCGTGCCCTCCGGGTGCCGCTCCGGCTCCCCGTCCCGGCGCCGCGTGGTGAACGGCACCGCCTGCCAGGTCGTGCCGCCGTCCGCGCTGGCCTCCAGCGCGAGGACGTCGGCGCGGGGCTCGGTGTCCCACCACAGGGCGCAGCGCAGCCGCGCGCCGCCGGACGACGTGTCCAGCGCGGGCAGCGCGAGGGTCGCCGTCGCCGAGCCCGCCATCCCGGAGAACCACGCCGTGCCTCCCCGCACCGGCCGGACCGGGACCGCACGGGCGAGACGGTTCGCCGTGGCCACCCGGGGAGCGGAGCCGGACCGCCAACGGCGCACCGGATGAACCGAGTTGCCCAGCACGACGAGGAACGAGTCGGTCGTCGGGTCGAGCACCAGCGAGGTCCCGGTGAACCCGGTGTGGCCGGCGGTGCGCGGGGTGGCCATCGCGCCCATGTACCAGTGCTGGTGGAGTTCGAAGCCGAGTCCGTGCTCGTCCCCGGGGAAGGCGGTGTTGAAGTCGGTGAACATCAGCTCCACCGACTCGGGCCGCAGGATGCGCGCCCGGCCGTACGCGCCGCCGTTGAGCAGGGTCCGCCCGAGCACCGCCAGGTCCCAGGCGCAGGAGAACACGCCCGCGTGACCCGCGACCCCGCCCAGGCTGTGGGCGTTCTCGTCGTGCACCTCGCCCCACACCAGTCCCCGGTCGAGACCGGACCACGGCCTGCGGGCGTCCTCCGTGGCCGCGATGCGCGGCCGCCAGGAGGCGGGCGGGTTGTAGCGGGTGCGGCGCATGCCGAGCGGGCCGGTGATCTCGTCGCGCAGGAGGGTGTCCAGCGTGCGGCCGGTGATCCGCTCCAGGACCAGCTGGAGCGAGATCAGGTTCAGGTCCGAGTACAGGTACGCGGTGCCGGGCGGGCTGACCGGCGCCTCGTCGAGGACCAGCCGGACCTTCTCCTCGTACGTGGGCGCCGTGTACAGCGGGATCCAGGCGCGGAAACCGGAGGTGTGGGTGAGCAGCTGGCGGATCGTCACGTGTTGCTTGCCCGCGCGTCCGAAGTCCGGCAGGTACGAGGCGACGGCCGCCTCCAGCTCCAGCGCGCCCCGCTCGATCTGCTGCACGGCGAGGACCGAGGTGAACAGCTTCGACACCGAGGCCAGGTCGAAGACGGTGTCCCGGGCCATCGGGATCTGCTGCTCCGCCGGGAACTCGACACCGGTGTCGGTCACCTCGTCGTACGCGCGGTAGCGCACCGCCATGCCGATGGGCTCGTGCAGCGCGACGGTGCCGCCGCGTCCGGCCAGCAGCACGGCACCCGCGTACCAGGGGCGCCGGGGGGAGGGGGCGAGGAACGTCTCGGCGTCGGCGACGAGGTGCCGCAGGTGCCCGGAGAGCAGCCCGGCGCGCCGGGCCGATCCGTGCCGCAGGGTCGGGAGGCGGCCGCCCGACGGGGCGGCCGCCGAGACCGGGCCGGCCGGGAGGGCGGCGAACGCGAGGGCGCCGCCCAGGGCCAGCGCACCTCCGCCCAGTCGACGGCGCGTGATGCCTCTCGCCCCTTCGTCCGTCATGAGGTTCCTCCCGTGTCGTGGCCCTGCGCGGCTGAAAGAATCTTTCGGGGGTCGCCCTGCGGAGTGAAACTTTCCTGTCAGGTGCGGCACGTGTCAATGGGGCGTGCGCGTCCACGGGGAAAGACCGGAAGAGGCGAAGCGGCGGAAGCCGGCGGGCCGCTGACGGAGGGTCGTACCCGTCCGCACCCCCCGGCGTCGTCGGTGCCGCCGCCCCCGGCACCCCGTACGGGCCCGGGACCCGTGTCTTGACCTCTCCCGGCCGGTGAACCGAGGATCGGCTGTCATGACGCCCGGACACGGCAGTACGGTCGACGGAGTCCTGCGACGCAGCGCCCGGCGCACCCCCGCACGCGTCGCCGTCGAGTACGGCGACCGCACCTGGACCTACGACGCACTCGACACCGCCGTCTCCCGCGCGGCGAGCGTCCTGCTCGCCGAGGGGCTGTCCCCCGGCGACCGGGTCGGCGCCTACGGCCACAACTCCGACGCCTACCTGATCGGCTTCCTCGCCTGCGCCCGCGCGGGCCTGGTGCACGTACCGGTGAACCAGAACCTCACCGGCGACGACCTCGCCTACCTCGTCGGCCAGTCCGGCAGCGCCCTGGTCCTCGCCGACCCCGACCTCGCCGGGCGGCTGCCGGACGGGGTGCGGACGCTGCCGCTGCGCGACGCCGACGGCTCGCTGCTCGCGCGGCTGGCCGGGGCGCCCCCGTACGACGGCCCCGAGCCGCGCTCCGAGGACCTGGTGCAGTTGCTGTACACCTCCGGCACCACCGCGCTGCCCAAGGGCGCGATGATGACCCACCGGGCCCTGGTGCACGAGTACCTGAGCGCGATCACCGCGCTCGACCTCGCCGCGGGCGACCGCCCCGTGCACGCGCTCCCGCTGTACCACTCGGCGCAGATGCACGTCTTCCTGCTCCCCTACCTGGCGGTCGGCGCGACCAACGTCATCCTCGACGCGCCCGACGGGGACCGGCTCCTCGACCTGGTCGAGCAGGGCCGGGCGGACAGCCTGTTCGCGCCGCCCACCGTGTGGATCGGCCTGTCGAACCGCCCCGACTTCGCGACCCGGGACCTGAGCGGGCTGCGCAAGGCGTACTACGGGGCGTCGATCATGCCGGTCCCGGTGCTGGAACGGCTGACGGAGCGGCTGCCCTCGCTGGCGTTCTACAACTGCTTCGGGCAGAGCGAGATCGGCCCGCTGGCCACGGTCCTCGGCCCCGGCGAACACCGGGGGCGCATGGACTCCTGCGGGCGGCCGGTGCTGTTCGTGGACGCGCGCGTCGTCGACGAGGACGGCAGGGACGTGCCCGACGGCACCCCGGGCGAGATCGTGTACCGCTCACCGCAGCTGTGCGAGGGCTACTGGGACAAGCCGGAGGAGACAGCCGAGGCCTTCCGCGGCGGCTGGTTCCACTCCGGGGACCTCGCGGTGCGGGACGCCGACGGCTACTTCACGATCGTCGACCGGGTGAAGGACGTCATCAACTCCGGTGGCGTCCTGGTCGCCTCGCGCCAGGTCGAGGACGCGCTCTACACCCACCCGGCCGTGGCCGAGGCCGCCGTGATCGGCCTGCCCGACGAGCGCTGGGTCGAGGCCGTCACGGCGGTCGTCGTCCCGCGGGGCGAGGTCACCGAGGCGGAGCTGATCGCCCACGCGCGCGAGCGGCTCTCCGGCTTCAAGGCGCCCAAGAGGGTGCTGTTCACGGACGGACTGCCGCGCAACGCCAGCGGGAAGATCCTCAAGCGGGAGCTGCGCGACCGCTTCGGGACGTGAGCCCGCCCCTCCGGGCGGTGGACACCGGGCCGCCGCGCCGCTCCGCCGCTCCGGGAAAGGGCCCTATCCCCGGTGCTCGCGCAGGTCCACGATCCGCCGGATCTTGCCCACCGACCGCTCCAGCGTCTCCGGGTCGACGATCTCCACCTCGGCCGACACCCCGATGCCGTCCTTCACGGCCGCCCCGATGGAGCGCGCGGCCGTCTCCCGCGTCGCGGCGTCCGCGTCGGGCCGGGCCTCCGCTCGGACGGTGAGCCGGTCCAGCCGGCCCTCCCGGGTGAGCCGGAGCTGGAAGTGCGGCGCGACGCCCGGCGTGCGCAGCACGATCTCCTCGATCTGCGTGGGGAAGAGGTTCACCCCGCGCAGGATCACCATGTCGTCGCTGCGGCCGGTGACCTTCTCCATCCGCCGGAACACCCGCGCGGTACCCGGCAGCAGACGGGTCAGGTCCCGCGTCCGGTACCGGACGATCGGCATCGCCTCCTTGGTGAGCGAGGTGAAGACGAGCTCGCCCCGCTCGCCCTCCGGGAGGACCTCGCCGGTGACCGGGTCGACGACCTCCGGGAAGAAGTGGTCCTCCCAGATGTGCAGACCGTCCTTGGTCTCCACGCACTCCTGCGCGACGCCCGGCCCGATCACCTCCGACAGCCCGTATATGTCGACCGCGTCGATCGCGAACCGCTCCTCGATCTCCTGCCGCATCCGCTCCGTCCACGGCTCCGCGCCGAAGATCCCCACGCGCAGGGAGGTCCCGCGCGGATCGACGCCCTGCCGCTCGAACTCGTCGAGCAGGGTGAGCATGTAGGACGGGGTGACCATGATGACCGTGGGCCGCAGGTCCTGGATCAGCCGCACCTGGCGGGAGGTCATCCCGCCGGACGCGGGGATCACCGTGCAGCCGAGCCGTTCGGCGCCGTAGTGGGCGCCGAGGCCGCCGGTGAACAGGCCGTAGCCGTACGCCACGTGGGCCGTGTCCCCGGGCCGGCCGCCCGCCGCGCGGATCGAGCGGGCCACCATGTCCGCCCACATGGACAGGTCGCCCTCGGTGTAGCCGACGACCGTGGGACGTCCGGTGGTGCCGCTGGAGGCGTGGATGCGGCGGATGCGGTCGCGGGGCACGGCGAACATGCCGTAGGGGTAGTGCTCCCGCAGGTCCGCCTTGGTGGTGAACGGGAACCGGGCCAGGTCGGTGAGCGAGCGGCAGTCGTCCGGGTGGACGCCCGCCTCGTCGAACGACGCGCGGTAGAACGGCACGTTGTCGTACGCGTGCCGCAACGAGGTCCGCAGCCGCTCGAGCTGGAGCGCCCGCAGCCCCTGCGCGTCGAGCCGCTCCGCCGGGTCCAGCAGGTCCGCCTCCGTCATCTGCACCTTCCCCTCGCCTGTCGCGCCTGTCGCGCCGCTCCGGACGACCGATCATTCGGTCGACTCCTCCGGGATCAGTAATCCAGGACGTCGGGCCCGGTGCAAGACCCGGGCCTGCACATTTTCCGCGCCGGTGCCGGCCGCCCCGCCGGGGTGAACCCGTTGCGCGGGGCGCGTCCGGGGCGGCAGGATCACCGGCATGCCGCTCTTCACCGCCCCGGACGGAACCCCGCTCGCGTACCACGAGCGGGGCGCGGGGGAACCGCTGGTCGTGCTGCCGGGCGGCCCCATGCGGGCCGGCGCGTACCTCGGCGACCTGGGCGGACTGGACGCCCACCGCCGGCTGATCCTGCTCGACCTGCGCGGCACGGGGGAGTCGGCGGTGCCGGCGGACCCGGCGACGTACCGCTGCGACCGGCTCGTCGACGACGTCGAGGCGCTCCGCGTCCACCTGGGCCTGGACCGCGTGGACCTGCTGGCCCATTCGGCGGGCGGGAGCCTCGCCATGCTGTACGCGGCCCGGTTCCCCGGGCGCGTGGGACGGCTGGCGCTGATCACGGCCGTCCCGTGGGCGCTCGGCATGCCGGCGACGGCCGGGCACCGGCTCGCGGCGGCCCGGCTGCGGGAGGAGGAGCCCTGGTTCCCGGAGGCGTTCCCGGCGTTCGAGGCCTGGCTGGAGGGGACCGGCGACTTCGACCCCGTCTTCCTGCCGTTCTTCTACGGACGCTGGGACGACACCGCCCGCGCCCACGCCGCCGGTGACGAGGAGCAGACCAACGAGGAGGCCGCCGACCGCTACGGTTCCGCCGGCGCCTACGACCCTCCCGCGACCCGTGCCGCACTGGCCCGCCTCACGGCGCCGGTGCTGGTCCTCGCCGGTGAACTCGACGGCGGCCCCGCACCGTCCCTCGCCCGCCGCGCCGCCGGCGTGTTCCCGGCGGCCGGGGTCGCGGTGCAGCCGGGCGCCGGGCACTACCCGTGGCTGGACGACCCGGAGTGGTTCACGGGACGCGTCACGGACTTCCTCTCCGGGCGGCGGTGACGCGGCGGCGGACCCGCCCGCGCCCCGTCACCCCCGCGTCCCCGTCACGGCCGGTCCCCGGGCGCGGACGCCCCGGACGGTGCGCCCTGCGGCCCGAACGCCGTCATGAAGCGGTCGCGGAAGGCGTCCATGCCCCAGCGCGGGGCGTCGGGCGCGGGCCTGAGCCCGTCGGTCCAGCCCCACCCCTCCACCCGGTCCAGCACCTTCTCGTCCCGGGCGACGATCGTGACCGGCACGTCCCGGCGGGTGTCACCGGCGGTGACGGTGGGAACCGGCTGGTGGTCGCCGAGGAAGACCAGGACCGTGTCCTCGTCGCCGTACCGCTCGACCCACTCGGTCAGGCTCCGCAACGAGTACTCGATGGCCCGCCGGTACTCGGTGCGCACCTTCTCCGGGTCCTTCCAGACCTCCTTCGGGTCCGTGCCCTCCTTCTTGATCCCGTGGAACACCGAGCCGTCGCCGAGGTCGTCCCAGTCGATCATGCGCGCGATGGGGGACCAGGGGTTGTGGCTGGAGGCGAGGATGATCTCCGCCATGATCGGCTCACGGTCCTCCTTCCCGTGCTCCAGGCGCTCGAAGGCCTCCAGGCTGAACTGGTCGGGCACCGGGGTCCAGCTGAAGTACGGGCCGTGGTAGCCGAGGTGCTCGGAGTCGTAGATGTGGTCCAGCCCGAAGAACTCGCCCTCCGGCCAGGCCCGGCGCACCCCGGGCACGATGCCGACGGTGCGCCAGTCACCGGTCTTGCGGAAGTAGTTGGTGAGGGTCATCCGGTCGCTGGTGGTCAGGCTGCGGTAGCGCTGCTGGTTCTTGATCCACAGGCCGGACAGGAAGGTCGAGTGGGCGAGCCAGCTGCCGGCACCCGTCACCGGCGAGGTGAGCCAGCCGCTGCGTGAGGCGAAGCCGGCCGACCTCAGCCGGCCGGTGCCCTCCGTGAGGACCTCGCCGACCGGCCCCGCCATCGCCGGGTCGTCGATCGCCACCCGGCCGTAGCTCTCGATGAAGGTGAACAGGACGTCCTTGCCGCGCAGTCCGGTGAGCAGCCGGTCGGGCGGCGTCCGGGCGAAGGCGTCGACGGCGGCCTGTTCCTCGAAGACCCGCGCGTCGCGCAGGCCCGCGCGCACCTGCTCCACGCGGTTGCCCAGCATCTCCGCGGTGCCCTTGGTGGCGACCGGGACACCGGCGACCCGCACGCCCAGGGTGACGCAGGTGATCCACGCGACGCCCAGCACCAGCGTGGTCCGGACGGCGACGGGGCGGTGCCGGACCATCAGGTCGGTCAGCCGCACCGTCGCCAGCGTCATGAGCACCAGCAGGGAGACGAACAGGACGATCACCCCGGCCACGGCGAGCACCTGCCCGCCCCGGCCGAACGACTCCCGGACGAAGTCCGCCGCGTCGTCGAGCAGGATCCAGTCGAGCACCAGGTCGAAGGGCCGGGCCAGCACCTGGTGGAAGCCCATGTCCACGAGCTTCAGGACGGTGAGCAGGCCGAGCAGGACGCCGGAGACCGCCGCCGTGATCCGCCGCGGCCTCGGCGGCAGCGCGAGCAGCAGGGTCGCGAGCAGGATCCCCTCGGCGGGGAGGCGGAGGAAGGCGTCGGGCGAGAGCCGTTCCAGGCGGTTCGGCACGAGGAGCGCGAACAGCACCAGTGCCCCGGCGAGGACGGTCGTCCCGACCGTGACGCCGCGCGCCGCACGGGGCGGGAGGAGCCACCGGCCGAACCGGCCCGGGCGCGCGGCGGCCGGCTCTGCCTCGGTGGCCGGCTCGGCGCCGGCGGCCGGTGCGGCGCCGGCGGCCGGCGTGGCTCCGGAGGCCGCCGCGGCCCCGGTGGTGCCCGCGGGCGCGGCGCCGTCCCCGTCCCCGTCCGCTCCGTCCTCGGTGGCGTCCGGCGATCGACGGGAGCGAGTGAAGAGCGACACCCGGAGGTCCTTCCGTGCGGTCCTGCGATGGCATGGCGAACCGGGCCCGGTGGGCGGGCCCGTCCACACCAGTACGTCCGCGCGGACCTCCGGGTTCAACGCACCTCCGGGTCCGATGGGCGCCGCCGCGGAAAGGGACTTCCCGCGCGGCCTGTCGGGGGCAGGGGCCGATCGCTAGGCTGGCCGCGGACGACGGAATCGGGAGGAGCACGGACGTGGCCGAGAGCACCACCCAGCAGCGCCCGCTGACGGGCTGGGACAAGCCGGACCTGGACCTCAGCAACGCGCAGTGGCAGTCCAGCAGCCGTGGAATGGGCGATGTCCAGATCGCCTTCGTGGAGGGCTTCATCGCCATGCGCAACAGTGGCCGCCCGGAGAGCCCTTCGCTGATCTTCACTCCCGCCGAGTGGGGCGCGTTCGTGTCCGGAGCCCGGGAGGGGGAGTTCGACCTGACGTGATCCCGGCCCGCGGGAGCCCCCCGCCGGCCGCCCCGCCGAAGCCGCCACCTCCCCGGACGTGTTCCCCGCGTTTTTCCGGACACGCGATCAGAAGCGCCTTCCCCGGTCCCCGCCTGAGTCAGGCTGGTCCGGGAAGGCGGAGGTCGTACACCGGAGGCGAGGAGACATGAGCACCCAGCCGGTCGTCGCGGCGGTCGACGGTTCGGACGACAGCCTGCGCGCCCTCCAGTGGGCCCTCGACGCCGCCCGTCGGCACGAGGCCCCGCTGCGGGTCGTGCACGTGCGCCAGTACGCCCCCTGGGTGCAGCCCGAGGTCCTGGCCGCCGGTCCGCCGGACCCGGACGACGACCCGGTCCTCGACCAGGTCCGCGCCCACCTGGAGGGGCACACCGGGCTCCCGGCCGTCGAGTACGCGGCGCTGGTGGGCGCGCCCGGCGGCGTGCTGCCCGAACTGGGGACCACGGCCCGGCTGCTGGTGCTCGGCTCCCGGGGCCGCGGCGGCTTCGCCAGCCTGCTGCTCGGCTCGAACTCCCTGGCCGCGGCCCGCGACGCCGAATGCCCCGTCGTCGTGGTGCCCCGGCCCGGGCGCGGGGCCGACGGCGAGCCGCGGGCCGAGCCTGGCCGGCTCGTGGTGACCGGCCTGAACGCCGACAGTCCCGACGAGGCCACGCTCGCCTTCGCCTTCGCCGAGGCCGCCCTGCGCGGCGCCCGGCTCCGGATCGTCGCCGCCTACCCGTGGCCCCTGCAGACCTGGATGCTGCCCGGGGAGATGCCCGCGCCGGGGATCGACCAGGACGCCGTCGAGCACGAGACGCGCGTCCTCGCCGACGGCTTCCTCGCCCCGCACCGCGAACGGCATCCCGAGGTCACCGCCGAGACGCAGGTGCTGCCCGGCGACGCGGCCGGTCACCTGGTCGCGGCCTCCCGGGACGCGGCGCTGCTCGTCGTGGGACGGCACCGCCGCCGTCTGCTGGCACCGGCGCGCATGATGGGCTCCGTCACCCAGGCCGTCCTGCTGCACGCGGAGAGCCCGGTCGCGGTGGTCCCGCCGGCCCCGCCGGAGGAGTAGACCCCGTGCCGGACGCCCCGCGCGTCCGGCACGCGGCGGCCCTCCGCCCCGCGTGCACGCGCTCCCCGGGCTCTCGACCTCGCCCGCGTGGGGCACCCCCATGAGCAGGGGCACCGCGCGCCGCCGAGGGCCCGCCTCCCGGCCGGACGGGACGGCTGCCACCGGCCCGACGGATCCCGGCCCGCCTATCATCGGCCCATGCGGGATTCGATCAGCAGGGACGCCCGGCTCACCCTGGACCTCGCCCTGACCGTCCGGCACGACGGCGCCGGCGGGCTCGCCGACGACCTGGCCGGCCCCGCCGGCCTCACCGCCTGGGTGCGCGCCCACCCGGACGCGTTGCCCGGCGCGGACCGCTTCACGGCCGGCGCCGACGACCTCACCGCCGCCCGTGAGCTGCGCGCCGCCGTCCGTGCCCTCCTCGCCCGCGCCGTGCGCCCGGACGAGCCGAGCCACGCGGACGCGGCCCGGCTGCTGCCCGTGCCCGAGGCCCTGCGGCGCCTGAACGAGGCGGCCGCCCGCACCCCCACCGTGCCGGTCCTGCGGTGGACCGAGGACGCCGGGCCGGTCGCGCACCGGCGTCCCGCCAGGGGGGAGGACGACCTGACCGCCGTCCTGGCGCAGGCGGCGATCGGTTTCCTCGCGGGTCCCGACCGCCGGCGGCTGCGCGCCTGCCACGCGCCGCGCTGCGTGCGGTACTTCCTGAAGGAACACCCGCGTCAGGAGTGGTGCAGGCCGTCCTGCGGCAACCGGGCCCGGGTGGCCCGCCACCACGAGCGGCACCGGCGGACCGCGTAGCGGCGGCGGGTGCCGCCCGCCCGCCTGTCCGCCCGTTCGGGGGGCCGGGCACGTACCATGGCGGCATGTCGTTCCTCCGCCGCCGCAGTGCCACTCCCGCCGGGCCCGACTTCGACGTACTGGCCATGGACCCGGGCGACTGGCCCGGCAACCTGGGTGCCGGGCTGCTGCCCGCCCCCGACGGCAGTTGCCAGGGCGTCTTCCTGCGTTACGACCTGTTCGGCGGCCGCGGCCCCGCGATGATCATCGGTAACCTCCCGGAGGGCTCCCCGGCCCGGGACGTCCCCGAGGGCGAGGTCCCCTTCGAGGTCGGGCAGCTGCTGCTGGCGCTGGAGAACGAGGAGGAGGTCACCGTCGTCGGCACCGAGGACGTGCCGGTGATGCAGGGCGACAACCTGCTGATCGTGCGCCGCGTCAAGCTCTCCGAGGGCCGGATCTCCTGCGTGCAGTTCGACCGCAGCGACAACGTCCTGGTCACCATCGCCGCCTGGGACCGCCCGATCACCGACGACCTGTACGCCCTCCTCAAGCCGCTGCCCGCGGAACTGTTCCAGCAGGGCTGACCCCGCCCCGTACGGCAAGGGCGCCTGCCGGACGTCCCCGTCCGGCAGGCGCCCTTCGCCGTGTCGCGGCCCTCGTCGCCCGGTGGACCGCACCTTCGGACCCCGCCGCCCTCCAACGAGGGGCCGGGCCGGTGCGCTCCCGAACCCGTCCCCCCGGCCGCCACCGTGGCGCTACGCCGGCCTCACCGTCACGTCCGCCGCCCGCACGAAGCCGACCCGGTGCCCGAACTGGATCTCGTAGTACAGGTCCTCGCCGGTCACCACCCGGTGCGAGGACTCGTCGAAGGTCACCGCGTAGTAGTACTCGCCGGGCACCCTGCCCCCGGTCACGTACCTCTGGCCCTTCGGCAGCGTGTACGGCAGCGGCGACACGGACTGCGCGGGCACCCCCTCCGGGTACGCCTCCTTCTCCGGGTAGGCGCGTCCGTACACGGGCACGGAGTCGAGGCCCTTCCGCGGGGTCACGACCAGGCCCGACGCGGGCACCGCGGTGGGCTGCTTCACCGGGTTCCTGAACCACGCCTTCTGGCCCAGGTACCAGATGGCGGTCCACTCGCCCCAGCGGTCGGCGACCGCGTACTGCTGGCCCGTGGAGGCGCGCGACGACAGGTCGTTCACCCCGGTGGTCGGAGCGGAACCGAGGCCGACGTCCCTGATCAGGGGAGAGTTATCGTCGTGGTCGGAGTACAGCCGCACCGCGCTCGAGCCGTGCGTCGCGCACGGCTCGCCCGCGTTCTCGCAGCCCGTGAAGACCGGACGGTTGGCGGCGTAGTCGGGCCGGATCGTCACCATGCCGGCGTGCCGGCCGGCCGTGGCCTCGAAGGGGCGGCCCAGCAGCTCGAAGTAGTGCGCCCAGTCCCAGTAGGGGCCGGGGTCGGTGTGCATCCCGGGGATGGTTCCCGAGGTCGGCCCGGGCACGGTGTCGTGACCGAGGACGTGCTGCCGGTCCAGGGGGATGTCGTACTTCTCGGCGAGGTACCTCACCAGCCGGGCCGAGGAGCGGTACATCGCCTCGGTGTACCAGGCGTCGGGCTCCGCCAGGAAGCCCTCGTGCTCCAGGCCGATCGACCCGGCGTTGACGTACCAGTTGCCCGCGTGCCAGGCCACGTCCTTCGCCTTCACGTGCTGGGCGATGTGCCCGTCCGTGGAGCGCAGGCTGTACTGCCAGGACACGTAGGTGGGGTCCTGCACCATGTCGAGGACGCCCTCCCAGGCGCCCTCCGTGTCGTGGACGACGATGTACCGGATCGGCTGCGAGACCGGCCGGTTCCCCAGGTCGTGGTTGCCGTAGTCGCCGTCCCCGAACTCCTCGTACGGCGCCGGGACCCACTCGCACGACACCGTCGGCGGACACTCCGTCCCGGCGGCGGAGGCGGTGCGCAGGCCGGTGAGGGCCGGCGCCGAGGTGTCGGGCGCCAGGCCCGGACGGGCGGCGAGGACGACCCGCTGCCCCGCGTCCGTGATCCGCTCCCCGCCGGCGCGGATCACCTCGTACACGTCGTCGGCGTACGCCGCCGCCGACGCGGTGTCGTCCGCGCCGGAGAAGCGGGCCACCGCCCCGTACCAGTCCGCCGGGTCCCCGCTCGCCGGCTGCCCCAGCCGGCGCTGGGCGTCCGCCAGCAGCGCGGCTCCGCCCGCCACGTTCGCGGCCGGGTCCTCGCGCAGCCGCTCGGGGCTCAGTCCGGTCAGCCGGGCCGCCCTCGGCAGCGTCGTCAGACGCGCCGGGAGGGCGTCGGTGCGCGGGGGCCGGGCCTCCGGGCGCAGCGGCGGGCGGGCGTCGTCACCGCGGGGGTCCTCCGTGCCCTCGCCGTGGTGCTCGGCCGCGGCGAGCGCCGTCCGGGCGTCCGTGAGGTGCATGGGGCCGTAGCCGCCGGTCACGCTCGGGGCGCCGCCGTGCGCGTCCCAGCGGGACTGCAGGTAGGAGACGCCCAGCAGCACGCTCTGCGGCACGCCGTACTCGGCGGCCGCGACGGCGAACGCCTGCTGGAGCCGGTCGGTGTCCGGCGGGGGCGGGGAGGGGGCCGCGCCCAGCAGGGGCAGGGTCACTGCCACCGCGGCCAGGGCGCGGACGGTGCCACGGATGCGCCGGGGTCCGGACGCACGGCCGGGTACGGGGGTGGATGGTCGCAATGCAGCCTCCTGGGACGGGCGGGCGCGAGGGGCCCTGCGGAGCCGAGCGGTGCGTCAGTGGTACCGGCCGGCTGATGATCCGTCAATCATGCCCAGGAGGGCGTGACCTCCCCCGTCCATCGGCGTGCGGGGGCGTTTCGCGGTGACGGCCGCGGGGCCTGCGGCGCGTCGGTGGAGTACACCGGTGGCTCCGGCCCGAAGGCCGTCGGGTGCGGACACACGACGGTCCGCGGCGCGCCTCTGTCGGAGCGCGCCGCGGACCGTCGCCCCCGTCAGCGAGTGCCGACCGCCGCGCGCACGGCCCGGCGGGCCAGCTGGCAGTCGTCGTGCAGCCGCCGCAGCAGCAGCCGCTGTTCCTCGCCGGACGGTGCGGCGCCCGGGTGGGCCGCACCCGGTGCCGCCGGGGCCGGGTCGTGCATCGAGCGCTGCACGGCCGTCTCGTAGGTACGGATCTCGCGGGTCAGCACGAGCATCAGGTTCACCAGGAACGCGTCACGCGAGGCGGGGCCCGCCGACTGGGCGATCTGGCTGATCTGGCGCCGTGCCACCGGCGCGTCCCCGAGGACCGCCCACAGCGTCGCCAGGTCGTAGCCCGGCAGGTACCAGCCCGCGTGCTCCCAGTCCACCAGCACGGGACCGGCCGGTGAGATCAGGACGTTCGAGAGCAGGGCGTCGCCGTGGCAGAACTGGCCCATGCCCTGCCGCCCGGCCGCGAGGGAGATGCCGTGCAGCAGCTTCTGCAGATCGCCCATGTCCCGGTCGGTGAGCAGACCCAGCTCGTGGTACCGGGAGATGCGGGCCGCGTAGTCCAGCGGGGCGTCGAACGTCCCGGCCGGCGGCCGCCAGGAGTTCAGCCGGCAGATCGCGCCGAGTGCCGCCCTGATGTCCGCCCGCGGCGGCGCCTCGGTCGGGTGCCGCTGGAGCGCCGCCACCCGGCCGGGCATCCGCTCGACCACCAGCGTGCAGTTGTCCGGATCCGCCGCGATCAGCCGGGGCGCCCGCACGGGCGGGCGGTGCCGGACGAACGAGCGGTATGCCGCTATCTCGTGGCGGATCCGCTCGCTCCACGCGGGGGAGTGGTCCAGTAAGCACTTGGCGACCGCGGTGCTCCGGCCGGTGGTCCCCACCAGGAGGACGGACCGGCCGTTGCGGCGCAGCACCTGCACGGGGGTGAACTCCGGGCAGATGCGGTGCACCGACGCGATCGCCGTGCGCAGCCGGGCGCCCTGCGGTCCGGAGAGGTCGAGCCGGCCGCTGAGCGGCTGGGTGCCCGGTCCCGCGGGGCGCCGTACCGTGCCCGCGCCGAGCACGGGGGTCGCCGGGCGCGCGGGGGTGAGGTAGGGGCCGCCGTCCGACGGACGCGGACGCAGCGGCCGGGGCGGGGCGGACACGGAGGACGATGCTGCGTACATGGGCGATACAGATCCCTTCGTGTGCCTGAGATGTCGTCGACCACCCGGCCCGGCCGCCCAGGTGCACCCTGGGGAATGTCCCTGCGGCGACCGGGTCGTGGTGGCGCGTTCCTACTCGACACCCGAGGCCCCCTGGCACACCATCTGGCGAACCCTGGCGAACCCTGGCGAATAGTCGCCCGGCAACTCTGCCCGGGCTACTGTCAACTCAGCCGAGAACCTGGGGGCTTGACGTGAGCGGACAACCCAACACCCGGCTCGCGGACCTGTTCGGCCTGGCCGGCTGGTCCAAGGGCGAACTCGCGAGGCTGGTCAACCGGCAGGCGGCGGCCATGGGCCACCCCCAGCTGGCGACCGACACCTCCCGGGTGCGGCGCTGGATCGACATGGGAGAGATCCCGCGCGATCCCGTACCGCGGGTGCTGGCGGCCCTGTTCACCGAGCGTCTCGGCCGTGTCGTGACCATCGAGGACCTCGGTCTGGTCCGGCACGGGCGTACGGGGAGACGGCCACGCGGCGGGAAGACGGAACATCCCGACGGAGTGCCGTGGGCGCCCGAGCGGACGGCCGAGGTCCTCACCGAATTCACGGGAATGGACCTCATGCTCAACCGACGCGGCTTGGTGGGCGCGGGCGCCGCGCTCGCCGCGGGATCCGCACTCAGCAGCGCCATGCACGACTGGCTGCACACCGATCCGGCCCTGACCGCCGACGCTCCACGCCTCGACGACCCCCTGCACGCCGACCCCGCCGGGTTCGACCGCTACGAGGCAGCCCCCATCGGGTCGCAGGAGATCGAGGAACTGGAGCGCTCCGTGGAGGTGTTCCGCGCCTGGGACGCCGCCCGGGGCGGCGGCCTCCAGCGCAAGGCGGTGGTGGGCCAGCTCAACGAGGTGGGCGGCATCCTCGCCTACCGTCATCCACCCCATCTCCAGCGGCGTCTGTGGGGCGTCGCCGCCAACCTGGCCGTCCTCGCGGGCTGGATGTCGCACGACGTCGGTCTGGAACCGACGGCCCAGAAGTACTTCGTCATCGCCGCCCACGCGGCCCGGGAGGGCGGTGACCGGCCGCGCGCCGGTGAGGCACTGTCCCGGGCGGCCCGCCAGATGGTGCACCTGGGCCGGCCCGACGACGCCCTGGACCTGATGAAGCTCGCCCAGTCCGGCGCGGGCGAGGAGATGCTGCCGCGCACCCGGGCGATGTTCCACACCATCGAGGCCTGGGCGCAGGCGTCCATGGGCAAGGGCCAGGCGATGCGCCGCACCCTGGGCCGCGCCGAGGACCTGTTCGTCTCGGACAGGTCCGACGCGGAGCCGCCGGACTGGATGCAGACCTTCAAGGACGAGGACCTGTACGGCATGCAGGCCCTGGCCTACCGCACGCTGGCCGAGTTCGAGCCCGGAGCGGCCGCGCACGCCCAGCACTACGCGGAGAAGGCCCTGTCCCTGCGCGTCGACGGACGGGAGCGGTCGAAGATCTTCGACCATCTGTCCATGGCCTCCGCGTGCTTCATCGCGGACGACCCCGAACAGGCCGACCGGTACGCGCGCCTCGCCCTGATGTCGATGGGCTCCAACTCCTCGCGCCGCACCTGGGACCGGCTGCGCCAGATGTACCGGCTCACCGCCGAGTACGCCTCCTACCCGAGGATCCAGGAGCTCAGGGAGGAGATCAGACTGGCGTTGCCGAAGCCGAGGGGGAAGGGCGGCGCCGGCGCGCAGGTGTGAGGGCCCGGGCCTTCGGGGCCGCTACGAGGCGACCCGGGCCACGAGCACGCAGGCGCCGTCCTCGCGCTCCCTCTCGCCGAACTCCTTCACGACCGTGCGGACGCAGTGCTCCGCGGTGCGGGCCTCGGCGAAGTGCGCGGCCAGGCCGAGGAGACGGCGGACGGCGGTGGTTCCGGCGTGCCCGGGCACCAGCCCGTCGGTGTGCAGGAGCAGCAGGTCGCCGACCTCGAGGGTCACCTCGGCCTGCCCGTAGGAGGCGCCCGAGGTGGCCCCGAGCAGCACGCCGTCCGGTGTGTCCAGCGTGCGCCCCGTCCCGTCGCGGAACAGCAGCGGGGCGGGGTGGCCCGCCTGCGCCCACACCAGGGAGCGGGTCTCGGGCCGGTAGCGCAGACAGACGGCGCTGCCCAGGACCGGCTGCACGGTGGCGTCCAGCAACCGGTTGAGACAGGCCAGCAGGGGACCCGGCTCGGTGCCGGTCATCGCCATGCCGCGCACGGCGCCGAGCAGCATCGCCATGCCCGTGGCCGCGCCGACCCCGTGCCCGGTCAGTTCGCCGGCGCTGAGCAGTGTGGTGCCGTCGGACAGTTCCAGGGCGTCGTACCAGTCGCCGCCGACCGGCGTGCTCGTCGACGACGGCAGGTAGTGGGCGGCGAGGTCCAGGGTGCGCGGGCCGCCGTGCGGGAGCCGCAGGGAGCCGCGCCACGGTGGCAGCACGGCCTCCTGCAGCTCGACCGCGAGCCGGTGCTCGGTCTGCGCGGCGGCGTGCCGCTGGCGGTGCAGCGAGTCACGGGTCTCGCTCACCGCCCGCCGGCAGCGGCGCAGTTCGCTGACGTCCCGCAGCACGGCCCACATCGAGGCGGTGCTGCCGTCGGCACCGAGTACCGGTTCGCCCATCATGTGCACGGTCCGCACGCCGCCGTCCGGGTGCACGACGCGGAACTCCCCGTCGATGGGCCGGGCGTCGACCAGGCAGTCCGTGACCATCGCCGTCAGCTTCGGCCGGTCCTCGCCGTGCACCAGGGAGGGCAGCTCGTCGAGGGTGAGCGCGGGAGCGGCCGGATCGCGGCCCAGGATGCGGTACAGCTCCCCGGACCAGCTCGCCTCGTCCGTGAGCAGGTTCCACTCCGCGCTGCCGACCCGGCTGAGCAGGGACCCGCCGTGCGCTGCGGCGGCCGGCGCGGGCGCGCGGTCCGCGGCCGCCGGCAGCGGACCGTCCCGCAGTTGCGCCAAGTGCTCGTCCAGGTCGTCGAGCTGATGCAACGCCAGGTCGTACAGCGCCCGCTGCCAGCGGTTCCGCGGGTCCGACCGGTCGGCCGGTGTGTCGCGTCGTACGGCGTCCACCTCGCCCTTGAGCCGCCGGGTCTGCGAGATGAGCGCGTCGACGTCGCCGCTTCCTGGCGGCTGGGCGGCTGGGCGGCCCGCGGAGAGGTGGGACGGCATGACGCACTCCGATGGGGAACGGTGGGGCCTTCGGGCGGACGGAGGGACCGTTACGACTGTTGCACAGCCCGCCACGCCCCGTAAGGGATTTGGCAACACACGATAAGGCGGTGCCCCTGGCATATGCCACCGTCTTCGGGAGTTACTCCGGGGTATGCGCGTGGGGCCCGTTCTTCTCGCCAACTCCCATGGTACGCAAGTGAAGTGACGCAGCGTCGGCTCACCGCCGGAACCCACTCGCGTGTTCGACGGTCACGCGTTTGTTCGTGTCCGGCCGACGGCGCGCCCCGCCCTCAGTACCGCAGCACCCCCGCGATCCCGTCCGCTTCCCCGAGGGCGCCGTCCGGGACGAAGCGGACCTCGGCGCCGGTCTCCAGGCACTGCTCCACGATCTCGTCCACGATGTCCTCGCGGGCGTCCAGGTCGCCGTCCTCGGCGATGACCAGGTGGTCGCCGGTGTCGCGCGCCGTGATCCGGTAGTTCTCCTCGACGGCCAGCAGCCGCACCCGTCCCTCCCGGGCGCTCTGCCACAACTCGTCGACCCCGGCCGCGAACTCCCTGCGCCCGCGGGCGGAGGCCAGGGACCGGGTCACGTCCTCGGTGACCCTGCGGGTCTCGGCCTCGAGCGCCGGCTTCACCGCCTGCCACACCGCGTCGGGCGTGCCCTGCGCGAGCCCGCCGCGCGGGATGTGCACCGCGCTCCTGGTCACGCCGCCGACCTCGGCCAGCAGGGACAGCGCGGCCGGTTCGCCGGTGACGTACAGCGGCCGCGGGTGGTCGCGCAGGAGCGCGCCCATCGCGAGGTCGGCCTCGCGCAGGAACGCGCGGGTGCGTTCGTCGCGGAAGGCGCTCGGCTGGTCGCCGATCCGCTCCAGCCGCTCCGGGTCGAAGTTCTCCGCGCTTCGGATCAGCGGGAAACCGCCGGAGCGTTCCTCCGCCACCCGGTCCGCGCCGCCGCTCCACAGGGTGACCCGGTCGGCGGACGCGGACAGCACCCAGAACGACCGTTCCGCCGTGTGGGCGGAGACGAGGTTGCGGGTCAGGAAGGTGTCCGAGAGCACCACGCGCTCGGGCACGGAACGCGCGAGCGACCACACCTGGTGCTCGCCCGGGGCCGCGAAGATGATCAGACCGTCCTCGCTGTGCGTCAGGTCGACCTCGGACAGGGCCCGGTCCAGTTGCCGGGCCACGTCGGTGCGCCGGTCCCGGGTGACCGCGGGATCGGACTCCAGCTGCTTCTTGGCCTGGCCCACCGCGTTGCGCAGCCGGACGACGTCCTGCGCGTTGAGGGGATCGCGCCGGTGTGTCGGCGTCAGTACGGACACCGCGGGGTAGGGGCGCGGCCGGCGAAGCCCGGCCAGGGCCGCGGGGCTCAGATCGTGCTCCATGACAGCACCATAGAACCGATTCCCGGGTACGGCATTTGGGGCAAAAACCCCGGCTGTGGCGCGCGGACCGGAGCGGCCGCGGCACGGGCCGGCGAGGGGGCGGCCGGTGACGGCGCACCCGGCCCGCCGGCCCCGTGCCCGGCGCGGGGAGGCCGCGAGGGCGCCGCGGCGGCACGCGTGCCGGGCCGGCGGCGGGGCAGGCGGGGGCGCGGGACGCCCGGCCCCGCGGAGCCGGCCCCGCGGGATCCGCGCAGGCGGTTCAGGCCCGGTCGTCCTCCCCGGAACCGCAGGAACTGCCGCTCGGCGGCAGGGAGCCGTACAGCAGGAAGTCGTCGACCTTGCGCTGGACGCACTCGGACGACCCGTAGCCGGTGTGGCCCTCGCCCCGGTTGTCCAGCACCACCGCCGCGTCACCGAGCCGCTCGGCCGTCTCCACCGTCCAGCGGTACGGGGTGGCCGGGTCGCCCCGGGTGCCGACCAGCAGCATCTTCGGCGTGCCGAGGTCCTTGACCCGCTCGCGGATGTAGTCGGTGCCCCTGGGCCGGCCGTAGCACATCAGCACCTGGGCGAGCCGGTACCGGCCGAAGACCGGCGAGGCCTCCTCGTAGGCGGTGCGCAGCCGGGCCAGGTCCCGGGTCAGCCGCTCGGCGGTGGGACGGTCCGGGTCGTCCGCGCAGTTCACCGCCATCAGCGCCGCCGGCGGGTTGTCCAGCGGTATCTCCTCCTCGTCGACGAGGGGGTCGTCGGCCCGCTGCGGCGCGGGGAGCGCCCCCCCTCCTGTCGCGAAGGCCTCCACCCCGCGGGTGTCCCCGTCCTCCATCAGCTGCGCGAGGGCCCGCTGCAGCAGCGGCCACAGTTCCTTGCTGTACAGACCCTGCCCTATGGCTCCGGCGAGATCCTGACCGCTGAACTCGAAACCGAAGGTGGTCGGCACCGGGTTCTCGTCGAGCGAGTCGACCAGTTCCACGACCTGCCGGCGGGCGTCGCGCGCGTCCTGCCCGAACGGACAGGCGATGTCCTCGGTGCACCAGGTGAGGAAGCTCTCCAGCGCCTTCTGCTGCCCCCTGGCGCTCGTCAGCCCCTGCTCGGTCATCGAGTCGGTCAGCGTGTCCACACCGTCGAGCACGAACCGGCCCACCTTCTCCGGGAACCGGGCCGCGTACACCGCGCCGAGCCGGGTCCCGTAGGAGAAGCCCAGGTAGTTGAGCTTCCGGTCGCCGAGCGCCTGGCGCATCACGTCCAGGTCGCGTGCGACGTTCACGGTGCCGATGTGGGAGAGGACGGGGCCCGAGTGCTCGGCGCACTCGGCGGCCACCTCGCGCAGCTGCGCGAGCGCCTCGCGCGGGTCGGACACGTTCTCGCCGCTGGTCGCCTCCAGCACCCGGCCGGTGGCCTCCGTGCCGCAGCTGACCGGTGAGGAACGGCCGACGCCGCGCGGGTCGAAGGAGACCACGTCGTAGTCGTCGGTCAGACCCATGAACTCCTTGCCGCCGTAGGCGAGCCCCAGGACGCCCGAACCGCCCGGACCGCCGAAGTTCAGCACCACCGAGCCCCGCGGGTCGCCGGTGGCCCGGTAGCGGACGAGGGCCAGCTCGAGGGTGCCCTTCCCGGGGTCCGCGTAGTCGAGCGGGACGGTGATCTTCCCGCACTGCAGGTCCTCCGGCAGGTCCGCGCTCCTGCAGGCCGCCCATGTGATCTTCTGGTCGTAGAACCGGTCGAGGTCCGGCTCCGTGTCGCCGACGGCCGTCAGCCCCGCACCCAGCAGGGCCAGCCCGGCCGCGCCGGTGACCGCGCGGCGTCGGACCGAGGGTCGCGTGGACGGCTTGGCCAGCATCGATGCCTCCAGGGATGCCCCGCAGCGGGCCGGGAACCGGCGCCCTCGCTCACCATAAGCGGGCCCCGGGCCCCCCGCCTGTCGGCCGGGCGGCCGCGCGCCCGGCACCGGCCCCCGTGTGTTCACCGGCCGTGCGTTCGCCCCACCTGCCCGGGCCTCGAACGGCGGGACCCCTGATGGAGTGAACGGGCCGGGGTCCGTACGGGGGAGCCATAACCCGGATGGCGGTGCCCGCGTTCTGTCCGGTGCGGGCAAGGGCCCGCGACCAAGTCTGGAAGGCAGGGAACCTATGGGACGGGTCACCCGAAACGGTGTGATCGCCGTCGTCGCCGCGTCGGGCGCGATGGCCGTGGCGGCGCCGGCGTACGCCGGCGCCGGGGCGGAGGGCACCGCGGCCGGCTCGCCCGGGGTGGTGTCCGGGAACACCGTCCAGCTCCCGGTGCACGCCCCGCTGAACGTGTGCGGGAACACGGTGAACGCGGTGGGCCTGCTCAACTCCGCCGTGGGCAACACCTGCGTCAACGAGGACGCCCACGAGAACGCCGGCGAGCGGGGCGGGCCCGCGGGGCGGGCCGGCGGTGCGACGGCCGGGAGCGGCGCGAACGGTTCACCGGGCGTGGCGTCCGGCAACCAGGTGCAGCTGCCGGTGGACCTCCCGGTCAACGTCAGCGGGAACAGCGTGAACGTGGTCGGCGTCGGGAACGCGGCCGTCGGCAACGAGTCCGTGAACGCCTCCGGCGAGCGGCCCGACCGCCCGGAGCCCGAGCCGTCCGCGCCGCCGCGCACGCGGCCGGCCCCCGATCCGGTGCCGCACACCGCCCCGCGGGAGACGGCCGCCCTCGCCGAGACGGGCGCCGGCCGCACCGCCCCGGCCCTCGCGGCCGGCGCCGCGCTCCTCCTGGGCGGGGTCGTCCTGTACCGCCGCGCCCGTCCGCGGACGGACGGCTGAACCCCGGCGGAACGGCCTGACCCGGGGCCCCGCCGCCCGGTGGGGCCCCGGGTCAGGCGCGTGCGCGGTGGAACCGCTGGTGCAACTCCTTGACCCTCCCGGCCAGTTCCGGGACGGGGCCGTCCACGGCCACACCGGGGGCGACCTCGGCGACGGGCAGCGTCCGCACCGGCGGGGCGGGCACCCCCAGCTCGGAGAGCCAGGACATCAGCTGCTCGGAGGAGGCGACGTACACGATGCGCCCGAGGCCCACCCAGGCGTGGGCGGCGGCGCACATCGGGCAGTGCTCGCCGGAGGTGTACACCGTGGCGGCGGCCCGTTCGCCGGGCGTCAGGCGGGCCGCCGACCAGCGCGCCAGCTCGAACTCGGGGTGCCGGGTGCGGTCCCCGGAGGCCACCCGGTTGTGGTCCTCGGCCAGCACGGTGCCGTCCCCGGCCACGAGGACCGAACCGAACGGTTCGTCCCCGGACTCCAGCGCCTCGGCCGCCAGCTCCACACAGCGGCGCAGGTACGGCAGTTCGGCTTCCCTCACGGCCACGGGACGGCCCTCCTCACGACGGCTTGACCGACAGCACCCTAAGGTTCAGGGCGCGCGGGGGCGAGGCCGCCGCGGGCGGGGGGACGTGCGGCCGTCGTGAGGGAGGCCGGTCCCGTAATTCCTTTGCCCCGGCGCCGGACCCGTGGTGGAGTCGGCCCCATGGACCATGCCGCGGCACTCGCCCTGTTCGACCGCGAGCTGCGTGAGGGAGCGCGGCCCGACGGGCCCGGCGCACGCGTCGAGCGCACCGGTGGTGTGGTGCGGCAGACCGCCCCCGCGCACGGCTGGAACGGCGTCGTCTGGTCCGCCCTGGACGAGGCGGACGCGGACGCGGCGATCGCGGAGCAGATCGCGTACTTCACCGGGCTCGGCCGTGGGTTCGAGTGGAAGCTGTACGGCCACGACCTGCCGGTGGACCTCGGGCGGCGGCTCGTGGCGGCCGGGTTCACGCCCGAGCCGGAGGAGACCCTCATGCTCTGCGAGGTCACCGGTCTCGCCCTCGACACCGAGCCGCCCGAGGGGATCCGCGTCGTGCCCGTCACCGACCGGGCGGGCGCCGGCCTGGTGGCCGACGTGCACGAGAAGGCGTTCGGCACCGACGCGTCCTGGCTGCGTCACCAGCTGCTCGCCCGGCTCTCGGCCGACCCCGGCACCGTCGTCGCGGTCCTCGCCCTGGCCGGCGACGAGCCGGTCAGCGCGGCCCGGATGGAACTGGTGCCGGGCACCCGGTTCGCCGGACTGTGGGGCGGCGGCACCGTGCGGGCCTGGCGCGGCCGGGGCGTCTACCGCGCGCTGGTCGCCCACCGGGCCCGGGCCGCCGCGGAACGCGGCTACCGCTACCTCCAGGTCGACGCCTCCGACCAGAGCCGTCCCATCCTCGAACGTCTCGGTTTCACCCCCCTGACCACGACGACTCCGTACGTGTACGTGCCGGTGCGGTAGCGGAGGCGCACGGGCACGCCCCGTCGTGGCCCGTCCCCGTGGACCGCCCGGCGATCTCCGGGCCGGCCGCTCGTGCGGAGGGGTTCGGGCGAACACGCCTCCGGCAGGGTGGTCCCCTCCGCTCCGGCGGGTCCACCGCGCGACCGCCTCGTCCCCGGCGGCCCGGGCCGTCGTCCGCGCGATCCCCGGCCGTACCGCCGCCGTCGGCGCGCCCTCGGCGGGGACCGACGGGAAGAAGACCGGCGGGAACGGGCCGGGACCGCCCGCGCGCTCTCCGGCGTGCCCGGATCCATCGTCGGCGTACCGCTCTCCGCCGGTTGCCGGAGCGCACTCTCCTTGATCTCCGCCCGGGGCTGCCCACGCGATGACCCCGGGGGCGGCAGGCCGCCGGTCGTGTTCGGCTCCTCCTCCCTTCCTCCTTGCGCCAGGCCCTGACGACGGTCCGGTCCCGCATTTCTTGCTAGTGCCAGTCGCAAGAGTTAGAGTCTATAACTGTTGCGACGGCCGATAGGGGATCGATCGCGCACCGACTCGAGGAGACCGTCATGTCCGCTGCCGCCACCGACTCCCGCGCCCTGCACGCCGTTCTCGGCTCCGGTCCCGCCGGCACCGCCCTCGCCCGGGAACTCGCCCGCCGCGGCCACCCCGTCCGGCTCGTCGACCGCCGGGGAGACGGGCCCGCGCTCACCGGCGTCCAGCGGTACGCCGCCGACGTCGGCACCGCCGAGGGCGCCCGGGCGGCCACCGCGGGCGCGGCCGTGGTGTACCACTGCGTCAACGTCGGCTATCACCTCCAGACCGAGGTCATGCCCCGGGTCCAGGAGGCCGTGCTCGGCGCGGTCGAGGCCTCCGGGGCGCGGCTCGTCGTCCTCGACACGCTCTACCCGTACGGCGAGACCGGGGGAGCGGTGATGACCGAGGACACGCCGTGGCGGGCGACCAGCCGCAAGGGCCGGATGCGCGCCGCGCTCGACGAGCGGTACCTCGCCGCGCACCGCGAGGGCCGCGCCCGGGTGGTCCTCGGCCGCTCCGCCGACTTCGTCGGCCCCGGCGTGCTCAACTCCTCCCTCGGCGCCGCCGTGTTCCCGGGCGCGCTCACCGGCGGTGAGGTGCTGGGGCTCGGCGACCTGGACCTGCCGCACAGCTACACCGCCATCGAGGACGTGGCCGCGGGTCTGGCCACCCTCGGCGAGCGCCCCGGGGGCGACGGCCGGGTCTGGCACCTGCCCACGGCGCCCGCCGTCAGCACGCGGGAGATCCACGCCATGATCGAGAGGCGGACCGGCCGGCCCCTGAACGTCGTGGTCCTGGAGGAGCCGCGCCCCTTCGGCCCGTTCGACGAGGAGTTCATGGCCGAGTACGCCGAGATGTTCTACCAGCACACCGAGCCCCAGATCATGGACTCCTCGGCCTTCGAGCGGGCCTTCGGCGCACGGCCGACGCCGCTGGAGGAGACCCTGGACGCCACCGTGACCTGGTACGAACAGTGGGCGGCCCGCCTCTGACGGGGACCGCCCGCGCGGGACCGACCCGGCGCGGGAGCGGTACGTCGCGGCCGTCCGGACGAAGGAACGGCTCGTCCTCACGTCACCCGGCCTGGAGGGCGTCGCGCTGCGCTTCGGCCTGTTCCGCGGTCCCGGCGGCACCGGCGGCCTGCTCCCCCTGCTGCGCGGGCGGCGGTTGCCCGTCCGTTCCCCGCGACCGCGGCCGGGTCCTGCCGTGGGCCGGAGTCGGCGACGCCGCCCGCGCGGTGGTCGCGGCCGTGGAGCGCGGGCGCCCGGGGCGGGCGTACGACGTCGCCGACTCCACCCCGCTCGGCTTCCGTGCCCACCTCCGGTGCGCGGCCGAGGCGTTCGGGCTGCCGCGGCCGATGGCCGTGCCGCTGTGGACGATGCGGCCGATGCCGTACGCGCACGACGTGATGTCCACGGCGCTGCGGGTGTCCACGGCGAAGGCGGAAACGGGAGCCGGGCTGGACCCCGGTCCGCCCGGAAGCCCGGGACGGCCTCGCCGTGGTGCGCGCGGGGACGCGGTGAGGACGGTCCCGCGTGCCCCCAGGGGCCGCGCGGCCGTCCCGGTCCGGACCGGGACGGGAGGACGCCGGTCCGCGGCGGGCGCGGACCGGCGTTCGGCTCTCCTTCCGGCCGTGCCTACGGCCTGGTGGCGCTCCTGGCCGCCGTGGCGGCGCAGACCGTGCCCAGGGCCAGGGTGAGGGCACCGATGACGATGTTGTTCCAGATCACGCCGGCGTCGGGGCCGTCGCCGACGATCCACGGCGAGACGATCATCCACACGCCCAGGGCGCACATGGCCCCGCTGAGGCCGTACATGCGCGCCGGGGCCGCGGTGAATCCCAGGGCGAGCACGCCGATCGCGATGCCCACGATCAGGTTGTGGGTCGCGAGCGCGGGCTGGCTCGTCGTGTAGTGGAGTATCCACGGGGACACCGCACAGTACAGACCGAGCAGGAACACCGGTCCGTCCACGAGGACCACATCACGACCGCCGAGCACACGGTCGTACCGTGCCCGCATCTCGGATGCGTCGGGATGGCTCGTGATGTCACCGCGAGGGTGCGAGACGTTGGCCATGGTCGTCTCCTTCGACTAGCAGGCCTGACCGCTTCTGGTGCGGTATGCGGTAAGAGCCGTTTATCCTTATTCTGCTCTTATTTTTCCCTTATGTGTAGGGTCCGCCCCGGTCCGGTGCCGGCGTGATGTGCTCGTCGGCGGGGCGCAGTTGGCCGTCGGCCTCCGCCCCCGCCCGGCTCCGGGCCGGTGAAGGACCGCACCGCCGTCCGGTTCCGGACCGGACGGCGCCTTTCCCGCGGGGCGGCCGGAGGGGCTTCCCGGTGCCCGCGTCCGGCGGACGGGAGCACGCCTGCGCCCCGGGCGGAACCGGACGCGCCCGGGACTTCTATAGGGTGACGGTGTGGCCAGAGCAGACGACGCGGAGCGGCGGACGGCGGGGTGCGACGCACCCCGGGAACCGGAGGCGGCCGACCTCCATGCCTTCGCCGTCCAGTTGCGCCGGATGAACGGCGAGATCAACCGCATGGTCCACGGCTTCGCGGGCCGCAACGGGCTGCACGCCACCGACGTCCAGGCGCTCGCGGCGATCCTGGACGCGGACGAGCCGATGACCCCGGGCCGGCTCAGGGAGCACCTCGGGCTCACCTCCGGGGCCGTGACCGCGTGCGTGGACCGGCTGGAGCGCGCGGGACACGTCACCCGGGTCCGGGAGAGCGCCGACCGCAGGGTGGTCCACCTGTACTACGCCGCCGACGCCAAGGCGGCGGCCCGGACGTACTTCCGTCCGCTCGCGCAGGCCGCGGGCTCGGCGCTCTCCCGCTTCGACGACTCCGAACTCGCCGTCGCTCTGCGGTTCCTCACCGCGCTGAACGAGGAACTCGCCCTCCGCGGGGCCTCCGGGCAGCACTGACCCTCCCGGGCCGGCCGCATGAGCGGAGCCGGTGTGGTCCACGGCCGTGCCCGCAATACAGCTCAATAATTGAGATTGTTTTTCGTCGAGATGATTCCCGCCGCACCCGGAGAGCGATGGCCGCCTCGGCCCGACGGGCCCGCCGGCTCGTCCCCGTCCTGCTGCTCGTCGTCTGGCTCGGCATCGGCGGTGCCGCGGACCGGCGACCCGGACGGCCCGGTGGAGGACCGGCGGCCCGCGGCCACCCGCGCGCTATGTCCCGGGTCAGGGAGGAGTCGCTGCGGCACGGGGCCCGCCGGGGCGTGCTGCGCGGACCGGTCGGCACCGGCGGGGCGATCACCTCGGCCGGAGTGGTGCCGGCCGCGGCCTTCGCGGCGCTCGGGGTGGTCCCGCCGGCCTTCCTGGCGCAGATCGCCCTCATCGTCGCCTTCGGCGTCCTCCTGGACGCGCTGGTCGTGCGCGCCCTGCTGGTGCCCGCCCTCGCCCTGGACCTCGGACCGGTCGCCTGGTGGCCGGGCCGGCTCGCCCGGGGACGCGGGGACGTGCGGGAGCGACCCTTCTCGGAGCGGGGCGGGATCCGCTCACATGTCCGTTCCGATCCCGGGCATCCGGAACGTACGGAAAACCGCAGGAGAAGAAGACGGCTCGCGAAGCCACAGCCCGACAGGAGGTGTCCGCCCCCATGACTGCCGTGACGGGAGCGAAGGTGTTGGAGCGTTTCCCCGCGGGATCCCCGCGCGGGTCCTGGCCGGCGGAGGAGTGCGCGGCCCGGCACCGCGCCGAGGGCGAACCCGCGACGGTCGTCATGGACCTGGAGTCGGACGCGTTCCTCGTGGTGGTCCCGTCCCCGGAAGACGGCTGACCGCACCGCCCAGCCCCCGGGCCCGCCGCACGAACGCCTCGTGCAGGGCCCGGGCGGCCAGCGGCACGGACGCGGACCTGCGCCGGCGCAGCGCCAGCAGCACCCGGGACCGGTCGCCTGCGATGGGCCGGCACACGAGCGCGCCCTGCCGCTCCAGCGGGTCCCCGACGACGCTGAACTCCGGGAGCACCGTCACCCCGAGCCCCTCGGCGACCATCAGCTTGCCCATCTCGGCGCCGTCGGTGGAGTACGCGAACGCCGGGAGGCGGCCGTCCAGGAGCCGGTGCACGTAACGGTGCATCACGTAGCCCGAGCGCATCGCGATCAGCGGCTCGGTGAGCAGGTCGTCCGCCGACACCTCCGCCCGGGCGGCGAGCGGGCTGTCCGGGCGCAGGCACACGACCGGCCGGCCGCGCAGCAGTTCGGTGGACTCGAACTCGGCCGGCATGTCGTCACCCTCCAGGTGGTTCACCAGCCCCAGGTCGAGCCCCCCTTCCAGCAGCCCCCGGTGGATGTCCGCCTGCTGCGCCCCCACCACCTCGACCTGGGTCAGCGGATGCGCGGCGCGGAACTCCCGCACGACGGGCACCAGCAGCGGCACGGTCGCCGCGTTCACCGTGCCGACGCGCACCATGCGGCGGACGCGGTGCTGCTCCCCGGCGGCGGCCCGCAGCCGGTCCACCGCGTCCAGGACGTCCACGATGCGCGGCAGCAGCTCCCGGCCCGCCGCGCTCATCGTCGCCCCGGAGCGCCTGCGTTCCAGCAGGTCGACCCCCAGCTCACGCTCCAGGTTCCGCACGGTCTCGCTCAACGCGGGCTGGGAGAGCCGCAGTTCCTCGGCCGCCCGGCGCAGCGAACCCAGCCGTGTGACGGCCGCGATGTATTCCAGTTGTTCAGTCCGCACGGCAGCAGAATGCGCGCGCCCGGACGGCCCGTTCAAGGGTTTCCCTGTCACGCCTTCGTGAAATTCGGTGGTCCGCGATACGAGACCGGTCGGGTTTTCCTTGACGGCCCCGATCGGCGGCTGCCACGATCGTCGGCATGACGATGCGACTGGACCTCACGCGGCGACGCCACGTCGACCTCGCGCGTGTTTCCAGTGCCTCCTGTCGCACCGCGGCCTGATCGTCCCGATCCGCCGCCCGTTCCCTCCGCCGCGCCCGCCGGCCCGCCGGCGGTGCGCCGCCCGCCTTCCCCGTACCTGAATTCCACGCCTTTCGGCGCCTCGTGAATTCGGCGTGCCCGAAATTCCCCCCGCATTCCGCAACAGGAGTTCCGCATGCCCGCAGACCCCTTGAAATTCGCCTACTGGGTGCCCAATGTCAGCGGCGGCCTGGTCACCAGCACGATCGAGCAGCGCACCGACTGGGGGTACGAGTACAACCGGGAACTCGCCGTCCTCGCCGAGGACAACGGTTTCGACTACGCCCTCACCCAGGTCCGCTACATGGCCAGTTACGGCGCCGAGTACCAGCACGAGTCGACCTCCTTCAGCCTCGCCCTGCTGCTCGCCACCCGGCGCCTGAAGGTCATCGCCGCCGTCCATCCCGGTCTGTGGCACCCCGGCGTCCTCGCCAAGCTGGGCGCCACCGCGGACCACCTGTCGCACGGCCGTTTCGCGGTCAACGTCGTCAGCGGCTGGTTCAAGGACGAGTTCACCGCCCTCGGGGAACCCTGGCTGGAGCACGACGAACGGTACCGGCGCTCCGAGGAGTTCATCCGCGCCCTGCGCTCGGTCTGGACCGAGGACCATGCCGAACTCGCCGGTGACTTCTACCGGTTGCGCGACTTCTCGCTCAAGCCCAAGCCGCTGAGCACCCCCGGGCGCCCGCACCCGGAGATCTTCCAGGGCGGCAACTCCACCGCCGCCCGCGCCATGGCCGGCCGGGTCTCCGACTGGTACTTCTCCAACGGCCGGGACTTCGACGGGGTCGCCGAGCAGATCGCCGACGTCCACCACTCCGCCTCCCTGGCCGGGAGGAGGCCCCCGAGGTTCGGCCTCAACGGCTTCCTCATCGCCCGGGACACCGAGGCCGAGGCCCGCGAGACCCTCCGGGAGATCGTCGCCAAGGCCGACACCGAGGCCGTCGAGGGCTTCGGCGCCGCCGTCCGGCAGGCGGGGAGGTCCACCGCCGACGGCAAGGGCATGTGGCAGGACTCCGCCTTCGCGGACCTGGTCCAGTACAACGACGGCTTCCGCACCGGACTGATCGGCACCCCGGAGCAGATCGCCGAGCGGATCGTCGCGTACAAGCGGCTCGGCGTCGACCTCTTCCTCCTCGGCTTCCTGCACTACCACGAGGAGGTCGAGTACTTCGGCCGCCGCGTCCTGCCCCTGGTGCGCGAACTGGAGGCCGCCGACCGCACGGAGCCCGCCTCCGTCCCCGCGCACGCCTGACCGCCCCCTCGGAATCCGCGCACGCGCGCACCGGAGAACAAGAAGAGAGGCCGACACCCGCATGAGCACCGTCACCCCCACCGACTGGCACCTCCGCCCCGCCCCGCGCACCGCCGAGGACTGGATCGCCCGCGCCGCCGCGGTCGCCGCCGTCCTCGCCACCGACGCCGCCGCCCGCGACCGTGCCGGAGCCACCCCGCACGCCGAGGTCCGGCTGCTGAAGGACTCCGGCCTGGTCACCCTGCTGGGCCCCGCCGAGCACGGCGGAGGAGGCCAGAACTGGATCACCGCCTACCACGTCGTCCGGGAGATCGCGAAGGCCGACGGCTCCATCGGCCAGCTCCTCGGCTACCACTACCTGTGGAACTGGGCCGCCCGCCTGGTCGGCACGCGCGAGCAGTGGGAGCACATCGAGGCCGAGGCCGCCCGTAACCACTGGTTCTTCGGCGGCGCCGTCAACCCGCGGGACAAGGACGTCGTCGTCACCGAGGACGGCGACGACCTGGTCTTCACCGGCCGCAAGTCCTTCTCCACCGGCAGCAGGGTCTCCGACGTCACCGTCCTGGAGGGTGTCCTGGAGGGCACGGACCGGCACGTCTTCGCCGTCGTGCCCTCCGGCAGCGAGGGCCTGACCTTCCACGACGACTGGGACAACATCGGCCAGCGCCTCACCGAGAGCGGCAGCGTCACCCTCGACGGCGTCCGCACCCCCTGGTCCTCCGCGGCCGGATACGTCGACAGGGAGTTCCGGCCGCGCGTCTACAACACCCTCAACGTCCCCACCATCCAGCTGGTCTTCGTCAACTTCTACCTCGGCATCGCGGCCGGCGCGCTGGAGACGGCGGCCACGTACACCCGCACCAGGGCGCGGTCCTGGCTGCACGGCGGCCACGACCGCGCGGTCGACGAGCCCCACGTCATCGACACCTACGGCGACCTCACGGCGAAGCTCTGGGCTGTCGAGGCGCTCGCCGACGCCGTCGCCGCCGAGGGACAGCGGCTGCACGACGACCCCGACGCGGTCACCGAGCAGGCGCGCGGCGACTTCGAGGTGCGGGTGGCCGCCGTCAAGGCCCGCGCCACGGACGTCGCCCTGGAGGTCACGAACCGGATCTTCGAGGTCACCGGCGCCCGCTCCACCACGACCGCCGAGGGCCTGGACCGGTTCTGGCGCAACGTCCGCACCCACACGCTGCACGATCCGGTCGCCTACAAGCGCCGCGAGGTCGGCCGCTGGGTCCTGGAGGGCGAGCTGCCCGAACCCACCTGGTACTCCTGACCGCCCCGGGGCGTCCGGCCGGCCCGGGCGCCCCGCCCCCTGTCTCCGCCCTCCGCCGCCCGGACGCCCCGAAGCCCCGAAGCCCCGACGTCCCGCGGCCCCGCACACCCCCCCCGAGAACCCGGAAAGAGATCCCATGGCCATCGTCCTGTCCGTCTCCGGCAGCCCCTCCGCCGCCTCCCGCACCAACCGTCTGCTCCGCCACCTGGACCGGCGGCTGACCGAGCAGGGCCACGAGGTGATCCCGCTCGACGTGCGCACCCTGCCCGCCGAGGCGCTGCTCGGCGCCGACTTCGGGCACCCGGCCGTCGTCGAGGCCGGCGAGCTCTTCGCCCGCGCCGACGGCGTCGTCGTCGGCACCCCCGTCTACAAGGCGTCGTACTCCGGTGTCCTGAAGGCGCTCCTCGACCTGCTGCCGCAGTACGCGCTGACCGGCAAGACGGTGCTGCCGCTGGCCACCGGCGGCACCACCGCCCACGTCCTGGCCATCGACTACGCGCTCCGCCCGGTCCTCAACTCCATGGGCGCGGCCCACGTCGTGCAGGGCTGGTTCACCCTCGACAGGGACATCACCGTGCACGAGGACGGCACGCTGACCGTCGCCCCGGCCGCCGGCGAGGCCCTCGCCCAGGTGGTCGACCAGTTCTCGGCGGCCCTGAACCCCGTCCCGGCGCTGGCCGCCGCGAGCTGACCGCCATGTCCGCACACGTGATCGCCGACGACGCCGAGGCCCTCGCCGTCGCCGCCGCCCTGGCCGAGGAGTTCCGCGCGGGCGCCGGTGCCCGGGACGCCGAGCGCAGACCGCCCCGGGAGGAGGTGGAACGGCTCTCCGCGTCCGGTCTGCTCGCCGTCACCGTCCCCGCCGGGCACGGTGGGGCGGACGTGAGCCGTCAGACCCTCGCGGAGATCTTCCGGTTGCTGGCGGCGGCGGACGCCAGTCTGGCGCAGATCCCGCAGAGCCACTTCGTCTACGCCAACGTGATCGGGCGTCAGGGCACCGACGAGCAGAAGAAGTTCTTCTACGCCGAGCTGCTCGCCGGGAGGCGGCTCGGCAACGCCCAGTCGGAGGCCGGCACCCGGCACGTCCAGGACATCCGCACCCGCCTGGAACCCCGGCCGGACGGCTCGTACGTCCTGAACGGCGTCAAGCACTACGCCACCGGCGCCCTCTACGCCCACTGGATCCCGGTCCTCGCCCGCGCCGGGGACGACAGGCTGCACGTCGCCTGCGTCCCGCGCGACGCCCCCGGCCTCACGGTGGTCGACGACTGGGACGGAATGGGCCAGCGGACCACCGCCAGCGGCACCGTGCGCCTGACGGACGTCCCGGTCCCCGCCGACCGGGTGTTCCCGCACCACCTCACCTTCGAGGGCCCTCAACTGCACGGCGCAGTAGCGCAGTTGCTGCACGCCGCGATCGACGCCGGCATCGCCCGGGGAGCGCTGTCCGAGGCCGCCGCGTTCGTCCGGACGAAGAGCCGCCCCTGGTTCGAGAGCGGCTTCGGGACGGCCGCGGAGGACCCCCTGCTCGTCCAGCGGTTCGGTGAACTCGAGGTGCGCGTCCGCGCGTCGGAGGCGCTGCTGCGGGAGGCCGCCCGCACCGTGGACGAGGCCCGGGCCGGCCTCACCGACGACTCGGCGGCCGGGGCGTCCATCGCGGTGGCCGCCGCGAAGGCCCACGCCGCCGACACCGCCGTGGAGGTCGCGAGCGCCCTCTTCGAGGTCGCCGGCACCCGCTCGGCCCTGGACCCGCTCAACCTGCACCGGTACTGGCGCGACGCCCGCACGCACACCCTGCACGACCCGGTCCGCTGGAAGGTCCAGCACATCGGCAGGTACGTGCTCCGCGGGACCCGGCCGCCCCGCCACGGCCTGCTGTGACGCACGCCCCGAGAACGACCCCGATCGGAGAACCCGCGTGTCCCTGACCTTCCACTGGTTCCTCCCCACCAACGGCGACAGCCGCCATGTCGTCGGCGGCGGCCACGGCACCCCGGCCTCCCCGTCCGGAGGGGACCGGCCGCCGACCGTCGCCTACCTGAGCCAGATCGCCCGCGCCGCCGAGCACCTCGGCTTCGTGGGCGCCCTGACCCCGACCGGCGCCTGGTGCGAGGACGCCTGGCTGACCACCGCGATGGTCTCCCAGGCCAGCGAGCGCCTGAAGTTCCTGGTCGCCTTCCGGCCCGGCCTCGTCTCGCCGACGCTCGCCGCGCAGATGGCGTCCACCTTCCAGCGCCAGACCGGCGGGCGGCTCCTGCTGAACGTCGTCACCGGCGGCGAGAGCCACGAGCAGCGGGCCTACGGGGACTTCCTGGACAAGGACGCCCGCTATCGCCGGACCGGCGAGTTCCTGCGGGTCGTCCGGGAGCTGTGGCAGGGGAGGACCGTCACCCTGGACGGCGAGCACCTGAGCGTGCGGGAGGCGGCGCTGGCCCGTGTGCCCGACCCCGTGCCCGAGGTGTACTTCGGCGGCTCCTCGCCCGTCGCCCTGGACGTGGCCGCCCGGCACGCGGACGTCTACCTCACCTGGGGGGAGCCGCCCGCCCAGGTCGCGGCGAAGACCGCCCGGCTGCGGTCGCTCGCCGCCCGGGAGGGCCGCACCCTGCGGTTCGGCATCCGGCTGCACGTCATCACCCGTGACACCGCCGAGCAGGCCTGGGCGGAGGCGAACCGGCTGCTCGACGGCTTCGACCCGGAGACCGTGCGCACCGTGCAGGCCGGACTCGCCCGCAGCGAGTCCGAGGGCCAGCGGCGCATGCTCGCCCTGCACGGCGGCAGCCGGGACGGGCTGGAGGTCCACCCCAACCTCTGGGCCGGCATCGGCCTGGTGCGCGGCGGCGCGGGCACCGCCTTGGTCGGCAGCCACGACGAGGTCGCCGAACGGATCCGCGAGTACCACGCGCTGGGCATCGAGGAGTTCGTCCTCTCCGGCTACCCGCACCTGGAGGAGGCGTACTGGTTCGGCGAGGGGGTGCTCCCGCGTCTCGCCGCACAGGGGCTGTGGCGGCATCCGGCGGGCGTGAGGGAGGCGGTCCCCGCGGGGCAGGTGCCGTTCGCGAGCTGAGGGCCCCGGCGGGCGGTCCGGCGGACAATCCGGGATGACTGGTCTACACCCTTGACTGGTACAGACCAAAGCGGTTGAGTGTGCTCCACACCCCCCACCACGGCCGCCCCCACGCCGTGACCGGCCCCGCCGGCACGTGCGGCCGGGCTGCGCTCGGGCCTGCCCCGCCCGGGAGCGGCCGTGTCGCGCAAAGGAGTTGACCCCTTGTCGAGACGCCGCATCTCCGCCGTGCTGACCGCCGCCGTCCTGGCCGCCGGCGCACCGGTCCTGCTTCCCGCCACCCCCGCTTCCGCCGCCGCGTGCTCCAGCTATCCGAACTGGGTGGCCGGGAAGTCGTACAACGCCGGTGACATCGTGCGCTACACCGACGGCCGGGCGTACATCGCCGAGCACGCCAACCCGGGCTACGACCCGACGATCAGCACCTGGTACTGGGAGCCGTACGCCTGTGACAACGGCCCCGGCACGCCGGTCGGGAACTTCGTGGTGACCGAGGCGCAGTTCAACCAGATGTTCCCGAACCGGAACCCCTTCTACACCTACAGCGGGCTCACGGCCGCCCTGAGCGCCTACCCGGGCTTCGCCAACACCGGCAGCGACACGGTGAAGAAGCAGGAGGCCGCCGCCTTCCTGGCCAACGTCAGCCACGAGACCGGCGGTCTGGTGCACGTGGTCGAGCAGAACACCGCCAACTACCCGCACTACTGCGACTGGGGACAGCCGTACGGCTGTCCGGCCGGGCAGGCCGCCTACTACGGGCGCGGGCCGATCCAGCTGAGCTGGAACTTCAACTACAAGGCGGCGGGCGACGCGCTCGGCATCGACCTGCTGAACAACCCCTGGCTGGTGCAGAACGACGCCGCCGTCGCCTGGAAGACCGCCCTGTGGTACTGGAACACCCAGTCCGGCCCCGGCACCATGACCCCGCACAACGCCATGGTCAACCAGGCCGGCTTCGGCCAGACGATCCGCAGCATCAACGGCTCCCTGGAGTGCGACGGCAGGAACCCGGCCCAGGTGCAGAGCAGGGTGACCAAGTACCAGCAGTTCACCCAGATCCTCGGAACGTCACCCGGCGGCAACCTGTACTGCTGACGGGGGACGGCGGGGCGTGGTGTCATGCACCTGACCACAATCGGGTCACGGTCCGCGCGCGTCCCGCGTGCGCCGGGCCGTCCTTCGGACGAAGGGCATCCGCCATGCGCACCCCCCACGCCCTGCTCGCCGCGACCGTCACGGCCGCCGCGTTCGCCGCGGCGGCCGTGGCGCCGGCACCCGCCGCCGGGGCCGACGCGCTGCCGCCGCCGGGCACCTACTACGTCCAGAGCGCGACCACCGGTCTGAACGCCGCCGACAGCGCCGGAGCCGTCGAGCAGCACAGACCCCGCGGCGACGAGGACCACCAGCAGTGGGACCTCCGGGCCGACGGCGCCGCGCACCTCCTGGAGAACACCGACCGCCCGGGCGGCTGCCTCGGCCGCGACGGCGACCGGGCCCGCACCGTCGCCTGCGCGAACCCGGAGGCGCGCTGGCAGCTCACCCCCGCGGGCGCCGACCGGTTCACGCTCGCCGCCCCCGGCACCGACCGCCGTCTCACCGTCGCCCCGAAACCCGCCGGCGCCAACCACCCCGCGCAACTCGCCGTCGGCACCGGCACGGGCGATCTCGCCACCTGGTACCTCACCCCGGTGAGCCCGCTCACCCGGCCCGTGCCGCCCCGGGACCGGCGCACCCTCGACCAGGTCACCTTCCTCACCGCCCACAACGCCTACGCCAACGGGGCCGACGGCGGCTTCGCCCCGCCCTTCGTCAGCCTCTTCCCCAACCAGACCCGGAGTCTCGAGCGCCAACTCGCCGACGGTGTGCGCGGGTTCATGCTGGACATCCATCAGACCCCGGACGGCGCGATCCTCTGCCACAACAGCTGCACGCTGGTCAGCAGGCCCGTCGCCCTGTGGGTCGACCTCCAGCGGATCGTCGACTTCCTGCGGGCCCACCCCGACCAGTTCGTCACCGTCTTCCTGGAGGACTACGTCGACCCGGGCGTCCTGCGCGCCGAACTCGCCCGCGTCCGAGGGCTGCCGGAGGTGCTCTACCGGCCGGACCGCACCGGCGTCCGGGAGAACGGCTGGCCGGCCATGGCCGACCTGACCGCCGCCGGGCACCGGCTGCTGATCCTCACCGACCACAGCCGAGCCGCCGACCAGGCCGCCGGGCTGACCCGTGACACCTTCGGGGTGATGTACCAGCGCGAGTGGACCGTCGAGAACCACTGGTCCATGGGTCCGGGCGTCGGAGCGTCCGACTGGTCCTGCCACAGCCGCTGGTACGACGCGGGCACCAACATCCCGCTGACCCGCACCGAGCCCGGCTTCCGCCCGCTGTTCGTCATGAACCACTTCCGGGACGCCCCGATCGCCTCCACGGCCGCCACGGACAACTCCAAACTCGCCGACCGCGCCCGCCGCTTCTGCCAGCCGGCCGCCCGCAAGAAGCCCAACTACCTCGCCGTGGACCGCTACGACCTCGGCGACCCGGCGTCCGCCGTCGCCGCCCTCAACACGTACGCGTACCCGTAACGGTTCCGGGCGGCCCCACGGCGCGTGCGCGACCGCCCCGCCCCGGAGCCCGTCCCCTTCCCGGTCCCGCCCCCTGGGCCCCGCCTCCCGGGTCCCGTCCCTCCGGTCCCGCGCCGCCCGGGACGGGACCGGAGGGGCGGGACTGGCGCATTCACGGGTTTTACGTATAACCTCTCCGGTCAATCCCCTCTCCCGGAAGGCCACGATGAGACGCATCGCCCTGGTCGCCCTCGTCGTCGACGACTACGACGAGGCGATCCGTTTCTACACCGGGGCCCTCGGTTTCCGGCTCGCCGAGGACACGCCCCGGCCCGACGGCTCCCGCTGGGTCGTCGTCGAACCGGACGGCGGGCGCACCGGCACGGGGCTGCTGCTCGCCCGCGCCGAGGGGGAGGAGCAGCGCGCCCGGGTCGGTGACCAGACCGGCGGCCGCGTGGGCTTCTTCCTGCACACCGACGACTTCGCCCGCGACCACGCCCGGATGACCGCCGCGGGAGTGGTCTTCCTGGAGGAGCCGCGCCACGAGCCGTACGGCTCGGTCGCCGTCTTCCGGGACCTGTACGGCAACCGCTGGGACCTGCTCCAGCCCGCCGGCTGACCCTCTCCCGCCGCTTCGGACCACCTGCTCGAGGAAAGACGCACCATGAACGCTACGCGCGTAGACGCCGACCTGATCCGCCGCCTCCCCAAGGCGGTCCTGCACGACCACCTCGACGGCGGTCTGCGCCCCGCCACCGTGGTGGAGCTCGCGCGGGAGGTCGGCCACACCCTGCCCACCACCGACCCCGACGAGCTCGCCGCCTGGTACGTCGAGGCCGCGAACTCCGGAGACCTGGTCCGCTACATCGCCACCTTCGAGCACACCCTCGCGGTGATGCAGACCCGCGAGGGCCTGCTGCGCACCGCCGAGGAGTACGTCCTCGACCTCGCCGCGGACGGCGTCGTCTACGGCGAGGTGCGCTACGCCCCCGAGCTGAACACCAGGGGCGGCCTGACGATGAGCGAGGTCGTGGAGACCGTCCAGGAGGGCCTCGCCGCCGGTATGGCCAAGGCGGCCGCCGCCGGGACGCCCGTCCGCGTCGGCACCCTGCTGTGCGGCATGCGGATGTTCGACCGCGTCCGCGAGGCCGCCGACCTGGCCGTGGCCTTCCGGGACGCCGGTGTCGTCGGCTTCGACATCGCCGGCGCCGAGGACGGCTTCCCGCCCGCCGACCACCTCGCCGCCTTCGAGCACCTGCGCCGCGAGAGCGTGCCCTTCACCATCCACGCCGGTGAGGCCCACGGCCTGCCCAGCATCCACCAGGCGCTCCAGGTGTGCGGGGCCCAGCGCATCGGGCACGGTGTGCGCATCACCGACGACATCCCCGACCTCGCGGCCGGCAAGCTCGGCCGGCTGGCCGGGTGGGTGCGGGACCGCAGGATCGCCCTGGAGATGTGCCCCACCTCCAACCTCCAGACCGGCGCCGCGACCTCGATCGCCGAGCACCCCATCACCGCGCTGAAGGACCTCGGCTTCCGCGTCACCCTCAACACCGACAACCGGCTGGTGTCCGGCACGACGATGACGCGTGAGATGTCCCTGCTGGTGGAGCAGGCCGGCTGGACGGTCGAGGACCTGCGCACCGTCACGGTGAACGCAGTGAAGAGCGCGTTCGTCCCGTTCGACGAGCGCAAGGCCCTCATCGAGGACGTCGTGCTGCCCGCCTACGCGTCCGCGCTCTGAAGCAGCCCCCGTACGTAGGCGGCCTGTCCGACGTGCTGCAGATCGTCGGACAGGACGCTGACCAGCCGCACGCCCAGGCTGACCGGCGGATCCCAGCGCTCGTCCACGATCCGCTCCAGGTCCTTGGCGGTCAGCGCGCGCAGCGCGCCCAGGGTCTGCTCGTGCACCGCGTCGTGGTAGCCGGTCAGCAGGCCGCCGGAGTCGACCCGGACCTCGGCGACCTGCGCCGGGCTGTGGCCGTACCCGGTGTCACGGCGGGGCAGACCGAGTCCGAGGCGCTTCTCCCAGCCCTGGGAGAGCCACACCTGGTCGAGGCCGAAGGCGTCCGCCACGTGGTCGTCCTGGACCCGGGTGAGGTGCCAGACCAGCCAGGCGACGGAGTTGGCCCCGGGGCCGGGGCGGGCGTTCAGCCCGTCGGGGCCGAGGCCCTCGACGGCCGCGTGGACTTCTTCGCGGATCCGGCCGAAGCCGTCGATGAGGATGTCCTTGGCATGCATGGGTCCACCCTCGCGCATCCCCGCCCCTCACGCGCCCCCGTCGTCCAGCAGGGCCATCAGCGCCCGCGCCGCCGGGCTGGTGGCCCGCGGGGCCGGCACCAGGGCGACGGTCTCGTAGACCGACTCGCCGGTGTCCTTCAGCGGCAGCGCGGTCAGCGTCTCGCGCTTGTACCGGAAGTGCCGGGGGACGACGGCGACGCCCAGGTTCTCGTCGACCAGGTCGAGCAGGCTGTGCACGTCGTTCACCTCCAGCGCCACCGTGCGGCGCACCCCGGCGGCGGCGAAGGCCGCGTCGGTGGCGCGGCGCGGGCCCCAGTCGGGGTGGAAGTCCACGAAGACCTCCTCGCCCAGGTCCTGCGGGGTCAGCGGCGCCCCGGCCCGCGCGAGCCGGTGGTCGGGGTGGCACAGCACCGTCATCGGCTCGCTGGTGAGCGGCACCGACCGCAGCTGGTCCGGGTCCGCCTCGGTCCGGTAGGCGAAGGCGAGGTCCAGCCGCCCCGCCGCGACCTCCTCGGCCAGCGCGGCCGAGCCCCACTGCCGCAGCCGGATCTCCACGTCCGGGTGGAGCCGCCGGAAAGCGGCGAGCAGCTCCGCCACGTGCACTCCGGCGATGCACTGCTCGGTGCCCAGCGCGAGCGTGCCGCGCAGCACGCCCTGCACCGCGGCCACCGCCTCGTGCGCCGCCCGCACCTGCGCCAGGATCCGCTCGGCCTCGGTGAGCAGCGCCCGCCCGGCCTCGGTGAGCGTCACCCTGCGGGTCGTCCGCACGAACAACGGCGTCTGCAGCTCGCGCTCCAGGGAGCGGATGGACGCGGACAGCCCCGACTGGGAGACCATCAGCCGTTCCGCCGCCCGGGTGAAGTGCTGGTCCTCGGCGACGGCGACGAAGTGCTGGAGGTGGCGCAGTTCCATGATTGAGAAGCGTATCCGCTGAATTCCATCGGATTCTTCTGTTGGACCACTGCCCCCGGGCCGCGACAGAGTGGGGCGGCGGTTCGACGGAACCGCCAAGACGTGTGCCAACCCCTCTGGAGTCGTGTTGTACACCGCACACCCCGACCGTTACGCGGACATGCCCTACCGGCGCACCGGACGCAGCGGCCTGAAGCTCCCCGCGCTCTCGCTCGGCCTGTGGCACAACTTCGGTCCGGACCGCCCGGCCGAAACCCAGCGCGCCATCCTGCGCCGCGCCTTCGACCTCGGCGTCACCCACTTCGACCTCGCCAACAACTACGGACCGCCGCCCGGCGCGGCCGAGTCCGCCCTCGGCGAGGCGCTGCGGACGGACTTCGCGCGCTACCGCGACGAGCTGGTGATCTCCACCAAGGCCGGCTACCTCATGTGGCCCGGCCCGTACGGCGAGTGGGGCTCGCGCAAGTACCTGCTGTCCTCGCTGGACCGGAGCCTGGGCCGCATGGGTCTGGACCACGTCGACATCTTCTACTCGCACCGCTTCGACCCGGAGACTCCCCTGGAGGAGACGATGGGCGCCCTGCACTCGGCGGTCCAGCAGGGCAAGGCGCTCTACGTCGGCGTGTCCAACTACTCCGCGGAGCAGACCCGCGAGGCCGCCCGCATCCTCGGTGAGCTGGGCACCCCGCTGCTGATCAACCAGCCGCGCTACTCGATGCTCGACCGGCGTCCGGAGGACGAGGGCCTGCTGGACACCCTGGACGAACTCCGGATCGGCTCCATCGCCTACTCGCCGCTGGAGCAGGGCCTGCTGACCGCCCGCTACCTCGACGGCATCCCCGAGGACTCCCGGGCCGCGAGCGACAGCCCGTTCCTGGACACCGGCGCCCTCACCGAGGAACTGGTGGGCCGGCTGCGCACGCTGAACGAGATCGCCGCGTCCCGCGGGCAGAGCCTGGCGCAGATGGCGCTGTCCTGGGTGCTGCGCGGCGGCCGCGTGACCTCCGCCCTGGTCGGGGCGAGCAGCCCGCGGCAGCTGGAGGACAGCGTCGCGGCCACCCGCGCCCTCGACTTCGACGCGGAGGAGCTGGCCCGCATCGACGCCGCCGTCAAGCGGTAGCGACGACGCCGGCGGCCGGGACGGGCCGTCCCCGCCCCTCACGGGCGTCCGGGCACGGTGCGGATCCGGTCCTCGGCGCCGAGGACGCCCGCGTCCGGCCCGGCGATCGGCGCCGGCCCGTCCGCCGGGTTCACCCGCTCCCGCGAGAAGCGTGCCGCGGCGTGGTGTCCGCCGGCACGGTGCCCGTCGACGTCGCCCGCGAGCCGGAGGACGAACCCGGGGAACCCCCGCGCACCGCCGCGATCACCGCCGTGACCGCCGGCGTCGGCGAAGGCCGGTCCAGCCGCGGCCCGAGGCCCAGCCGCCGTCCCGGGCCCGGCCCCCGGCGACCGCCCCGGCGCCGTCGGCCGGCCGCCCCCGCCGTACGGCCGCCGGCCGGCGCAGCGTTTCGGCCAACCGCGGCCGTGAATATGCCAAGAGACTGGCCTGAAACCCATGGTGACAGTGGTTCAGCCGTGAACATACTCGACAACGAGAGCGCTTCACACCGCGCGACGGCGCCCTCACGCACAGCACGCGAGCCTCGGGCGGGCGGCGAACCCCGTCCGGCGGGCGAGCAACGCAGCGGGGGAGGGGAACGTGCACGACGAATTCCTGTGCCACGTCACGGCGTACGGGGTCTGCGACGGCCGGCGCATCGGCGTACCGCTGGGCACCTACCGGGCGCCCACCCTGGCCCTCGCCCTGTGGTGGCTGCGCGACCGCGCCTCCTGGATCGCCGAGCGCCTCGATCCGCGGCCCGACGCCGAGCACCTGCCGCCGGGCGCGCTCGTCCCCGTCCCCGAGGGGGTGCCCGACGTGCCCGCGGTGCTGCGCGCCTGGTGCGGTGACGTCGCCCGGCAGGAGGAGGTGGCCGAGGCGCTGGCCGCCGGACGCCTGGTGCGCATCGCCACCGGCGACGACACCACCGAGTACGAGCTGCTGGCCGAGTCGGTGGACGCCCTGCGCATGCAGCGCGCCGCCCGCGTGCTCGGCGTTCCCGTCGCCTGAGGCGCACGGCCGCACCCCGGCGGGCGCGCCGGGCACCCGAACGAACTAATCGGTAGAATCCAGGCATGGCGGAGCGGCCGGTCGCCCCGGAGCTCGTCCTGGAGACCGAGACGGGCTCCACCGTGATGAGTCCGGTCCGCGACTACCACGTGGGACGCGACCCGTTGAGCGACATCGTCCTCGACGACGCCCGGGTCTCCTGGCACCACGCGGTGTTCCACCCCGTGGACGGCCGCTGGACCGTCGAGGACGAGCACAGCGCCAACGGCACCTACACCAACGGCCAGCGCATCCGCGCCTGGGAGATCGGCCCCGGCAGCGTCATCCGCTTCGGCAATCCCGACGACGGCCCCTGCGCCGTCCTCGCCGCCCCCGCGCGCGACCGGCCGTCGGCGGTCTCCCATCCCGCCCTCACCCACACCTTCCGGCAGCCGACCTCCGTACGGCCGCTGCCCACCCGCACCGTCCGCATCGGCCGGGACCCCGACAACGACCTGGTCGTCGACGACCTGATCGTCTCCCGCTACCACGCCGAACTGCACGTCCACGCCGACGGCTCGTACGAGATCGTCGACCTCGGCAGCCACAACGGCACCTACCTCAACGGCGTGCCGGTCGACCGGGCCGACATCCGCCCCGGCGACATCGTCGGCGTCGGCCACTCCGACTTCTGCCTGATCGGCGACGAACTCCAGCAGTACGTCGACACCGGCGAGGTCTCCCTCGACGTCCAGGAGCTCACCGTCACCGTCGACCGGGGCGCCAAACGCCTCCTCGACCACGTCTCCTTCCCGGTGGGGGAGAAGTGCCTGCTCGCGGTCGTCGGCCCGAGCGGCGCCGGCAAGTCCACCCTGATGAACGCGCTCACCGGCCAGCGCCCCGCCGACCACGGCACCGTCCTCTACGACGGCCGCGACCTGTACCACGACTACGCCGAGCTGCGCCAGCGCATCGGCCTCGTCCCGCAGGACGACATCCTGCACACCCAGCTGACCGTCCACGCCGCCCTGTCCTACGCCGCCGAACTGCGCTTCCCGCAGGACACCGCCAAGACCGAACGACGGGCCCGGGTCGACGAGGTGATGCGCGAACTCGGCCTCGGGGAGCGGGCCCGCCAGCACGTGCACAGCCTGTCCGGCGGCCAGCGCAAACGGGTCAGCGTCGCGCTGGAACTGCTGACCAAGCCGTCGCTGCTCTTCCTCGACGAGCCGACCTCCGGCCTCGACCCCGGCATGGACCGCTCGGTGATGCGCATGCTGCGCGGCCTCGCCGACGACGGCCGGACCGTCATCGTCGTCACCCACAGCGTGCTCAGCCTGGACGTCTGCGACCGCCTCCTCGTCCTCGCCCCCGGCGGCGTGGTCGCCTACTACGGCCCGCCCGGCGACGCCCTCGCCTTCTTCGGCTTCGAGCACTGGCCGGAGGCCTTCGAGGCGTTCGAGCAGCAGCAGGACCGGGACTGGGCGGGGCAGTACCGCGACTCGCCCTTCCACCGGCGCTACGTCGCCGAGGCCGCCGCCCAGCCCCAGCGGCTCCGCGAGGAGCCCGTCGTCGTGGGGCCCCCGCCCAGACCCCGCGGCTGGGGTGCCCAACTCCGCACCCTGGTCCGCCGCTACACCGCCGCCCTCGCCGCGGACCGCACCTTCCTCGCCATCATGATCGCGCTGCCGTTCGTGATGGGCGCCATGGCGCGGGCCCTCGCGGGCGGTGAGCTCACCCGCAGGTCCGCCATGAACACCCTGCTCATCCTGTGCGTCGGCGCCGTCCTCACCGGCTCGGCCAACGCGGTGCGCGAACTCGTCAAGGAGCGGGTGATCTACCAGCGGGAGCGGGCGGTGGGCCTGTCCAGATCGGCGTACCTGATGTCCAAGGTGATCGTGCTCGGCACGGTCACCGTGCTCCAGGCCGTGGTGCTGACCCTCGTCGCACTGCTCGGTGTGGACCTGAACGCACCGGACGGCGAAGGCGTGTTGATGCCGCCCCTTGTCGAGATCACCGTCGCCGCCGCACTGCTCGCCTTCACCGCGATGATGCTCGGCCTGCTGGTCTCCGCGGTGGTGCGCAAGGAGGAGGTGACGATGCCGCTGCTGGTGCTGCTCGCCATCGTCCAGGTCGTCTTCTGCGGCGCCCTGCTGCCGCTCGAGGGCGTGCTCGTGCTGGAGCAGCTGGCCTGGCTGGTGCCCGCCCGCTGGGGGTTCGCCGCGATGGCCGGCACCGTCGAGCTGTCCTCGCTCTCGCCCGGCGACCTGAGCCGTGACCCGCTCTTCGCGCACACGGCGGACGTGTGGCTGCTCTCCGTCGGCATGCTGCTCGCCCTGTCGCTGGTCCTCGGCCTGCTGGTGTCCCGCCTGCTGAGGCGCCACGAGCCGGCCGTGATGCGGAAGTAGGCGGCGACGAGGACCGGCCCGGGCCGCCGCCGCGCCGGGCACAGCCCGTGTCCGGTCCGCGGGCGTGAACCCGGTCAGCGGCCGGTCCCGCCCCGCCGGCGCACCCCTCGCGCCGGCAGCGCCCCCGCGAAACCCGCGACCAGGCCCCACAGCAGGGCCAGGCCCAGGGCGCTCCACAGCCGAGGTGTCAGCAGCACCTGCCCGGAGAACCCCTCGCCCAGATCGCCGATGCCGAGCACGGACAGGCCGATCCGCGCGTCGATCCGGGCCGTGAGGCAGATCATGAGCACCGTGAGCGCCAGGGCCACCGCCAGGTGCACCGCGTGCTGCCAGGCCCGGATCCGGGCCGGGGACAGCGCCGCCATGACGAAGGCCGTGGCCAGCAGCAGCACCGCGTCGACCACCACCAGCCACCACACCCGGCCGTCGTGCTCGGCGAGGGTGCCCAGGTTCAGCGTGGAGACGTCCGGCGTGCGCAGCACCTCGTCCAGCACCTGCGGCATGGGCAGCCCGAAGGGCCCGTCCACCCTGCCGTCCCAGGTGGCGCCGAGCCCGATCGTCAGTGCCGGCCAGGCCACGTTGGGCAGACCGAGCAGGATCACGGCGAACGTCTCGGCGGGGTGCCCGCGCGTGGCGGCGACGGCCAGCGCGACGACCAGGCCGATCACGACGTGGGCGAGCAGCAGCTGCAGCATCGCGTGCGCCGCGGGCCGCACCGACGTCTGCAGGCGCAGCAGCCGGCCCGGCAGCGGGGCGCCGCGCGCCACCAGCAGGGCCAGCACCAGCACCCCGGCCAGCCAGACCAGGCCGACGAGGACGGTCGCCGGAACGTCGGTGGAGAAACCCACCTCGGGCGTGATGCCGAACAGGTCACCGAGATCACCCAGCGGCCCGTCCCCGAGGGGGATCTCGAACGTGTGCCGTGCGGCGAGCGCCAGGGCGAGCAGGGCGAGCAGCCACAGGGCGGCGATCCTCGCGGCCCACCCGGCCAGCTCGGGCGCCCCGGCGACCGCCCGGTGCCGCAGCGGGCGCAGGAAACCCCGGCCGACGAGCAGCGCCCCGGTGAGGGTGACGGACAGCGGGACGACCGTCAGACCGCCCTCCGTGCCGGCCAGGGCGCCGGCGTCCCCGGAGAGCTCCACGGTGCCTCCGACGGCCGTGACCACGGTCGCCGCGACCACCGGGGGGAAGGAACCGTCCGGCAGGTCCGTGGCACCGGCCGCCCACAGCCCGAGCGCGGCCACCACGCCCATGGCGATCAGCCCGCCGAGCACCGCGACGAGGGCCTGCGCCCAGCCGTGCCGGGCGACCGCCCGGCCGGAGGGGGTGCGTGCGCTCACGCTGCCACGCTAAGCAGGGGCGGCGGGCGGCGCCCGCCGGGAGGTCCGTCCGCGTCGGCTCGCGGGCGGTACCGGGCCGGGGCACACGAGGAGCCCGCAGGGAGGACGGGCGGCGCGCGCCGTCCGGAACCGGCGCGGGGCGCGCGTGCCGCGCCCGGCCGGCCTCCGGCCGGCGTCCTAGAGGTGGTGGGTGCGGCCGGACCGTATCACCAGGGCGTGGTCGCCGAGTCCCAGCAGACGGCTCGCCGGCACCTCGCCGAACGTCGTGAGGACCGCCTCGATCCGGCCGTCGGCCGGATCGAACGCCGCGTCCAGCACGGTGCCGCGCTCCTCACCGCACTCGGTGAGCACCCTGCTCCCCAGCAGGTCGCGGTGCGGCGCCCCGGACGGCCGGCCGCCCGGTGAGCGCACGATCAGCCCGTCCGGCCCGACGGCGTCCACGGCGTCCAGGGCGAGCACGCTCTCCCCGCGCAGCCGCCCGCGCCGCACCCGGACGTGCGTGACCGTCCCCGACGCCGCGTCGACCGTCAGCGCCCGCACGGTCCCCAGACGGCCCGCGCCGCCCGGAGCCAGGACGGGCAGCCCGCGCACCCGGGAGAACAGCATCACGGCGACACGCCCCGCCCGCGGTCGTGGTGGGCTCCGGCGCGGGTCACGAAGCCGGGCAGGTCGTCGGTGACGTAGGCGGTCGCGTGCGCGGGGATCACCAGCGTCCGGCCGGAGGCGCTCAGCGCCTCGCCCCGCGGCACGTACACCCGGTGCCTGCGGTGCCGGGATCCGTGCACCAGTTCCCGGTGCGCGGCGAGCCGGAAGGCGACGACCCGGCCGCTGGTGCCACCCTCGACGAGGACGTCGAGCACCGTGCCGACGACGTCGCCCGCCTCGGTCACCACCTGTGCCCCGAGCAGCCGCCCGCGCAGGGCGTCCCGGCGCGCCACCGACACGGGCACGTCGAGCAACGCCTCCCGCCCGTGGACCATGACCGCGTGGTGGCCCAGGCAGTGCACCGCCGGCCAGGGCAGGTCCTGCGGCAGCGGCCCCGACAGCAGGGACCGGCCGGTGAGGGTGAAGCCCGCGATCCGCGCGGCCGAGGCGTCGAAGACGGTGTCCTTGACGTGGGCGACGGCGTCCCCGCCCAGCGTCACCACGGGCAGGGTCGTCAGGCTCCGCACCGCCATCAGTTCGTTCATGACACGCCCTTCCCGCCGGCCGGCCCGGCGCCCCGCACCCGGCGGAACCCGGGTTCCCCGCCCCGTGAAGGCGCACACCGATCAGGGGGGACTGCGCCGCCGGACTCGGGGTACGAGGACTGGTGCAGAATGTCCGGCCGACCCGGCTTCCCAGAGAGAAACGCATGACCTATCACCTGGACGGGGCAGTGATACCGACTGGTTTCGACGTGCCCGTGGAACCGCTGCGGCGGGCGGCACACTTCACCGGCGAGCCGGGATGCATCGCCGAGGCGCGGGCCTTCGCCGCGCTCTTCCTGGAGCAGCTGAGGACCGAGTGGTGCGCCACGATCGACGAGCGGGCCGACGGCGCGGTCCTGCTGGTGGTGAGCGAGCTGGTCACCAACGCCGACCGGCACAGCAACGGGCCGTACATCCTGGAGCTGGAGGGCACCGACACCTCGCTCACGGTGGCGGTCTACGACAGCAGCGCCACACTGCCCCGGGTCTTCCCCCGCGACCCCCAGCGCGTCGGCCGGCACGGTCTGGAGATCGTGCGGGCACTCGCCCGGCACGTCAGCGTGGAGCGGGTGCCGGTCGGCAAGCGCGTGCGCGCGGTGATGGGCCTCGACGGCGGCTGAGCGACCGCCGGATCATCCTCCCGTCCTCCTCCGTCCTGCTTGTCCCCTCTGTTCTCCTCCGTGCCGGCCGCCCGGCCCCGTCCTCCCTCCGGCGTGCCGGCCCGCGGTCTCCCCCCCGCTCACCGGCCGGCGGCACGCGGACGCGGCCGCCGTCCCCCGTGCGGCGGGGGGACGACGGCCGCGTCCGTGGTGTCCTTCGGGTCAGGCGCAGCCGAGCTCGCCCAGCATGCCCTCGCGCAGTCGGGTGATGATCCGCTTGATCAGGCGGGACACGTGCATCTGCGAGCAGCCGAGACGTTCGCCGATCTCCGCCTGGGTGGCCTCCTCCACGAACCGCATGTGGATGATCTGCCGGTCGCGCTCGCTGAGCTCGGCCATGAGCGGGGCGAGCGCGTGGAAGTCCTCGACGAGCCGCAGCCCCTCCTCCTCCACGCCGATGAAGTCGGCGAGGACGGCCTCCCCGTTGTCCGGGCCGTCACCGGTGAGGGCGGCGTCCAACGACGAGGAGTTGTACCCGTTCGCGGCGATCTGCCCCTCGATGACCTGGTCCTCGGTGATGTTCATCAGCGTGGCGAGCTCGGCGACCGTGGGCTCGCGGTCCAGCCGGCTGGCGAGCTCCTCGCGGGCCTTGGCCAGTTCCACGCGCAGTTCCTGGAGCCGGCGCGGCACGTGCACGGCCCAGGTCGTGTCACGGAAGAAGCGCTTGATCTCACCGACGATGTACGGCAGCGCGAAGGAGGTGAACTCGACCTCGCGCGAGAGTTCGAACCGGTCGATGGCCTTGATCAGGCCGATCATGCCGGTCTGCACGATGTCGTCCATGTCGTCGCCGCGGCCGCGGAAGCGTCCGGCGGCGAACCGCACCAGGGACATGTTCATCTCGATGAGGGTGTTGCGCGCGTACTGGTACTCGTGCGTGCCCTCCTCCAGCTCCGCCAGGCGGCGGAAGAACTGGCGGGACAGCTCCCTCGCGTCGCGCGGGGCGACGGTTCGCGGGTCCGCCACTCCGGGCAGGCTTCCGTCGCCCGTCCCGACCTCGGTGTGCTCGTCGACGACCTGCGCCTGCGACCGGATCACGGCGGTCTCCATTACCTCTCCCCACGAACGTCACGGCTGACATGTGCCTGGGCCCTTCGGGCCTGCGGGTACCCAGGTCACGCGAACTCATTCCTCCGATGTTCCGAACGGCTCACCCCACGGTGAGCGGCGCGTGGGCCCGAGGGGCCACCGGGCGGTGAGACCGCTCGTCACTCGTACGACCGAGGGTACGGGGGAGGAGCCCGCGCGGCAGCACGGGCCGTGCCCGGACACGCCGCGCCGGTCCTCTTCACTCAGGGCGGAACGCCGCTCCCTTCCCCCCGGGGCCGTGATTCCTAGGCTGGAGAGGTGAATCGTCAAACGCCGAACCACGCCCGTGTCATCCCCCTGCGGCCGGCGGCCGCGCGCCCGGTGCCCGTGCGCGCCGCCGCGCCGCCCGGCCCGGCCCCCGCCCCGGCCCCGTCCGCCCCCGCTCCCGCCGGCAGGGAGCCGCTGTGGCGCGACCTCGTGGGCGACGTGCTGCGCCGGGAGCGGCTCGCCCAGGAGCGGACGCTGAAGGACGTCGCCGAAACGGCCCGGATCTCGGTGCCGTATCTGTCCGAGGTGGAGCGGGGCCGCAAGGAGGCGTCCTCGGAGGTCCTCGCGGCCGCCGCGCAGGCCCTCGGGCTCGGCCTCGGGGACCTGCTGTCACGGGTTCAGGGCGAGCTCGTGCGCGTCACCGGCCGGCGGCTCGGCGCGAGCCGGGGCGTGTCCGGTTCGTCGCACGGCGGGCTCTGCCTGGCCGCCTGACGCCCTTCGCGCAGCCGGCGCCTCACACCCGTGCGAGGCGCCGGCTCAGCACCTCGTCCGCCAGGCCGAAGGCCACGGCCTCGTGCGCGGTGAGCACCTTGTCGCGGTCCATGGCCGCCCGCAGGGCCGACGCGTCGTGGTGGGTGTGCCGGGACAGCACCTCCTCCACCTGGGCGCGGATCCGCACCATCTCCTTGGCCTGGAGCGACAGGTCGGACGCCGTGCCGCGCGCCCCGCCGGTGGCCGGCTGCCCGAGCAGCACGCGCGCGTGCTCCAGCACGAACCGCCGCCCGGGGTCCCCGCCGGCCAGCAGCACGGCCGCCGTGGACGCCGCCTGCCCGACGCAGAACGTCGAGATCGGCGCCTGCACGAACGTCATCGTGTCGTAGATCGCCATGAGCGAGGTGAACGAGCCGCCCGGGGAGTTGATGTAGATCGCGATCTCGCTCTCCGGTGCCGCGGACTCCAGGTGGAGGAGTTGCGCGATGACGACGTTGGCCACCCCGTCGTCGATCTCGGTGCCGAGGAAGATGATCCGCTCGGACAGCAGCCGGCTGAACACGTCGTAGGACCGCTCGCCCCGCGGAGTGAGCTCGACGACGTTCGGAATCGTGTACGTCCCCATCACTGCAGCCCCATCCTGCGCCGTGCGGCCGCCGGGCGGACGTCGGCGAGCGACTCCACCACCCGGTCGACCATGCCGTACCGCCTGGCCTCCTCGGCCGTGAACCAGCGGTCCCGGTCGCCGTCCCGGGAGATGGTCTCCGGGGTCTGCCCGGTGTGCTCGGCGGTGATCCGCTCGATGGTGCGCTTGGTGAACTCCAGGTTCTCCGCCTGGATCTCGATGTCCGCGGTGGTGCCGCCGATGCCCCCCGACGGCTGGTGCATCATGATGCGGGCGTTCGGCAGGGCGTACCGCTTGCCGGCCGTACCGACGCTCAGCAGGAACTGGCCCATGCTGGCGGCGAATCCCATGGCGAGCGTGGAGACGTCGTTGGGGATCAGCCGCATCGTGTCGTAGATCGCCAGACCCGCGTGCACGGAGCCGCCGGGGCTGTTGATGTACAGGCTGATGTCGGTGCGCGGATCCTCCGCGGACAGGATCAGCAGCTGCGCGCACACCCGGTTCGCGGACACCTCGTCGACCTGGGTGCCCAGCAGCACGATCCGCTGGGCGAGCAGCTGGGCGGCGAGGTGGTCGTCGAACCGGGTCGGCGGGGTGTCGCCCTCCTCGGCCCGCGGCGGCGTGACCGGCCGTGGGCCGGCGGTGAATGGAGACATCGGCGCTCCTCGTGGTCGCTCGTCGGACACGCGGCCGGTGCGGCCGCGTGTCCTCCACTCTCGACCGGCGGCAGGGGCCGGCGGGCCTTTCTCTGCCCGTGGCAGATCCGCCACGGGCAGAGCGCTCACCCGGGCTGCTTCCGCCTCGACTCCCGCAAGGACGCCCGCACATCACCCACCGGCGGATCGGGCTCCTCCACCGCCGCGAAGTGCCCGCCCCGGCCGCACCCCTTCCGGCGCACCGGGTGCTGCGTGCGCTCCCGCTCCGCGGGGGCGGGGCCGGGCGCGGCGGGTGCGGCCGAAGCGGTCGCGCGGGCCGTCCGGGTCGCGCTCCCTCGCCCACCGATGAGTTTTCCGGCGCGCAGGGGTCGACACCGATGACCGCAGTTCCACATCAGGGAGGTATCCATGACCACCGACGGATTCACCACGTGTCTCTGGTTCGACGGCCAGGCCGAGGAGGCCGCGAACTTCTACGTCTCCGTCTTCGGGAACTCGGGCGTCGGCCGGATCGTCCGGCACCCCGAGGCCGGACCCGGCCCCGCGGGCACCGTCCTGACCGTGGAGTTCACGGCCAACGGCCAGCGGTTCGTCGCGCTGAACGGCGGGCCCGAGTTCACGTTCAACGAGGCGGTCTCCTTCCAGATCGACTGCGCCGACCAGGCCGAGGTCGACCACTACTGGGACAGGCTCGTCGAGGGCGGCGGCGAGCACGGCCCGTGCGGCTGGCTCAAGGACCGGTTCGGCGTCTCGTGGCAGGTCACCCCGAGGCGGCTGATCGAGATGGTCGGCGACCCGGACACGGAGAAGGCCGCCCGCGCGATGAAGGCCATGATGTCGATGGGCAAGCTCGACGTCGCGGCCCTGGAGAAGGCGTACGCGGGCGAGTGACGGCCGGCGCGAGACGGGGCCCGCCCCGCGCGGTCAGCTCCCGCGGACGTGCTCCCCGATCACCCGGGTGATCTCCCGCGCCATGCGCAGGATCCCCGGCGAACGGACCGGGCAGGGCCTCGGCCTGGACGTCGTGGGCGCCAGGCAGAAGTGCAGGGGGTCGTCGTCCCGGTGCAGGGCCGTGCGGTCGCGGCCGGGTTCGGTGCAGTAGTCGGGGTGCGCCCGCTCGCGGGCGTCGCACGGCAGGTACTGGGCCCAGGAGTACCGCGCCCCCGCCGGACTCACCGTCCGCCCCGCGTCCGCGACGAGGTCGCCGGAGGCGGCGGCCCGTTCCGCGTAGAGCGCGTTGATCCGGCGGACCCGGTCGGGGGTGATCGGGTCGGGGCCCTGCAGCACCCAGACGATCCGGGGCCGCCGCGATCCCCCGGCGGCGGCGATCTGCCCGGTGAGCCGTCGCGCGTCGGCCGCGTACCGCTCGAGGTACCTCTCCCGCGAGGCGTCGTAGGTGATCCCGTCCATGCACGGGGTGTAACCCCAGGAGTTGCCCCAGAACTGCAGCACCACGTAGTCCGGCCGCAGCGAGCGCACCAGCGCCGCCGCCTTGTCCGGGGCCGGCACGAGGGAGCGCTCGGCGGAACCCTCCAGGTAGTCGCACAGGGTGGTGCCCGAGTAGGGCGCGCTCGTGTAGCGGGCGCGCAGGTCCGCGCGCAGTTCCCCGCCGAGGACCTTCTGGTTCTCCGTCGCCAGGGAGTCCCCGAGGTACAGCACCGCCGGCGCCTTCCCGGGCACGGCGTCCGGGGAGGCGGCGGGCCGCTGGTGCGTGGTGGCCGACGCCTTCGGCGGGGCGGGCGGCGGCCCGGCCTGCGGCCCGGACGACGGGTCCGTGCACGCGCCGAGCAGCGCGGCGCTCAGCAGGACTCCCACGATCCACGGCTTGCGCATACGGCGACTCCCGCCCCGGCCTGCGAAACGGCTCCCCAGGCAAGCACAACCGGGGGCGGCGGGGAAGACGCGCTTCAGGACGGATCGCGTCCCTTCCCCGGGCGGGACCCCGGTCCGCTCCGGCTCGTGCGGTGCCGCCCGGGGAAGGGACGGGCACGCCGTCCGGCCATGGCATGATCGGACACATGGGTGAACGTGTGGTGGCCGCGTGCGACGGGGCTTGCAAGGGAAACCCCGGGCCCGCCGGCTGGGCCTGGGTGGTGGCCGACGCCTCCGAGACGCCGGTCCGCTGGGAGGCCGGGGCGCTCGGCAGAGCCACCAACAACGTCGCCGAACTCACCGCGCTGGAGCGGCTGCTGGCGGCGACCGACCCGGCCGTGCCGCTCGAGGTCCGGATGGACTCGCAGTACGCCATGAAGGCCGTCACCACCTGGCTTCCCGGCTGGAAGCGCAACGGCTGGCGCACGGCGGCCGGCAAGCCGGTCGCCAACCAGGAACTCGTCGTCCGCATCGACGCGCTCCTGCAGGGCCGCTCGGTGGAGTTCCGCTACGTCCCCGCCCACCAGGTCGACGGCGACCGGCTCAACGACTTCGCCGACCGCGCCGCCAGCCAGGCGGCCACCAGCCAGCAGGACGCCGGCAGCGAGCTGGGCTCGCCCGAGCCGCCGCCGTCCCCGGACACCCCGCCGGCCGCCGCCGGGCGCAGGTCCGGCTCGGCCAAGGCGTCCCGGCCGCGCGGCGGCGGCTCGTCGTCCCGCACGATCAAGGCGAAGTTCCCCGGCCGCTGCCTGTGCGGCCGCTCCTACGCCGCCGGTGAGCCCATCGCCAAGAACGACAAGGGGTGGGGCCACCCCGAGTGCCGGACCGCCGCGAGCGCCTGATCAGGCGTCGAAGGTGTAGTGCGGCGTGTGGTCCAGCAGGTCCGCCGGGGTCGTGTCGTGCCACGGCCGCATGGTCTCGTCCAGGTCGACGACGTCCGGGGTGCCGGCGGCCGGCAGGTAGCCGGAACCGGGGTGGCGGCGCCGCCACTCGGCCCACAGCTTGTCGACGTAGGCGTGGTGCAGCCAGAACACCGGGTCGTTGGGGGACACCCCGGAGGCCATCTGCCCGCCGACCCACACGTGGACCCGGTTGTGCAGATTGACCCCGCGCCAGCCCTCCAGGTGGTTGCGGAAGCCGTCCGAACCGCTGTTCCACGGCGGTGTGTCGTACGTGGACATCGACAGCACGGACTCGACCTCCGCCGGCGTCGGCAGCCCGCGCCCGCCGGCTCCGAGCGAGCGTCGGAGATAGGTGCGGCCGTCCACCCGCACGGTGATCGGCCAGTTCCCGGTGGACGCGGCGAACGGCCCGTCCATCACCCGGCCGTCCCGGCTGCGCCCGCTGCCGCCGAGGAAGTCGGGCGCCCACAGGGAGGAGCGCACCGAGCCGTCGGTGCTCCAGTCCCAGTACGGCAGGGCCACCGACGCGTCCACCGACTGCAGCGCCCGCTCGAACTCCAGGAGGAATCTGCGGTGCCAGGGCAGGAAGGACGGCGAGCGGTGTCCCGTCCGCTCGCCGTGGTCGGTGTCGGCCACGATGAAGGCGTTGTGGGTGGTGACGAACTCGTCGTAACGGCCGCTGCGCTTGAGCTCCAGCAGCGCGGCGACGAAACGGCGCTTCTCCTCGGCGGTCAGGCTCGCCTGGTTCTTGCGGACGGTCATGTGCGGGGTGCTCCCTACGTGCTTGCTGCGGTGATCAGTCGGTGGGGAAGGGCAGGAGCGGGGCGCCCTGCAGCTCGTCCACCGCGGCACGGGCGGCGGCGCGCGGGGTGGGGAGCGGGGCGTAGTGGCTGACGACGCTGATCCAGCTGCCGTCGGCGTTCCGCATCACGTGCAGTTCGACGCCGTCGACGAACACGGCGTAACCGGGTCCGTGGTGGTGACCGCCGGTGGCGGCCGGCCGGCCCTGTATCCGGCGGCCCTTGTAGACCTCGTCGAAGCCCGCGGGGAGTCGTGGCGGTGCCCGGCGCCCTCGGCGGCCCGCGCGGACGGGACGAGGGCCGGCAGGCCCGCGGCGGCGGTGAGGGCGGCCGCGGCGGTGAGCGCGCGGCGACGGCTGGGTTCCGGCATGCGGATCTCCCGGGGGTCGGTCGTGGATCAGGACCCCGCATGCTTACCGCCCGTGCCGGTACCGGGAGAAACCCCCTCGGAGCGGTTGGCCGCGATCCGGGCGATTCCCGTCATGTCGTACGGGTTTGAACGAAGATGATCTTGTCGTGCGAAGAGGGCGGGCCGCGACGGAAGGGGAAATTCCGCCCCGTGCGGGACGCTTCGCCGGGTGATCCTCCGCGGGAGGCGCCCGGCGCGTGGCCCGTGTCACACCGCGAGATCGGCGTGATCCCGCGGGGGCGCGTGCCCGGGGTGCGGCTCCGGACCGGTGCCTTCGCCGCCCGCCGTGGAGGATGACAGACTGACGTCATGGAAGAGCGCACATTCGACAGGTCGGGCCAGCACGCCTCCGTGATCGGTCTCGGCACATGGCAACTCGGGGCTGACTGGGGCGACGTCGACGACAAGGAAGCCCTGGCGGTGCTGGAGGGCGCGGCCGAGTCGGGGGTCACCTTCTTCGACACCGCCGACGTGTACGGCGACGGGCGCAGCGAGCGGACCATCGCGTCGTTCCTGAGCGGCCGGCCCGATCTGCACGTGCTGGTCGCCACCAAGATGGGCCGCCGGGTCGAGCAGATCCCCGAGAACTACGTCCTGGACAACTTCCGCGCCTGGAGCGACCGCTCGCGGCGCAACCTCGGCGTCGACCGCATCGACCTGGTGCAGCTGCACTGCCCGCCCACCCCCGTCTACTCCGCCGACGAGGTCTTCGACGCCCTCGACACGCTGGTGGAGGAGGAGCGGATCGCCGCCTACGGGGTCAGCGTGGAGACCTGCGCCGAGGCGCTCACCGCGATCGCCCGGCCGAACGTGGCCAGCGTGCAGATCATCCTCAACCCGTTCCGCATGAAGCCGCTGCGCGAGGTGCTGCCCGCCGCCCGGGAGGCGGGCGTCGGCGTCATCGCCCGCGTCCCGCTCGCCTCCGGCCTGCTGTCCGGCAAGTACACCAAGGACACCGTCTTCCCCGAGAACGACCACCGCACCTTCAACCGGCACGGCGAGTCCTTCGACCAGGGGGAGACCTTCTCCGGCGTCGACTACGCGACCGGCGTCGAGGCCGCCGCGGAGTTCGCCGCGCTCGCCCCCGAGGGCTGCACCCCGGCCCAGCTGGCGCTGCGCTGGATCATCCAGCAGCCCGGCGTCACCACCGTCATCCCCGGCGCCCGCTCGCCCGAGCAGGCCCGGGCCAACGCGGCCGCCGCCCGGCTGCCGGAGCTGCCCGGCGCGACCCTCACGGCGATCCGCGACCTCTACGAGCGCAGGATCCAGGGCCAGGTCGAATCCCGCTGGTGAGGCGGGACCCGGGCGGGATCACGGCTCCAGGAGCAGTTGCCTCTCCTGCTCCTGGTCGCCGGAGGCGGTGCCCTCGTCACGTGCCGTGAAGGCCCGGGCGAGCGTGTCGCTCGCCCGGCGCACCGCTTCCGGGGTGCCCTGCACGGTGACGGTCACCGGCGCCGACAGACGGCCGGCGTCCGCGTCGGGGGCCTCCTCCCGCCCCTCCCCGGCGAACGTCGCCACGCGGACCGTGGCCCTCTCGTCGGAGGGCGACCGGTCCGGTGCCCCGAACACCCCCTCCAGGGCCCGGACGACCGCGCGGGCGTCGTCGGCGTCCCCGCCGCTGAGCGTCACGGTGAGCTGGGTTTCGGACATGCGTGCCACGACCTCCTGGCCTCGGTGTCATCGCCTCGGCGGCGTCGCGGTCCGTGTAACCGCGCGCCGCACCCCCAAACCGCGGCCCGCGCGGGGAGAACGGTGGCGGACGGGGAACCCTCGGGGAGAGGAACGACGTCGTTCACCCAGGGAGGCGCACCGTGCCGGAGGCGGAACAGGACCGAGGCAGGCGCAGAGGGCGCAACGAGACCGAGGAGGAGCGGGCGGACCGGATGTGGCAGGAGCTGATCCAGGAGGTCCGCGTCGCCCAGATGGGCGTGCAGATCCTCTTCGGTTTCCTGCTGACCGTCGTGTTCACCCCGAAGTACGACGACCTGTCCGACGCGGACCAGACGATCTACATAGCCACCGTCGTCCTGGGCGCGTGCGCCACCGGTGCGCTCATCGGTCCGGTGTCGCTGCACCGCCTCGTCGCCGGACGGCGCATCAAGCCGCAGGCGGTGCAGTGGGCTTCCCGCCTGACCCTGCTCGGCCTCCTGCTGCTGCTCGCCACCACCAGCGCCTCGCTGCTGCTGATCCTGCGCGTGGCGACCCACGACGACTTCGTCCCGTACCTGGTCGCCGGCGTGGTGTGCTGGTACCTGCTGTGCTGGTTCGCCCTGCCGATGTGGACGCGGCACCGCCACACGGCGCGATGAGCGCCGCACCCGGCCGTACGGCGCGATGAGCGCCGCACCCGGCCGTACGGCGCGATGAGCGCCGCGCCCGCGGCTCAGCTGCCCGCGAGGACGTCCGCGAGGAAGTCGTCGACACGGACCTCCTCGCGCCCCGGCGGGACCAGCCGGTGGGTCTCCCGCAGGAAGTCGCCGACCGTCTCGGCCCAGGCGAACACCACGGCGTGGTGCCGGCCGCCGTCGGCGTGGGCCTCACCGAGGAACTCCATGCGCAGCTCACGCCCCACGCCCCGGGACTCCGGGCGCAGCCGTACGTCCCCGCTCCCCACCGACCGGGTGAGGCCGTCGGTGACCATCTCCCGGTCCAGCTGCCAGCGCGCGAGGACCCGGCCGTCGTGGCTGAAGACGAAGGTGACGGCGAACGGGTCGCGGGGGTCGTAGCTCAGGTGGGCGAGTACGGGAAAGCGGTCCGCGTCGCCCGCCTGGAGCTCCACCACCAGCGTCTTGTGCACGAACGAGTTCACGAGAGGGCCTCCGGAAGTACCGACGTAGAGACCTCTAGTACCCCGTGTCCGCGCAAAATGCTCGGCTCTCCGGGTGAATCCGGCGGGCGCCGGGGAAACGAGGACGGCGGCACCTGTGCTCCGGCGTCAGCCGAAGGCGTCCCGCAGCGCCGGCAGCAGCGTCTTCTCCGACCAGTCCAGGTACTGCGGCTGCGACTCGCCGCCGATCTGCACCAGGGCGATCTCGGTGAAGCCGGCCTCCACGTAGGGGCGCACGGCCTCCACGAAGTCCTCCGGGTCGCTGCCGCACGGGATCGACCCGGCGACGTCGTCCGGCGTGACGAACCGGGTCGCGGAGTCGAAGGAGTCCGGGTGCGGCAGTTCGGAGTTGACCTTCCAGCCGTTGCCGAACCAGCGGAACTGGGCGTGGGCGCGCTCGACGGCCGCGTCCCGGTCGGGGTCGTAGCACACCGGCAGCTGCCCCACCCGCGGCTTGCCCTCCCCGCCGTGCCGGTCGAAGGCGTCGAGCAGGTCCGCCTCCGGCTCCGTGGCGATCACCAGGTCGGCGAGCCGGCCCGCGAGGGCGCAGGACCGCTTTCCGGAGACCGCGATGCCGATCGGCGGCGTCCGGTCCGGCAGGTCCCACAACCGGGCCGACTCGACGTCGAAGTGGGTGCCCCGGTGAGTGACGTGACCGCCCTCGAAGAGGGCGCGGATGATCTCCACCGCCTCCTCGAGCATCTCGTGCCGCACGTCCACGGACGGCCAGCCGCCGCCCACCACGTGCTCGTTGAGGTTCTCGCCCGAGCCGAGCCCCAGCCGGAACCGGCCCTCGGACAGCAGCTGCAGCGTCGCCGCCTTCTGCGCCACCACCGCCGGATGGTAGCGGAACGTCGGGCACGTCACGTACGTCATCAGCGGAATGCGCGAGGTGGCCTGCGCGGCGGCGCCCAGCACGCTCCACGCGTACGGCGAGTGACCCTGCGAGCGCAGCCAGGGGAAGTAGTGGTCCGAGGTCACCGAGAAGTCGAAGCCCGCCTCCTCGGCCCGCACCACGTGGTCGACCAGTTCACGGGGCCCGGCCTGCTCGGTCATCATCGTGTATCCGATTTGCACCATGACGCCCGGGTCCCCGGCCGCGGGGCGCGAAAACGGTGGATCGGGCGCCGGCGGACCGGGCAGGATCCCCGCATGACCGCCCGCCCGCTCCCCCTCGCCGCTCCGGCCGCCCGGGGCGTCGACGCCTCCGGCGTCCACGCCTTCCTCGACGCCCTCGAGGCCGCCCCGGACATCGAGCCGCACAGCCTGATGATCCTGCGCCACGGTCACCTCGTGGCCTCCGGCTGGTGGGCGCCGTACACCGCCTCACGCCCGCAGCTGCTCTACTCGCTCAGCAAGAGCTTCACGGCCACCGCGGCCGCCCTCGCCGAGGCCGAGGGACTGATCGACTTCGACGCCCCGGTGCTGTCGTACTTCCCGGAGTTCGAGGCCGACATCACCGACCCGCGCAGCCGGGCGATCCTGGTCCGGCACGTGGCGTCCATGGCCAGCGGCCACGAGGGCGAGACCGTCGACGAGGCGTACGCCACCGACCCCGCCGAGCCCGTGCGCGGGTTCCTGCTGCTGCCGCCGCAGCGCGATCCGGGCACCGTCTTCGCCTACAACCAGCCCAACACGTACACGCTCGCCGCGATCGTGCAGCGCGTCACCGGGCAGTCCCTCACCGCCTACCTGCGGCCGCGGCTGCTGGACCCGCTGGGCGTCGGCGAGGCGCTGTGGCTGCGGGACGGCACCGGCCGCGAGATCGGCTTCAGCGGGCTGCACGCCGCCACCGACGCCGTCGCCCGGCTCGGCCTGCTGTACCTGGACGACGGGGTCTGGCAGGGCCGGCGGCTGCTGCCCGAGGGATGGGTCGCCCGCGCCTCACGCCCGCACATACCGACCGCCGGGGCCATGGGGGAGCGGGACCGGCAGGACTGGGACCGGGGCTACGGCCACCAGTTCTGGATGTCCCGGCACGGCTACCGCGGCGACGGGGCGTACGGGCAGTTCTGCCTCGTGCTGCCCGAGCACGACGCGGTGATCGCCGCGACGGCGGCGACCGAGCGGATGCAGGACTACCTGGACCTGGTCTGGCGGCACCTCCTGCCCGCCTTCCGCCCCGGCCCGCTGCCCGGCCGGGAGGCCGCGGACGGCGCCCTGCGCGAGCGCCTCCAACGGCTCGCCCTGCCACCGGCCGAGGGCGGCCCGGTGCCGCCGGGACGGGCGGGGGACTGGTCCGCCGCCGTGTTCACCCCGTACGGCGGGGTCTGCGCCGACCAGCCGACCCTGACGGAGGTCAGGGTGACGGGGGGCGACGGCGACGACTGGACGCTGAGCCTCACGGACGCCCGCCACCGGCTCGACGCACGGTTCGGCGCGAAGGAGTGGGCCGTCACCGAGCAGCCCCTGCCGGCCGCCGTGAGCGGCGGCTGGGCCGACGCCGGCACCCTCGCCGTGGACGTGGTGTTCCTGGAGACGCCGCACCGCCTCCACGTCACGTGCTCCCTCACGGACCGGACCTTCACGGCCCGCTGGGGGACCCGTCCGCTGCACGGGCGGTCCCTGCTCGCCCTACGTGCCCCGCGCGGCGCGGTCTGAGGCCGGCCGGAACGTCCGCAGGACGGTCCGCAGCGCCTCCCGGCTCGCCGGTTCCTCCCAGCCGGCGGCCGGGGTCGTCCAGCGCAGCGAGAAGCCGCGTCCGCCGCCGAGGAGGAGGCCGCGGCCGAAGGTGCGCACCCGGCTGCCGCCGGCCTCGGCGTACCACTCCATGTCGGCGGCCTCGCGCCCCTGGTACGTCCTCGCGCGGATCGAACCGATCCGCTCGTAGCCGCCGGACCGCTCCAGGCGCGGCTCCACGTCGTCCCGCCACACGGCCACGGCGTCGGACCCCACGCGCTCGCTGTAGGTGACGGCGAGCGTGCGCGGATCCCCGTCCGCGCCGAAGGTGACGCGGTAGGCCAGATCGGCGGCGCGCGAGGTGTCCTGCCGCTCCCAGCCCTCGGGCAGCGCGACGGAGAAGCCCTCCGGCGCACGGTAGGTCCGGTAGCCGGGCGGGAGGTCCGCCGCGCCCGGGGACGACGGGGCGGGCGCGGACGGGGCCGGCGGCCGGGAGGCCCCCCGGTCGCCCGGCGCGGAGGCCGAGGCCGGCGGGGCCGTCGGCGCGGGGGCGGCGGAGCCGGCGCCGGGCAGCCCCCGCGCCGCGGCGAGCACGGCCACCGCCACGGTGACGACGGCCAGCGCGGTGCCGAGGACCGCCGTCCGTCCGCTCCGCCCCCGGCCGGCGGCCCGCCGGCCGGCGTGTCCGCCGCGCAGCCGGGGGCCCGGCACGGTCTCCGGGGCGGCCCCGGGGTCCTCGTCGAGCACACGGGTGAGCACCTCCCGGACCACCTGGCGGGTCAGCCGCTCCCGCGCGTCCTTGCGCAGCAGCCCCTGGACGACCCGGGTGAGCGGACCGGCCCGCACCGGAGTGCGCAGCGGCAGCCGGTCCACCCCCTTCAGCGTGGCTTCGGGCCGGCCCCGGTCACGGAACGGCGGACGCCCCTCGAGCATCGTGTAGAGGATCGCGCCCAGCGCCCACAGGTCCGCCGCCGGGCCGGTCCGCTCGTCGCGGGCCTGCTCCGGGGCGGCGTACGACGGTGCCGTGAGCCGGGGCGCGGGCGTCGAGCCGGCCAGTCCGTAACCGGTGACGACCACGGGGCCGCTCTCCCGCACGAACACCCGGCCGGGGCTGAGTTCCCCGTGGGTGATGCCCGCGGCGTGCGCGGCGTCCAGCACGTCGAGCAGCTCCAGCGCGATGCGGGCGGTCCGCACGTAGTTGAGGGTGCCCTGCTCGGCGAGGACCTCGCCGAGCGGTGTGCCGTCGATCCAGGCGGTGACGGTCCACAGCGAGCCGTCCTCGCCGACGGCGTCGACGACGGTGGCGATCCGGCCGGGACACAGCCGCGACACGCTCTCGGTCGTCCGCAGGATCCGGGAGGCGGCACGGCGCGCGGTGCCGCCCCCCGGGTCCTCCGGCAGCCCGGTCTGCGTGACCAGGCACGGGCGTCCCGTCTGCAGGTCGTCGGCGTACCAGCAGACGCTGTTGGTCTCGCGGTGGGTGATCTCGACCAGCCGGTACCGTCCGCCGACCGACCGGTGTGTGGAGACGTGCGCCCTGCCCATGGCCATCCCTCTTCGAAACCGCCGGTTCCCCCTTTCCCCAGAGGTACGGGGGACCGGACGGGGTCCGTTCAAGGGGAGATCCGGAAATTGCAGGTAACCGGCGGTAATGAGGAGAGGCGCGCGGCGGCGGCGCCGGGCGCGCCCGTCCGCGAGGGCGAGGACGCTCAGCGCAGCCCGAAGCGGTCCGCCCAGGCGATCACGTCCCCGGTGGTGGCGTTGCCCCCGCACACCACCAGCCCGAGCCGGGCCCCCTCGCCGACCCGCTCCAGCACCCGCCGCGCGGCGGGCAGCAGACAGCCGGCGGCCGGCTCCGCCCACACCTTGGCGTGGTCCGCGAGGTCGAGCGAGCCCCGCACCGCCTCCCGGTCCGGCACCACCAGCACCTCGGTGACCAGCTCGGAGACGTGCTCGTACGTCAGCCGCGAGACGGCCGGTGCGCTGAGCGTGGAGACGACCGACGACAGCGCGACCGGCACCGGGCCGCCCGCCGCCAGCGCCTCGGACATCGCCTGGGCGCCCTCGGTCTCCACGCCCCAGACCCGCACCCCGGGCCGCAGCGCCCGCAGCGCCACCGCCACGCCGGCGATCAGTCCGCCGCCCCCGATGCTCACCAGCACGTCGGTGAGGTCACCGGCGTCCGCGGCGAACTCCAGCCCCACGGTGCCCTGTCCGGCGATCACCACGGGGTCGTCGAAGGGGTGGACGAGGGTCAGCCCCTCCTGCCGGAGCCGCGTCGTCAGCGCGAACGCGCCGTCCATGTCGTCGGTCAGCCGCACCGACGCGCCGGAGGACTCCGCGATCTCCACGGCCCGGGCGGGCGCCGAACGCGGCATCACCACCGTGGCCTTCACGTCGAGGGCCGCGGCCATGACCGCGAGGGCGATCCCGTGGTTGCCGCCGCTGACCGCCACGACCCCGGCGGCCCGCTCGGCCCCGCTCAGCGACAGCAGCTTCGCCACCGCGCCCCGCACCTTGAACGAGCCGGTGCGCTGCAGCAGTTCCAGCTTCGCGGTGACCGGCACCCCGAGCAGCGCCGACAGCCCCGGGCTGTCCACGGTCGGGGTCCGCACCACGTGCCCGGCGATCCGCCCGGCCGCGTCCTCGATGTCGGCCATCCCGATCACGACTGCCGCCTCTCCGGCGCGGGGGACGTGATCCGCGCCGTGAGGAACCCTCACCCGGGAGGGCGGCCGAGGTCAACACCGTTCGCCCGGCCGCCGCGGAACCGGCCGGGTCACAGGTCCCGCCGGACCAGGAAGTCGAGCAGCGACCGCAGGTCGGCGGCCGCCCGGTCCTCCAGCGGTACGGCGGTGAGCGCGGCCTCGACGGCCGCGAGGTGACGGCGTGCCTCGGTGAGCGCCGCCGAGCGGCCGCCCGCCTCCTCGATCAGCGCGGCCGCCGCCCGCGGGTCCGCGCCCGACTCCAGGAGCGCGGCGAGGCGCGGGGCCGCCGGGGTCCGAAGCGCGACCAGGACCGGGAACGTCTTCTTCCGTTCGCGCAGATCGCCGTGCACCGGTTTGCCCGTGACCGCCGGGTCGCCCCAGACACCCAGGACGTCGTCGACGATCTGGAAGGCGACCCCGAGGTGCCGTCCCGCCCGGTCGAGTGCCGCGGACGTCTGTGCGGCGGCGCCGCCGAGCACGGAGCCCAGCGCCGCCGCGCACCCCAGCAGCGCCCCCGTCTTGCGCTCCGCCATGGCCCGGTACTCCTCCGGCCGCACCTGCTCTGGCCCCGTCCAGGGGCGGGCGGCGAACAGCAGGTCGTCGGCCTGCCCGCGCACCAGATCGCCCAGCGCGGCCGACAGCGTCCGGACGGCCGCGGGGCCGCCGGGGCGGGCGGCGAGGGTCTCGACGGCCAGCGCGAACAGGGCGTCGCCCGCCAGGACCGCGGGCCCGGTGCCGTAGGCCTTCCACACGGCCGGGCGGCGGCGCCTGGCCGCGTCGCCGTCCATGACGTCGTCGTGCAGCAGGGAGAAGGTGTGCACCAGTTCCACGGCGACCGCGGCGGCCACCCCGGCCCGTCCGGGCGCGCCGGCCGCCTCGGCGCCGAGCACGGCCAGCGCCTGCCGTACGCCCTTGCCGCCGGAGGCCGCGGCCGGGGCGCCTCCCACCTCGCACCAGCCGAACGCGTACGCCGCCATCTCGCCGACCCAGGGGTGCAGCCGCCCCACGGCCTCGGTCAGCGCGGGCCGCACCAACGCCCGGCAGCGGTCGAGGACCTGGGGGGCGAGGGCCGGCGCGGTGGAGTCGAGCGCCGTCACCGGGCGGCCCCTGCCGCCGTGCCGGCGCCCACGCCGAGCTCCTCCTGGGCCCGCGCGACCATGTCCCGGGCGTGCCTGAGGCCGATCCCCTCCAGCGTCCTTGCCAGATCGGCCAGTTCGGCGGCCGTCTCGCGGCGGTCGCGGCCCAGGCGGGCCAGCGACTTGGCCAGGCCCAGCCGGGAGAGCGCCTCCCCGCGCGGTTCGCCCATGGCGCGGAACTCCTCGAGCGCCCGCTCGTACCACGTGCGCGCCTCGGCGTGACGCCCGGCGCGGTACAGGACGTTGCCGCGCATCTTGTGGTTGTAGGCCAGCGCGCCGGACAGCCTCATGGCGCGGCACGTCGCCTCCGCCTCGGAGAGCAGAGCGAGCGCGCGCCCGGTGTCGCCGTCCCGCACGGACACCACGTCGGCCAGTCCGCGCAGCGCCCAGGCGTGACCGCGCCGGTCCTCGGCCCGGGCGGCGATGTCCGCGGCCTCCTCGAACAGGGCGTACGCGGTGTCGTACGCGCCGGTGTTGCGGTGCATCTGCGCGATGCCCTCCAGCGCCCAGACGGTGTGCCGGGCCTCACCGCGCCGCCTGGCCTCGGCCAGGAGCTGCTCGTGCAGCCGGCCGACCGCCTCGTAGTCGCCCTGGATCCGGCCGGTCTCCGCCAGCCCGGCGAGGGAGTAGCCCCGTACGACGACGTCCCCGCCCTGCTCGCCGAGTCCGGCCGCGAGGCCGAGCAGACGGCGGGCCAGCGGGAACGCGCCGCGCTGCCGGGCGAGGGTGCCGCCGCTCCACAGTGCCCAGGCCATCGCCGCCACGTCCCCGGCCGCACGGGCCGCGCGGTAACTCGCCTTCCACGCCCGGTCGGCCTCCTCGACCCGTCCCAGCCGGCGGTGCGCCTCGGCCACCGCGAGTCCGGAGCGCGCCGCCTCGCCGTGCCTGCCCTCGCGCTCGGCCGCTCTCAGCTGCTCGGTACCGGCGGCCAGCACATCGGTCAGGGAGGAGTTCACCGACAGGGTGGTGAGGGCGCCCTGGTATTCCGGGGCGAATGCCTTGCCGTACATCGAAGCCTTTCGGTCCGTCCGGACGCCCGCCGCTGTACATCACGTGTATACAACACGCGTATACATGGTGTGTATACACACCGTGCAGAGAGGGCCGGAAAAGAGCCCCGGCCCAGGGGCCGGGGCGTCGCCTGTTGCCGGTCAAGACGTCGGCGGAACCGGACGGGTTGCCTCCGAGGCGCAGATCACACCGGCGGTCAGTGCTGCTGCGCCTTCTGCGGCGTCGCCTCGCTGGGGCGCACCACGACATGGCCCTCGCCCCGCAGCACCAGCTGCACCGCCTCGCCCGACCCGCCGCGCAGCATCGAGCCGAGCGACTGCGAACGGTGCAGCGAGGTCGCCAGGCCCGCGGTCCAGCCGACGATCGCGTCCGTGTCCACGTACACCGGACACTGCGGCGAGACCGGGATGACCAGCGGATCGCCCTCGCAGACCAGCCCCAGCCGGCCGTGCCCGGTGAAGACGCTGTTGAACAGGCCGCCGCCGGTGATGCCGGCGCCCTTCACGGTCGCGATGCGGTACGACAACGTGGAGTCGAAGCACAGGACGTTGCGTCCGTTGACGGTGAACTCGTCGCCGGGGTCGACCTCGACGATGAAGCAGTTCTGCGCCTCGTGCGCGAACCAGGCCTCGCCCTGTCCGCGCACCGTCATGAGCGGCAGGCCCTCGCCGGTCACCGCGCGCTTGAGCATGCCGCCCACGCCCTGGCCCTTGCGCTCGAACTGCAGATCACCGCGGTAGGCGACCATCGCGCCCTGCCGGGCGAGCATCTCGCCGTTCACCGCGTACCTGAGGCACTTGGCGTTCTCCACCGTCATGCCCGGGGCCGTGGCGGGTTGCACCATGTGCCGACTCGAAAACAGGTCACCCTTCATGGAGGCATCCTCGCGCGGAGTCCGTCCCTTCGCCACCATCGCGGAAGGCCGCGCACGGTTGAGGCTCCGTCAGGCGCCGAAGAGCTGGGTCCAGTAGGTGCCCGCCCGGCCTCCGCCGGCCAAGCCGACGCCGATGTGGGTGAAGTCCGGCTTGAGGATGTTGGCGCGGTGACCGGGACTGTTCATCCACCCCCTGACCACCTCGGCGGGCGAGCGCTGGCCGCAGGCGATGTTCTCGCCGATGGTCCGTCGCGCGGAGCCCGCCGCCGCGGCCCGGTCCCAGGGCCTGCTGCCGTCGGGCGCGGTGTGGGAGTAGAAGTCGCGGGCCACCATGTCGGCGCTGTGCGCCTGCGCGGCCGCCGCCAGCAGGGGGTCGCGGGACAGGGGCGGCAGTCCGGCGCGCGTGCGCTCCCGGTTGGTGAGGCCGACGACCTCGGCGGCCGTCCGGTCCAGGCCGTCCGGGGTGAGCGGACTGGCCCACACCGCCGTCCAGTAGGTGTCACCGGAGGGACCGCCGCCGGCGTGGGCGAGACCCGCGTGGGTGAAGGCGGGGTCGTGCAGGGTGCGGCGGGGCGGCTCGTTGCGCAGGCAGTAGGAGACGAACTCGGCGGGGGTGCGCGGCCCCGAGACCAGGTGCTCGCCCACGGTGAGATACGGGTATCCGGCGGCGATGACGCGCTGGTAGACGGAGACGCCGTCCCGGCTCTCGACGCCGAGGCGCCCTCCCGCCGCCATGGCCGCGGCGTGCGCCCGCGCCGCGGACACCAGCCGGGCGTCGAGCCCGACCGGAGGGGAACCGGCCATCGAACGGGCGGAGTTGACCAGCCCGAGGAAGCCGTCCGGGCCGGGGGAGGGGCCGGGCCCCGGGCCCACCGGCCGCGCGCGGTCGGCCGGTCCGGGGGCCGCGGGGGGCACCGGGGCGGCGGCCACGGGCTCGTCGTCCGCGACGTCCACGCCGAAGTCCCGGGCCAGCCCGGCCAGTCCGTCGGCGTACCCCTGACCCAGCGCGCGCAGCTTCCACACCTCGCCGCGCCGGTAGATCTCCGCGAGGAGCAGGACCGTCTCCCGCCCGGGACGCGGCGGTGAGAACCGGGCCAGCGGGCGGCCGCGGACGTCGGTGACCCGGAGCGTGGGGGAGGGCAGCTCGCTCAGGGGCGTGCCCGGCTCGGTGGGGCTGACCACCACCGTGACCCGGGTGGCGCCGGGGCGCAGTGCCCGCGGGTCGACGGTGAGCGTGTCCCCGGTCAGGCGGGCTCCCGGCGCGGACGGCTGGTTGTAGAACACGAAGTCGCCGTCGTCCCGGACCGTGCCGCCGTCGTCCGTGATCAGCGCGGACACGTCGAAGGGGCCGGGCACCCGGACGGTCAGGGCACCGCCCGGCAGGGGCAGGTTGCCGCCGGGGACCAACTCGCTCATGGCACCGCCCTGCTGTCGTCGTCCGGACCGGTGGGGGTGTCCGGACAACGACCGGCCGGGAGCGCGGGTTCCCGGCCGGTCGCTCAGTCCGGGACCCGCCCCGCGGTGACGTCCTCGTGCCGCCGGACGGGCGCCCCGGCACGCCGCACCGCCGGCCGCTTCCCGCAGAACGCGGACTCCAGCGTGCGCAGCATCGTGCGCATCACCGCCGCGTTGTTGGAGGTGGTGGCCAGCGCCGTGAGGCTGCGCCGGCCGTCCTCGGAGGCGAACGCGTACGTGTAGTAGCCCTGGACGGCGCCGGTGTGCCCGTACACCGACACGCCGCACGACAGGTCGCGGCGCCGCAGCCCGAGCCCGTACGCCTGGCCGGTGCCGGACGGCACCCAGTGCCGCATCCGGGCCAGGCCCGCGGCGGAGGTCAGCCGCCCGGCGAGCAGTGCCGAGAGGAAGGTGTTGACGTCCCGGGCGCTGGAGACGACGGCGCCCGCGCTCTGGGCCCAGGACACGGTCTGCTCGGTGGCGTCGACGAGGGCGGCCCCGTCCGCGTCCGGGGTGAGGTGGCCACGGGCGTGGCGGCCGGGGATCGCGGTGCGGGGGTGCGGGTAGAAGGTGTCGCGCAGCCCCAGCGGGGCGATGATCCGGTTCCGGTACTCCGTGGCGAGGGAGTGACCGGTCAGCTTCCTGATGAGCATCCCGGCGACGACGAAGTTGGTGTTGGAGTAGCGGTGGGCGCCGCCGGGCCGGGTGGTCGGGGGGTGCCGCAGCGACAGCCGCACCAGCTCCCGGAGGGTGAACGTCCGGGTGCGGACCGCCTCGAAGCCCGGCACGGTCCGCGCGAACATCTCGTCGGTGTGGTCGTGCAGACCGCTGCGGTGGCTCAGCAGATGGCGCACGGTGACGCGCTCGTCCGGCAGCAGCCCGGGCAGGTGGCGGCCGACCGGCGAGTCGAGCTCCAGCCTGCCCTCGTCGACGAGTTGCAGCAGCACCGTGGCGGTCATCGTCTTGGTGACGCTGCCGATGCGGAAGCGGTCGGCGGTGGAGATCGCCCGGCCGGTGCCCGGGTCGGCGACGCCGACGGCCGCCCGGTGGACGGCGCCGTGGTCGTCGAGCCGGGCCAGGGCGCCGGGCGCGCCCTGCGACCGCGCCGTGCGCAGCACGTCCGTGAGGCCGGCCGGATCGGGCGCGGGCAGCACGGTGTCCCGCGCCGGGGGAGCGGCATGCGCCGGGACCGCCAGGAGGAACAGCACGGCCGCCGCTGCCGCGGCACCCCTGCGCGTCGTCGCCGCCGAGACCATCCCGCTCTTCTCCCGCCTTCGCCGGTGCCGGAGAGCGGAACAGTACTGCCGCGAGAGCGTCTCACCGCGGTCATCCGGAGGCGGACGGCGGGTGTGTCGCGGGCGCGCGGACGACGGCGGCCGTCCCCCGGCCCCGGTGGCGCGGGGCCGGGGGACGGCCGCCGGTGACAGGGGTCGGCGCCGACCGACCCGACCGACCCGATCGGCCCCGGCCCGGAGCCCGGCGGCCGGAACCGCGGGCGGAGCGTCAGGCGCCGCCGACGGCCGGACCCGCGCGTCCGCCTCCGTGACGACGGCGCCGGGCGCCGGACCTCAGCGCCGCAGCGTCTCGGCCCAGTTCGCCGGGACCCTCCCCGCCGGGCCCGGGGCCGGCTGGTCCGCCGGACGGCTGACCGGCGGCGCCAGCTCGGGACCGGACTCGTACAGCTCACCGGTGGCGTAGTTCCAGAACCAGTCCTCGCCGGGCTCGTAGCTGCGGATCACGGGATGCCCCGTCGCCTCGTGGTGCGCGGTGGCGTGCCGGCCCGGCGAGCTGTCGCAGCAGCCGACGTGGCCGCACTGCGCGCAGCGCCGCAGATGGAACCACCAGCCCCCGGCGGCGTCGCAGTCGGCGCACCCCGCGCCGCTCGGCGGGACGCTCGGGTCGATGGCGTGGTCGCTGGTCATGCCTGCTCCTCGGGGCTGTCGTCGGGGGACCGCGCGGTGAGCGGAAGGAGCACCTGGAAGCGGGTGTCGCCCGGCTCGGACGTGAACCGCAGGGTGCCGCGGTGCTTGTTGACCACGATCCGCCAGGAGATGTCCAGGCCGAGCCCGGTGCCCTCGCCCACCGGCTTGGTGGTGAAGAAAGGGTCGAAGACGCGGTCGCGGATCTCCGGCGGGATCCCGGTCCCGGTGTCGCGGAACTCCACCAGCAGCCGGTCGTGGTCGCGCGCGGTGCGCACGGTCAGGGTGCCGCCGTCGCCTCCCGCGCCGTCGATGGCGGAGACCGCGTTGTCGATCAGGTTCGTCCACACCTGGTTGAGCTCCGCCGGATACGCCGGGATCCTCGGCAGCGTGCGGTCGTACTCCTTCACGACCTGGATCCGCTGCCCGATCTTGCCCGACAGCATCAGCAGGGTGCTGTCGAGGAGTTCGTGCACGTCGGCCACCTGGTAGGGGGCGCGGTCGAGCTGGGAGTACTGCTTGGCGGCGTCGACCAGGTGGGAGATGCGGGTCGTGGCGTCCTCGATCTCGTCCATCAGCAGCTCGGTCTCGACCGTGTAGTTGAGCCAGCCGACCGCGCCGGGCAGGAGATCCTCGTCCACGGCGGCGACGACCTGGTCCAGCCAGTCCGCGTCGAGCCCGGCCTGCACGAAGGTGGGGGCGATCCGCCAGCCCTCGGCGATGCCGTGGTCGTCGAGCCAGTCGGAGAGGACGTCCTCGCGGTCCGCCGCCTCGAGGGGACTGAGCGAGGGGGCCTTGGCGACCCGTTCGGCCGTGCGCTCCTGGATCTCGATCAGGTTCGCCAGCGTCTCCGGCTCGTACGTGCCCGTCGAGATCACCCGCAGTTTGTGCCGCATCTTGGCCACGCGCTCCCGCAGGGTCGCGGTCGCCCGCACGGCCGCCGCGGCCGGGTTGTTGAGCTCGTGCGTCAGCCCGGCCGACAACGAGCCGAGCGCCAGCAGCCGTTCCCGCTGCCCGATGGCCCGCTGGGTGTTCTTCGAACCGAAGAACAGCCCCTCCAGCAGATGGACCGCCATCGGGAACCACTCCTGCATGATGCCCGCGAACGTGTCCGCGGGCAGCACGAAGAACCGCGTCGGCTCGGTCACCCGCATCGAGTTGTTGTAGACCTGCGGCACCCGGTCCCCGAGGTACGCCTGCATGGCACCCGCGTACACCCCGCGCTGGGACGTCCGGTTGACCTCGACGTCGTCCCCGCCGACCCGGCGGGACAGCACGACGGTGCCCTCCAGCATCACGTAGAAGCACGTGGCCGGATCGCCCTCCGCGTACACCGGACCGGGCTCGAACCGCTCCACCCGCCCCTCGGCGCACAGTCGTCCGAGCTGCTCCGGGGCGAGCTTCTCGAACAGGAACAGCGAACCGATCTCCTGCGGGCTGCAGGGCATCGGCCGCCCGCTCACGACTGCTCCAGGTACCGGTGGACGAGCATCACGGCCATGGCTCCCTCTCCGACGGCGGACGCGACCCGTTTCGCGGACTCCGCGCGCGCGTCGCCCGCCACGAACACGCCCGGAATGCTGGTCTCCAGGTGGTACGGCGGCCGGTCCAGCTCCCAGCCCGCGGGCGGCCGGCCGTCGGGGGTGAGGTCCGGTCCGGCGAGGATGAACCCGCCGGCGTCCCGCAGCACCGTCCCGTCGAGCCAGTCCGTCAGCGGGGCCGCGCCGATGAACACGAACATCCACTGCGCGTCGACGGACTCCGTCTCGCCGCTCCCGACGTCCCGCAGCGTCAGCCGTTCCAGACGGCCGTCACCGTGCGCGGACTCCACGACCGTGCCGGTGCGCACGAAGATGTTGGGGGCCTCGTCGATCTGCTGGATCAGGTAGTACGACATCGACGCCGTCAGGGACTCGCCACGCACCAGCAGCGTCACCGACTTGGCGCCCCGGGCCAGGTACATGGCCGCCTGCCCGGCGGAGTTGGCGCCGCCCACGATGTGGACGTCCTGCCCCTGGCAGGAGGCCGCCTCGGTGAGCGCCGACCCGTAGAACACCCCGCAGCCGATCAGGTCGTCGCAGCCCGGTGCCGTCAGCTGCCGGTACGACACGCCGGTCGCGAGGATCACGCTGTGCGCGGCCACCGACGAGCCGTCCGAGAACCGTACGACCCGTGCGGACCCGTTGACCTCCAGTCCCGTCACCTCGCGCGCGGTGAGGATCTCGGCGCCGAACCGCGCCGCCTGCCGCCGCGCCCGCTCGGTGAGCTGCGCGCCGGACACCCCGTCGGGGAAGCCGAGGTAGTTCTCGATCCGGGAGCTCTGCCCGGCCTGCCCCCCCGTGGCCGACCGCTCCACCAGCACGGTCCGCAGCCCCTCCGAGGCGCCGTAGACCGCCGCGCCCAGCCCGGCCGGTCCGCCGCCGATCACCACCAGGTCGTAGAAGTCGGCCGTCGGTGTCGTCGCCAGCCCCACGTGCGCGGCGAGGTCCACGGGCTCGGGCTCCACCAGCGCCGTCCCCTCCGGGGTGATCACCACCGGCAGCCGCAGGCCGTCCTCGCCCGCGGCCGTCAGCAGCCGCCGGCCCTCCGGTTCGTCGGAGGAGTACCAGCGGTACGGCACCTGGTTGCGGGCCAGGAACTCGCGCACCTCCGAGGAGCGCGCCGACCAGCGGTGCCCGACCAGCTTGGTGCTGGGCACGGGCCGGTGGTCGCTGCGCCGCCACGCCTCGAGGAGGTCGTCGAGGACCGGGTAGAGCTTCTCCTCGGGCGGGTCCCACGGCTTGAGCAGGTAGTGGTCCAGGTCGACCACGTTGATCGCGTCGATCGCCGCGCCCGTGTCCGCGTACGCGGTCAGCAGCACCCGCCGCGCGCCCGGGTACACGTCCAGGGCCTGCTCGAGGAACTCGATGCCGTTCATCCGCGGCATCCGGTAGTCGGCGAGGATCACCGCGACGAGGTCCCCGCGCAGCTTCAGCTCGCGCAGCGCGTCCAGCGCGGACTCGCCGGACTCCGCGCGCACGATCCGGTACGACGCCCCGTAGCGCCGCCTCAGGTCCCGGGCCACGGCGCGGGAGACGCCCGGGTCGTCGTCCACGGTCATGATGACGGTCCGCGCCGCGTCGGCGGCCTGTGCCATGCGTCCCCCACGTGGAGCGGTCGGAATCCCGGCACGGCGGCCTTCCGGGTGCGACCGCGGCCGCCGCGCCGACCAGGCCCATCGTATGTTCGATCGCGCCGGTCCGCTCGGGTATGCGCGAGCCGCACGCGGGGCGCGGGCAGACGGGCGGCCTCGCCCGCTCCTGTGCGAGGGCCGTGGCGGTGGTGTGGGGGAGACTGGTGCGCGCTGAGTGGACACGACACCGGGAGGAACCGCATGACGCGCCCGATCACCGCAGGGATCGACGGAACCGAGGAGAGCCTCGCCGCGCTGGCCTGGGCGGCGCGGGAGGCGGTGCGCCGCGGGCTGCCGCTGCGGGTGGTGCACGCCTGGCGGTTCCAGGCGCACGACGCGGTGGACACGGGTGACGCCGCCACGCAGGAGCGGTGGGCGCGCGAGTCGGCCGGCGGGGCGGCCCGCACCGTCGCCGAACGGCACCGGGGTCTCGCCGTGACGACGGACGTCCTCGAGGGCGACCCCGTCGAGACCCTGGTCGGTGTCGCGGCGGACGCCGAGATGCTGGTGCTCGGCTCGCGCGGGCACGGGCGGATCATGGGCTTCCTGGTCGGCTCGGTCGGCCAGCAGGTGATCGTCGAGGCCCGGCGGCCGGTGGTGTTCGTCCGGGCCGGGGACCAGCCGTCGAGCGAGGTCGCCGGGCGCGAGATCGTCGTCGGCCAGCACGGCGACCCGGAGGACAGCGCCGCCGCGCTCGGCTTCGCCTTCGAGACCGCCGCACGGCGCGGGGCCACCGTCCGCGCCGTGCGCGCCTGGACCCTGCCGCCGATGTTCGCCTACAGCTCCGCCTCGCTCCAGATGCTCGACGAGGCCGGCGGGCTGGAGCCGTACGAGCAGAAGGCCCTCGCGGCGGCGCTCGCGCCCTGGCGGGAGCGCCACCCGGACGTGCACGTGGTCGAGCACGTGGAGATGGGCAGCGCCGGCCAGGTGCTGCTGTCGGTGGCCGGCACGGCCCAGCTGATGGTCGTCGGGCGCCGCGCCCACCGCACGGCCGTCGGCGCCCGGATCGGCTCGGTGGCCCACGGGGTGCTGCACCACGCGGACTGCCCGGTGGCCGTGGTGCCGCAGGCCTGAGGCCGGCCCCGCCTCAGTCGGTCGCGGGCTGCAGCGTGTCCCGGGCCTTCGGCAGGATGTTCCTGATGTAGTCCTCGACCGCCGTGTCCAGACCGATGTCGTGCTGGGCCCGCTCGGAGAGGTACCAGCGGTGCTCCAGGAGCTCGTGGTAGATCTCCGCCGGGTCCATCGCGCCGCGCAGCTCCGGCGGGACGGCGCGCACGGTGGGGCGGAACACCTCCCGCACCCAGCGGTGGGCGAGGACCTCGGGGCGGGCCCCGGGGATTCGCCCGGGGCGTAGTCGTCCTGGGTGGCCATCCAGCTCTCCAGGTCGCTCAGCAGCCGCCGCGCCTGGTTCTCCTCGGCGTCCAGCCCGGTCAGGCGCAGCAGCTGCCGCTGGTGGTGACCGGCGTCGACGACCTTGGGGACGAAGGTGACCGTGTCGCCGTTGGAGGCGTGCTCGATCTGCATCTCGGCCACGTCGAAACCGAGTTCGTTCAGGCGGCGGATGCGGCGCTCGATGTAGTGGTACTTACCCGCCGGGTAGACGGAGGTGCGGGTCAGCTCCTCCCACAGGCCCTGGTAGCGGGAGCAGATCTCGGTGCCGAAGTCGATCGGGTCGACCGACGGGTGCAGCGCGCCCGAGGCCTCCAGGTCCAGCAGCTCGCCGCTGATGTTGACGCGGGCCAGCTCGAGGTCGTACTGGCGCTGACCGGTGCTCAGTTCCGGGTGCAGGTCGCCGGTCTCGGCGTCCACCAGGTAGGCGGCGTAGGCGCCCGCGTCGCGCCGGAACAGCGTGTTGGACAGCGAGCAGTCGCCCCAGGCGAACCCGGCGAGGTGCAGCCGCACCAGCAGCACCGCGAGCGCGTCCATCAGGCGGTGCATGGTGGCCGGCCGCAGCGTCGTCTCGAACATCGACCGGTACGGCATCGAACCGCCGAGGTGCCGGGTGACCAGGACGCTCTCCAGCGGCTCCCCGGCGCGGTCGGTGCGGCCGGTGACCACGGCGAGCGGGTCCACCGCGGGAATGCCGATCCGGTCCAGGTCGCGCAGCAGTTCGTACTCGCGCAGCGCGGGCCGCTGGGCGAGCTCCTTGACCGCGATCACCTCGTCGCCGGCGCGGGCGTAGCGCACCACGTGCCGGGAGATGCCGCGCGGCAGCGGCACCAGGTACTCCTCCGGCCACTCCTCCAGCGGCAGGTGCCACGGCAGTGCCAACAGGAGCGCGGGGTGCTCCGGGTTGGTGGCGTTGATCTGCAGTGCCATGGCGGGTGTGTCCTCTTCTCCTGGGCGGTTCCCGGGCGGTCGTCACCTCACCCTATTGCGCGCGTTCCCGGGCCAGCCGGGCGGCGTCCCGGACGGACCCCTCGTACAGCGGGCCGTGCCCGGGCAGCAGCAGGCCGCCGTCCAGTTCGGCCAGGACGTCCAGTGAGGCCACGGCGGTGGCGCGCTCGTGGTGGAACATGTCCGTCAGCATCTGCGGCCCCTCGACCCGCGAGGTGGGGTGGCCGCTCACCAGGGCGTCGCCCGACACCACCGCTCCGATGTGCGGCAGGTGGAACGCGCAGTGCCCGGCGGTGTGGCCGGGCGTGTGCACGGGCACGGGCCGGCCGGGCAGGTCCAGCGGACCCGGCTCCGGGAACGCCTCGGGCGCCGTGACCGCCACGTCCGCCGTCCCGCCGGAGCGCAGGGCGTGCGCCGCCCAGGGCAGCACGCCCGGCCGCCAGCCGTTGCGCAGCACCTGCCCGACGGTCACCTGGTGCAGGAAGTCCCGCCGGGCGTGCGGGACTTCCGCCTTGTGGGCGTACACGGGAGTGCCGTACGCGGCGCTCAGGTACTCGGCGGATCCCAGGTGGTCGCTGTGGGCGTGGGTGATCAGCACGGCCGCCACCGCCTCCGGTGAACTCCCCACCTCGGCCAGGGAGGCGAGCAGCCCCTCGCGGTCGCCGGGGTAGCCGGTGTCGATCAGCGTGACGGCGTCCCCCTCGCTGAGGATCACCCAGTTGGTGTTCGTGCCGTGCACCAGATAGGTGCCCTCCGCCACGTGCCGCACATCCGCCCGCATGGTCGCCCCGCTTCCCTCGTCCCGGTTCCCGGCACCAGGAAAGCAGGTCGGGAGGACGGCGGAGGCGGCGGGCCGGATCCCGGCGGCTCCGGACGGCCGGTGCCCGCCGGTCGCTCCGTGCCCGCGCCCGTCGCCGCCCCCGCCCGGAGGCGCGGCCCGGTGCGGGGGAGCGGGGCGGCGAAGTTCCACCGCTCCAGGATCTTCGGATACGCCGGTGTATCGGATACGTTCCCGTATCGAACGCAGGAACCGGGAGGACGGAGGGGCGGACGTGGCGGCGGACGGCACGACCGGGCGCGTGACCGGGCGCCGTGCCCGCACGCGCGCGAACCTGCTCGGGGCGGCGTTCTCCGTGTTCGCGGCCAAGGGGTTCGGGCACGTCTCGATCGAGGAGGTCTGCGAGGCCGCCGGCTACACCCGGGGCGCCTTCTACTCCAACTTCGCCGGCCTGGACGAGCTGTTCTTCGCCCTGTACGCGGAGCGCGCCGAGCTGATCGCGGATCAGGTCTCCGCGGCCCTGGCCGCGGACGGCCCCGACCTCGACGTGCCCGCCGCCGTGGACCGGGTCACCGAGGCGCTGCTGCTCGACCGGGACTGGCTGCTGGTCAAGACGGACTTCCTGGTGCACGCCGCCCGCGACCCGGACGTGGCGCGCACACTGCTGGAGCACCGGGCCCGGCTGCGGCGGACCGTCGCGGACCGGCTGGCCAGGGCCCGCGGGCACACCGAACTGCCCGCCGTGCTGGGCGACGCGGACGGCGCCGCGCACGCCGTGGTCGCCGCGTACGACGGCGTCACCACCCGACTGCTGCTGGACCGGGACGTCGCGGGCGCCCGCGCCTGGCTGAAACAACTGCTGACCGCGCTGCTCACCGACGGCAGTGCCGAGCCGGCCGCGCACGGGCGCGGATGAGGAAGGGACCTCTCGCCATGGATGCGGACGTCATCGTCGTCGGAGCGGGCCTCGCGGGCCTGGTCGCGGCCCACGAACTGACCAGCAGGGGCCGCAGGGTCGCCCTGGTCGACCAGGAGAACGCCGCCAACCTCGGCGGCCAGGCCTTCTGGTCCTTCGGCGGGCTGTTCCTCGTCGGCTCCCCGGAGCAGCGGCGCCTGGGCATCAAGGACTCCTTCGACCTGGCCTGGAGCGACTGGCGCGGCAGCGCGGGCTTCGACCGGCTGGACGACGAGGACAGCTGGGGGGTGCGCTGGGCGCGGGCCTACGTCGAGTGGGCGGCGGGGGAGAAGAGGTCCTGGCTGGAAGGGCACGGCATCGGGTTCCTGCCCACGGTCGGCTGGGCCGAGCGCGGCGACCTCCGCGCGGACGGGCACGGCAACACCGTGCCCCGCTTCCACATCGCCTGGGGCACCGGAACCGGTGTCGTCGAACCCTTCGTCCGGTACGCCCGGCAGGCCGCGCGCGACGGACTGCTCACCTTCCACCACCGCCACCGGGTCGACGAACTGGTCGTCGAGGACGGCGCCGCGCGCGGGGTGCGCGGCGCCGTGCTGGCCGAGGACGACGCACCGCGCGGTGTCGCCTCCGGCCGCGAGGCGGTCGGCGAGTTCGAGCTCACCGCCCAGGCCGTGATCGTCGCCAGCGGCGGCATCGGCGCCGACCACGACATCGTCCGCCGCCACTGGCCCGAACGGCTCGGCACCCCGCCCCGCGAGATGGTCACGGGCGTCCCGGCCTACGTCGACGGGCGGATGCTCGACATCAGCGCCCGCGCGGGCGCGCGGCTGGTCAACCGGGACCGCATGTGGCACTACACCGAGGGCCTGCACAACTGGGACCCGATCTGGCCCGGGCACGGCATCCGCATCCTGCCCGGACCGTCCGCGATGTGGTTCGACGCGCTCGGCCGCCGCCTGCCCGAGCCCTGCCTGCCCGGCTACGACACCCTCGGCACGCTGAAGCACCTGCGCACCACCGAGGACATCGCCGGGTACGACCACTCCTGGTTCGTCCTCACCCGGAAGATCATCGAGAAGGAGTTCGCGCTGTCGGGCTCCGAGCAGAACCCCGACATCACCGCCAAGGACCGGGTCGGGTTCCTGCGCGAACGGGTCCTGGGCAAGGGCGCCCCCGGACCGGTGGACGCGTTCCTGCGCAACGGCGCGGACTTCGTGACCGCCCCCACCCTGGAGCAGCTGGTCGAGAGGATGAACGCGCTCACCGACGAGCCCCTGCTCGACGCGGCCGGCCTCCGCCGCCAGATCGAGGCCCGGGACCTCCAGATGGGCAACGCGTACAGCAAGGACGCCCAGGTGCAGGGCATCCGCAACGCCCGCCGCTACCCCGGCGACCGCCTCGGCCGCGTCGCCGCGCCGCACCGCCTCCTCGACCCGGCGGCCGGCCCGCTGATCGGGGTCAAGCTGCACGTCCTCACCCGCAAGACCCTCGGCGGCATCCAGACCGATCTCGACTCCCGCGCGCTCGGCGCCGACGGCCGGCCGGTCGAAGGGCTGTACGCGGCCGGCGAGGTCGCGGGCTTCGGCGGCGGCGGCGTCCACGGCTACAACGCCCTCGAGGGCACCTTCCTCGGCGGCTGCCTCTTCTCCGGCCGCGCGGCGGGGCGGGCGGCGGCCGGACAGACGGCGTAGGGAACGCGGTGCGGCCCGCCCCTCAGTCCTCGAGGAGGCGGGCCAGTACCCCGGCGTGGCTGCGCTCCGGTGTCCTGGACGCGGTCAGCAGCGTCACGGGACCCTTCCCGGCGAGCTCGCGCACCCGCTCCAGCAGCCCGGCGGCCTCGGGAGCGGCCAGCTCCGCCTCGTAACGCTCGCGGAACTCCTCGTACGATCCCTCGCCCGCGTGGTACCAGCGGCGCAGCCCGGTCGACGGGGTCAGGCCCTTGGGCCACTCGTCGACCCGCGCCGCGTCCTTCGACACGCCGCGCGGCCACAACCGGTCGACCAGGACGCGGACCCCGTCGTCCGGCTCGGGCGGTTCGTGGACACGGCGCACGCGCACGCTCATGATCGGCCCCTTCCGGTGGTGTCCGGCGAGCGTACTGCCGTGCGCCGGGACCGGCACGGCGGGCACCGCCCGGGGCCGGACCCCGACGCGTGCGGGCGGAGGACCCGGTTCCGATCGTGTCGGGCGGGTACTACGTCCGCCTGACGTCGTGGAGGGAGGTCATCCATGAGTGCATCGGACGATCTGCCGGTGGTGGAGTCGCTCGCCGAGCTCACGGCACGGGTCGAGCGCGACCGGGGCCTGTACGTGCGCTGGTCCCGGGGGCCCGCGACCGACCTGCGCTCCGTGTCCAGCAAGGACGACCTGACCGGAGTGGCCATGCCGGGGCTGTCCGCCAACCCCCTCGACGTCGAGGAGTGGTGGAGGGACCGCCCGGTGGAACTGTGGGTGGCCCGCAGGCTGCACGACTACGCGCACCTGCCGCACGAGAAGGGCCACGGCGTACGCCCCTGGGTGCTCAAGGGCCGGGAGGCCGGCCGCGGCCCCGACAACGAGCCGCTGGTCACCGACGTCCGGCCGCTGTGCTGGATCGACCTCGGCGTGATCGACGAGGCGCAGACGCAAGTGGCCCGCCAGGAACAGCCCTGGGGGCCACTGCGCCGGACCGGCCGCTGATCGCCGGAGGGGCCGCGGCCGGCCGCCGTCGCACCGGGGTGGAGGAGGGTCAGCCGGAGCCGCGCCGTGCGGCGGCGCGCCGCTTGAGCACACGCCGTTCCGTCTCGCTCGTGCCGCCCCACACCCCGATGGACTGACTCGTGTCCAGCGCCCACTGCAGACACTGCTCCTGCACGGGGCAGCGGCGGCACACGGCCTTGGCCTGCTCCGTCTGCAGCAGGGCCGGTCCGGAGGTGCCGATCGGGAAGAAGAGGTCCGGGTCCTCGGTCCTGCAGGCCGCACGGTTTCGCCAGTTGTCCATCGAAAAGTCACCTGCGATCGGAGTGGATGTGCACCCTTTGGATGCCTTGCTCCTCATCGGGTCACCTGTCGGCTCACGGCGAAACAGCGGAACGGTTGCGAGGTGTCACTGCTCGCGCATGCCCCAGGGTGAGCCGTAGGCGGTCAGCAGGTCCAGGAACGGCTTCGCCGGGAACGCCTCCGGGCCGAGGACCCCGGTGCCGGACCAGGCGCCGGTGGCGAGCAGTTCGAGGGCCACGACCGGATTGACGGCGGTCTGCCAGACCACGGCCTGGCAGCCGTACTCCGCCATGGACCACTCGTTGTCGACCACGTGGTACAGGTACACCTCCCGCGGCGCCCCGTCCTTCACGCCCCGCACCCAGGTGCCGGCGCAGGTCTTGCCGCGCATCCGGTCGCCCAGTGCCGCCGGGTCGGGCAGACAGGCGGCGACCACGTCCCGGGGCGAGACCTCCACCGGGCCCGCGGGGCCGGGCACGGTCACCGGTTCGGTGCGGTCCAGGCCCAGCAGGTGCAGCGTCCGGAGGGTGTCGACGAACTCCCGGCCCAGGCCGTACTTGAAGGTGACGCGGCGCGCGTCGACCCAGCGCGGGACGAGCAGCACCTCCTCGTGCTCGACGTTCACGCACTCCACCGGGCCGATGCCCTCGGGGAAGTCGAAGACCTCCGGCTCGCTGAAGGGCTCGGTGGTGAACCAGCCGCGCCCCGCCTCGTACACCACGGGCGGGTTCAGGCACTCCTCGATGGTGGTCCAGATGCTGAAGGACGGCGCGAAGCCGTAGCCGTCCACCGTGAGGTTCGCGCCGTCGCGGACGCCGATCTCCTCGATGCCGTCGAAGAGTTCGTCGGCGGCGTACCGGGCGAAGACGTCCGACAGACCGGGCTCCACCCCCATGCCGACCAGCGCCAGCGCGCCCGCCCCGGCCCACCGGTCGGCCTGCGCGAACTGCTCGTCGCCGAGCTTGACCCCGCACTCCTCGTACGGCCGCTCGGGGTGCGGCCGGGACAGGGACATCGCCATGTCGACATAGGTGGCGCCGGCGACGCGCGCGGCACCGAACAGCGGCATCACGAACCGGGGATCGGTGGCGTTGAGCAGGACGTCGCAGCCGTGCCGCTCGAGCAGCGCGGTCACCTGCGCCTCGTCGCCGGCGTCCACGCGTTCGGCGCGGAAGCGGGCGCCGTCCCCGCCGAGGGCCGCGACCGCCGCCCCGGCCCGGGCCGGGGCGCGGTCGGCCACGACCATCAGGTCGAAGAACGGCCGCCGGGCCGCGATCCGGGTGACGGCGGTTCCCACTCCACCCGCTCCCACGAGCAGTACACGCATGACGAAGCACTCCCTTTCTCCTCGGGTCCGTCCTCGTGGACGGCGGATGTGTCGGGGGCCCCTGGCCGGAGATACAACGCCCCGCGCCGACGTAAGGTCAATGGCGTTGGCATAAGACCCCGGCGGAAGGAGACGGCGATGCCGAAACCCGTGGTCCCCGAGGAGCGGCGCCGGCGCCGCCGGCCCACCAGGAGCGGCCGCGTCCTGTCCGAGACGCTGATCGTCGAGACCGCGCTGCGGCTGCTGCGCGAGCACGGCGGCGCGGGGCTGACCGCCCGTCGTCTGGGCCTCGCCCTGGACTGCGACCCGAGCACCCTGTACCGCTACTTCCGCGGGATGGACGAGCTGATCCTCGCCCTCGGTGACGCGCTCATCGGCCGGGCGCTGCACGGCTGGCGCCCCACGGGACGGTGGCGCGCCGACCTGCGGGCCGTCGGGCTGCGCATCCACACGGCCTACCTGTCCCACCCGCAGGCGGCGGTCCTCACCGCGAGCCGCGTCTCCGGCCGCGCGAACGAACTGGCGGCCGACGAGGCGGTGCTCGACGTGCTCCGCTCCGCGGGCTTCCCCCTGCCGGAGACGGTCCGCGTCTACCACGCCTTCATCGACACCACCCTGGCCTTCGCCGCCCTCGACGCCGCGTCCCTGGCCCTGCCCAGCGCCTCGCGGCGGGCCGACGAGGACATGTGGCGCTCGACCTACGCCCGCCTCCCCGCCGCCACCCACCCCCGCATCGCCGAAGCGGCCCCGCTCCTGGCCGCCCGGATGGTCACCAGTGCCTACCCGACGGCGTTGGACATGCTCCTGGACAGCGCCGAGGCCCGGCTCGGACCGCACGCGACCCCCGGTCCGGCCTGATCCGCCCCGGTCCGCCCCGGTCCGAACGAGGGTTCAGCCCCGCAGGGCCTCCCGCGCCGCCGCCGCGACCGTGCCGGCCACCGTCGCCAGGGCGGGGGAGTCGAGCTTCCACTGCTGCCAGTGCAGGGGGACGTCGACCGCGCGGTCCGGGGCGAAGACCGTGAGGCGGCCGGTGCGCAGGAGCGGGCCGGCCTGGGCCTCGGGGACCATGCCCCAGCCCAGGCCCGCGGCGACGGACTCGACGAAGCCCTCCGACGTCGGGACGTAGTGACGCAGCGGGCCCGCCTCGGCACGTCCGCGGGTGAGCCGGCGGACGAAGCCGTCCTGGAAGTCGTCCTTCCGGTCGAACACCACCACGGGCGCGGGCGGCAGCACCTCCCGCAGCGGCCCGGCGAGATGCCGTGCGGCGAACCCCGGTTCCGCCACGGGGAGATAGCGCATCCGCCCCAGGTACCGCACGGAGCACCCCGGCACCGCGTCCGGCGACGAGGTCACCGCGGCCATCACCGTCCCCTCCCGCAGCAGGGCCGCCGTGTGGGCCTCGTCCTCCCGGCGCAGTTCGAAGCAGAGCCGCGCCTCGGGCGGCACACGGGTCAGGGCCCCGAGGAACCAGGTCGCCAGCGAGTCCGCGTTCACCGCCACCGACACCCGGGTCGGCTCCCCGGCCCCGCTCAGCCCCAGCTCGGCGTACGCGTCCCGTTCCAGCCGGGCCACCTGGCGGGCCAGCCGCACCAGCACCTCGCCCGACCCGGTCGGGCGCACCGGTCTGGTGCGCAGCAGCAGCACCCGCCCCGTGCGCTGTTCCAGCGCCTTCACCCGCTGGCTCACCGCCGAGGGCGTCACGTGGAGGGCGGCGGCCGCCGCTTCGAACGTCCCCTCGTCCACCACCGCGAGCAGGGTCCGCACCTGGTCCAGGGGAAGATCCGTCATCACGAGGGCTAAGGGTACGTAAGAATCCTTAGCTGTACTGCACGGTGGTGCGGCCCGTAGCGTCCTCGTCGTGAACAGCACCCTCACCACCGCCGCCGCCGGTTTCGGCACCGGCCTCTCCCTCATCGTCGCCATCGGCGCCCAGAACGCCTTCGTGCTGCGCCAGGGCATCCGCCGCGACGCCGTGCTCGCCGTCGTCGGCATCTGCGCGCTGTCCGACGCGGCGCTCATCGCCCTGGGCGTCGGCGGGGTCGGCGCGGTGGTCGTGGCGTGGCCCGGCGCGCTGACGGCGGTCGGCTGGATCGGCGGCGCGTTCCTGCTCGGCTACGGCGCCCTGGCCGCCCGCCGGGTCGTCCGGCCGGCCGGGACCGGGCTGGAGGCGGAGGGCGAGTCCGCGCGGTCGCGCCGCCGGGCCGTGCTCACCTGCCTCGCGATGACCTGGCTCAATCCGCACGTCTACCTCGACACGGTGTTCCTGCTGGGCTCGGTCGCCGCCGACCACGGCCCGCTGCGCTGGACCTTCGGCCTCGGCGCGGTGCTGGCCAGCGTCTGCTGGTTCGCCGCGCTCGGGTTCGGCGCCCGTCTGCTGAGCCGTTTCCTGGCCCGGCCGGCCGCCTGGCGCGTCCTGGACGCCCTGGTCGCCACCACCATGATCGTCCTCGGTGTCACCCTCATCGCCGGGAGCTGAGCCGGCCCGGAACCCGGGGCGGGAATCCGGGAGCGCCCGGTGCTGCGACACTGAGCCCCGACCAGGAAGATGCATAAACCAACCAGGACGGTCGTGGACATCAGCGAGAGCAGTACCGAACCCCGGGCGGACGGCCCGGAGCCCCGGACACCCCCGCGCCGCGGATGGCGCCGCTGGGCGATGGACACCCGCCCCCTGCGCCGCCCGGCCTACCGCCGCCTGTGGGCGTCCACCGCCGTCACGGCGGTCGGCAGCCAGCTCACGGCGGTCGCCGTGCCCAAGCAGATCTACGACATCACCGGCTCCTCCGCCTGGGTCGGCGCCGCGAGCCTGGCCGGGCTGCTGCCGCTGGTGGTCTTCGCGCTGTGGGGCGGGGCGATCGCCGACAGCATGGACCGCCGCAAACTGCTGCTGATCACCAACAGCGGAATCGCCGTCACCTCGCTGCTGTTCTGGCTCCAGGCCGTCACCGGTCTGGAGTCGGTGGCCGTGCTGATGCTCCTGCTCGCCCTCCAGCAGGCGTTCTGGGGACTGAACGCGCCCGCCCGCAGCGCCTCCATCGCCCGGCTGGTGCCCGTGGACGAACTGCCCGCCGCCAACGCCCTCGGCTCCACCGTCATGCAGACCGGCCAGATCGCCGGACCCCTGCTCGCCGGGGCGCTCATCCCCGTCGTCGGCCTGCCCGAGCTGTACCTCGTCGACGCCCTGGCCCTGTGCGTCACGGTGTGGGCGGTGTACCGCCTGCCCGCCCTGCCGCCCCTGACGGCGGCGAAGGCCGGGAGCGCGGGCCTGCGCGGGATCGTGGAGGGCTTCCGCTACATATCCGGACACGCGGTCCTGCTGCTGTCCTTCCTCGCCGACATCGTCGCCATGGTCCTCGGCATGCCCCGCGCCCTGTTCCCGCAGCTCGCCTCCGAGACCTTCGCCCCGTACGGCGAGGGCTTCGCGCTGGGGCTGCTGTTCGCCGCGATCCCCGTCGGCGCGGTGGTCGGCGGACTGTTCTCCGGCGCGTACTCCCGGGTCCGTCGGCACGGCTGGATGGTCATCGGGGCGGTGGTGGTCTGGGGCATCGCCGTCACGGGGTTCGGACTGAGCGACAGCCTGTGGCTCGCGGTGGCCTTCCTCGCCGTCGCCGGGGTCGCCGACATGGTCTCGATGGTGTTCCGCGGGGCGATCCTGCTGTCCGCCGCGACCGACGAGATGCGCGGCCGGATGCAGGGCGTCTTCACCGTCGTCGTGGCGGGCGGCCCCCGGCTCGCCGACGTCCTGCACGGCACGGCGGGCTCGGCCTTCGGCCCCCGGACGGCCGTGGCCGGCGGCGGGATCCTGGTCGTCGTCGTGATGCTCGCCCTGGCCGCCGCGGTGCCGGCGCTGCGCCGCCACCGGGTGTGAGACCGGCCCGGGGACCGGCCGGTGCGCGCCGCCGGACGGGCCCTACAGCGCGCTGCGCCGGCGGAGCGCGTACTGCTCCATCAGCTGGCCCCGGGTCATCTCCAGCCGGTGGGCGAGGATCTCGGCGACCCCGCGCACCAGCGTCAGCCCGAGCCGCGGGTCCTCCTCGCACAGCCGGAGCACGGCCGCCGCGTCGAACTCGTAGGCGCGCACCGGACTGAAGGCCACGGCGCCGAAGTCCCACTGGTGGGGCGGGAACAACCAGGACCAGCCCAGCAGGTCGCCCGCGCCGAGGCCGGCCACCGTCATCCGGTGCAGGGAGTCCATCCGCTGGTCCAGGGAGACCGCACCGGAGCGGATGACCCAGAAGCGGTCGGCGGTGCCTCCCGCCTCGAAGATCCGGGTGTCCTCGGGGAACGACACCTCCCGGGCGAGCGCCATCAGGTGCTGCCGCTGCGGGGGAGGGAGGACGGTCAGGAGTTTGATGGCTTTGGTCATGGGACGGGACTCCTCGCCGGGCATCGGTTCCGGTGCTTTCCCTACGCCCATTTCAGCCGCTGGCGCCGCCCGGAGCACCTCGGCGGACGGAAGTTCCGCCGCCGGGCCCGGACCGCCCCGCCGGCCCCGGTCCGCGCGCGGCGGGCGTACCGGGGTCCGGGCATGAAAAAGCCCTGGCTGGACGGGGGAAACCAGCCAGGGCCGTAAGCGGTGGCGCACGGAGGACCGGACGTCGACTCCGTCACCACGTATGGATGAACGATAAACCATCTCCGGGGGTTCCGAGGAACCGGAACCGGGCCGGGTGACCCGTTTCACTCCCGTTCCGCTCCGGTGTCATTCCGCGTGCCGTTCCGCGTGCCGTTCCGCGCCCTTTTCGACGACCCGGATCGTCTCCAGGCCGGGGTCCGTCGGGTCCGGCAGGTTCATGCCGGCGGCCAGCCCCGTGCGCAGGTAGCGCAGCACCGGTTCCGTGAGCCGCTCGCCCGGCAGGACGGCCGGGATCCCGGGCGGGTACGGCGTGATCATCTCCGCCGCGACCCGTCCGGCGGCCTCGCCCACCGGCACGTCCTCGGCCGGCCCGAAGAACGCGTCCCGCGGCAGCAGGGCCTGCTCCATCCGCAGCCCGCCGGGGGACGGCACGTCCACCCGCGGCGCCTCGGGCAGGTCCCGGGCGGCCCGTGCCAGGTCCCGCAGCGCCGAGAGCAGTTCGCCGGTCGTCTCCCGGTCGTCGCCGAGGGTGATCTGCGCCCCGATGCGGCGGTGGTCGACGAGGTGCGCGTCGATGCCCCGGTGCTCGCGCAGCCAGTCCGCCGCCTGGTACCCCGTGATCCCGAGCTCCTGAAGGTCGATGATGCCGGGCAGCGGGTCGAAGTCGTCCGCCAGCCCGGGGCCGCAGAAGTCGTCGCGGTCGTTGACGTGCATCCCGTCGATCTCCTCGACGGCGGCCCGGACCTCGGCCGCGAGGTCGAGCGTGGCGCCCAGCAGCTCCTTGCCGTGCAGCGCCATCTGCCGCCGCCAGCCGTCCAGCCCCGCGTGGATCAGCACCGACGGGCTGGTGGTGTCCAGCAGGTCCGCGCGGACGCCCAGCAGCGCCGGCGTCACCAGGTCGCCCCGCAGGTGGAAGACGGAACCCTGCTCCAGACCGCTGCCCATCTTGTGGATGCTGGTCACGCAGATGTCGGCGCCCGCGTCCATCGCCCAGGACGGCAGGTCGGGGTGGAACGGCAGGTGCGCGCCCCAGGCCTCGTCCACGATCAGCGGGAGCGAGCGCCGGTGGCACACCTCGGCGATCGCCCGCAGATCCGCGCAGGCACCGTACGGCGTCGGGCTGGTGACCAGCGCGCCGCGCGCCTCCGGGTGGGCGTCGAAGGCCCTGTCGAAGTCCTCGGCCGACGGCGGGTGCGCGAGATGCCGCTCCGCGTCCCAGCGCGGCTCCACCCACACGGGCTCGATCCCGGACAGGATCAGCCCCGCCACCACCGACTTGTGGGCGTCACGCCCGATCAGCAGCTTCTCGTGCGGACCCGCGACCGACAGCATCGCCGCCTTGACGGACAGGGAACTGCCGCAGGTGCTGAAGAAGGTGTGATCGGCGTGCACCGCGTCCGCCATCAGTTCCTGCGCGTCTTCCAGCACCTGACCCCGGGTGAGCCGGTCGTCCAGACCCCCCGTGGCCAGCACGTCACCCAGGAACACGGCGTCCCCGAGCACCCTGCGCACCGCGGGGTCGGCGCCCCGGGCCTGCTTGTGGCCCGGCGGCGTGAACGCCAGCCGTCCCTTGCGGTGGTAGTCCTCCAGAGCTTCCAGAACCGGTGCCCGGCCGTGATCGACAGTCATGCGTCCCGGGTGCCCGGTACCGGCCCGCGCCAATCGGCCCGGTCTCCGTCGCGCCCCGCGGGGCGGCCCGATCAGCCCTGTGCCGGGTGCTTGCCCGGAGTCAGGATCTCGTCCAGCACCCGCAGCACGACCTCGTAGGCCGTCCTGTGCACAGCGGCGTCGCGCGCCGCGTCCGGATCCGTCCCCCCGGCCTCGTCGCCCCTGGCCCGCCACGCCCGCTCCTCCTGTGCCGCGCAGGCCCGCGCCCGCTGGATGCGCCGCATCAGTTCGTCGGAGTCCACCACATCGGTCATGCACTCCGCGTACCCCCGTGCGCCGTTCGGATGGCAGGCATTCGGGAAACGGCCGAGAGGTTTGCCCGTACCGGGACAGGTGAGCCGAAAAAGGAGACCCGCGGCGTCCGGGGACGGGGACCGCCCCCGTGACCGCGGACGGGGCACGGGAACTGTCCGCGTGCCGTGCCGGCGGCCGGACGCCGGGCCCGGCCGCCGCGTCCGCCGGCCAGGGGCCGGCCTCCTTCTTCATCGAACCTCATCGAACCTCATCGAGTTTCGCCATCGACCAGGGAGCCGCAGGATGTGTGAGGAGCACGTGACCGAACCCGTTGTCGAGCCGCCCGGCGCGCGCCGGGTCCGCCCGGCCTGCCCGCGCCGGCCCGCCGAGGTGCGCGAGGCCGTCGAGCGCGCCGTGTCCGAACGCTGCCGCGCCACCCGCACACCCTGCGACACCCACGCCCTGGAGGACGCGCTGCTCGTCGCCTCCGAGCTCACCACCAACGCGATGCTGCACGGAGGCGGCCTCACCGACTTCCAGGTCGACGTCAGCGGTCCCGGAGTGCGTCTGTCGGTGAGCGACCGCAGCGACCGACTGCCCGTCGCCCTGCCGGCGACCGACCCGCAGGGGCGCCGCCGGCCCGGCGGCCACGGCTGGCCCATCGTCTGCCGGCTCTCCCGGGACGTCCGGGTGTCCGACCTCCCCGCGGGCGGCAAGTGCATCACCGCCGTGGTGCCCCTGTTCTGAGACCGCCCGGGCGCCGATGCCCCGGGGCCGCCCCGGCCGCCCGGCGAGGACCCCCGCAGATTGTGCGAGGAAGCGGAGTTTGTTCCACCGGCGGCAGGGCAATCGGAGTTCGTGCTTCGGACCGGAGGCGCGCCAGCGGGAGCGGTACGGCTGCTGCGGACCCTCCGGGCGTCCCGGCGGCGACCGCCCCGCGGTAGATCCCTGAAACCACCGTTCGGGAGCGAAACCGTATGCTCATTGACACGTCCACCCCCGCACGACCACCGCCGCGCCCCGTCGGCGGCACGACGACGCCCCCGACACCGCCGCTCTCTTCGCCCGGCTGGCATCCCTGGAG